>DWWE01000007.1 GCA_019119835.1 Candidatus Gemmiger stercoravium | reverse complement strand
CCGGCCCCACCACCGACACCGCGGCGGTCTGGGCCATGTCCTGCAGCAGGCCGATGAAGAACAGGTCGGTCATGTTGTAGATCACCATGACCAGCACCGACAGGATCGACGGCCCTACCAGCGAGAAGATCGCCCGCCAGATGGGCTTTTCCCGGAACAACACTTCACTGTTTTGCATAGGGGATCCTCCTTTCCCAAAAAGCAGCAGGGTGAACGATAAAAAACATATGTTGCATTTTTTCCCTGTGCCCAGTATACTGAAAGCAGACCCCGCAGACAACCGTTACTTTCCGCCCGTGTGTCCGCTGTGCGGCACCGGGGCGGGATCTGTTGCAGAAAGGAGCACCGCCATGCGAACTGACCTGCGGACCCGCTACACCCGCCAGGTGATCACCGACGCGTTTTTGCAGCTGCTGCGCCAGAAACCGGTGGAGCGCATCACGGTCAAGGAGGTCTGCGCCCTGGCGCAGATCAACCGCAGCACCTTTTACCGCCAATACAAGGACTGCTTTGACCTGATGGAACAGCTGGAACAGCGCGGGCTTGAGCTGCTGGAAGAACTGCTGCAGGCAACGCAGGCGCAGGGAACCGCCGCGACAATGACGGCGGCGCTCTGCGCGCTGCGGGACAACGACAGTCTGCTGGGCGTCATGGCACGGCAAAACCAGGATGAGCGGTTTCTGTACGCAATGGTGGAGCGGTGCTTCCGGTATATGAATACACGGCAGGGGAATATGGCGCCGGCCGCAGGCGAACCCCAGCAGACGATGCGCAATGTGTTCCTGGCCGCCGGGGCGGGCGGCATCATCCAGTACTGGCTGCGCAGCGGGATGCAGACCGAACCCGGGCAGGTGGCCGCCGTGATTACCGCCTTGTGCGAGGGCGCCGCCCTGGCCGCCATGCCGCAATAAACCGTTTTGAACAAAATGCGCCCCGGCTATCCGGCTGCAGAAGCAATCGGACGGCCGGGGCGTTTGGTTGCTGCGGTCCGGGGGGTCAGGCTTTGGCGGCATAGCGCCCCAGGAACGCCAAACTCGGCTTGGGGGTGCGGGTCTGGCCGTGGGCGCGGTCTACGGCGATCAGACCGAACTGCATCGCAAAGCCCTTCTGCCACTCAAAGTTGTCCATCAGGCTCCAGTGGAAGTAGCCGCGCACCGGCAGGCCGTCGGCCAGGCAGTTCTGTACGCCGGCAAGCGCCCGCTCGATGAAGGCAACACGGCGGGCGTCGTCGGCGGTGGCGATGCCGTTCTCGGTCACGATCAGGTCGCCATGAAAATCTTTGGCCACCCGACGGAGCACATGTTCGAGGGCTTCGGGGTAGAACTCATAGTCCATCTGGGTCAGCTCGGCGCCTTCGGGGGCGGTCATGCTGCCGTTTTGGTCATAACGGGCGCGGGTGTAGTTCTGCACGCCAAGGAAGTCGTCCCCCTCGATGGCGGGCAGGTAGTGGGTGAATTCCTCCTCCCAGACCTTGGCGGCTTCTTCCTCACCGCCGGGCAGGGCCTGGATGTCGTGCAGGCTCAGCGTCAGGCCGACCTTGACACCGGGACAGACCTCCCGGATGACGGCGCGGGCAGCCTTGTGGGCTTCCATGACCAGCTCATCGCCGTGAGGCGTGCGGGGATTGGTGAAACACTGGGGCGTCTCGGTGCCGAACACGGCCTTGTTTTCGGCGGCGATTCGTGCCTGATTGGCCATCATCTTCTGGAAGTTCATGCCCATCTGCACCGACCCATCGGGGGACTGCCCGCCTGCCTGGGCCTGGGCGGCCATCTTCATCATCTGTTTTCTATACCGCTCGGCAATGGCCGCGACCTGCACGCCCATGTTTGCCTCGTTGATGGTGCAGACATATCGCAGCTCACCGCCAAGGTTCTCCATCACATACCGCACATAGCGGGCGAAGTCGGCCGGGGTTGTCTCGGCCTCCCAGCCGCCCTTGGCGATCAGCCAGACCGGGCTGGAAAAGTGGTGCAGCGTCACGATGGGTTCCAGGCCGTGTGCCTGGCAGCAGCGGATCACATCCCGGTAGTGTTCCAGTTCCGCCGCGTCAAAGCAGCCCTCCTCCGGCTCGATGCGGGCCCACTCGATGGAAAAGCGGTAGGCGTTGAGCCCGGCCCCGGCCATCAGGCGGATGTCCTCGGCATACTTGTGATAATGGTCGCAGGCGTCCAGCGAGGGCTCGACATAGCTGGAGTGTTCCATCTGTTCCTGCGCCCAGCAGTCATTGTGGATGTTGTTGCCCTCCACCTGGTGGGCGGCGGTGGCGGCGCCGATCAAAAATCCGGGGGTAAACTGTGTCATGGGAAACTCCTTTCCAACCAAACCATCAAATTGCATCGGACCAGGCGGTTCGCGGTCCGCTGTGTGTACAGCATACCGCACCGATCCCAAAGAAAAAAGGTAATAATTCAAGACAAAGTGCAATCATTACATACGCAGCCACAACATGATGAATAAATGAATTTTGACTTGAATTATTGCATTTCTTGAGGCGCACGCCTGTGCTACAGTAAGGGCAGAGAGCGGGGCTGCACCGCAACCCCGGACAAAAGGAGGAAAAAACTATGGCACAGACAAAGAAACCGACCCAGAGTGAGATCGACGGCGTACAGTATCGCCGCGTTCCCACCTGGTGCATCGCCATTGCCGAGATGCAGGGCGGCGCGGCGATGGCATTTTACTCCCTGGTGGGGTTGATGAGTTATGTAGCCAACGAGGGCTATGGCATCGCCCTGGCGCTGGCCGGCGTGATCCTGACAGCCACCCGCTGGTTCGACGGCGTCATCGACCCGTTTCTGGCCGTCTGGATCGACAAGCTGCACACCCGCTTCGGCAAACTGCGCATCCTGATGCTGCTGGGCCTTACGATCCGCAGCATCGCCATGCTGATGCTGTTTGTCTGGTTCTCGGGCAAGACCCAGAGCGTGGTGCTGTTTATCATCCTGTACATGGTCAACATCGTCGGCAACTCGATCTTTGACATTGCCGGCAACATGCTGCCCGCCGTCATGACCAACGACCCGCGCCAGCGCCCGACCGTGCAGGTCTGGGCGACCGTGTACAACTACGCGTTCCCGATGGCGCTGTCTCTGGTCTCCACCATGGTCATTCTGCCGATGTTCGGCAACCAGTACACCAAGGATATGCTGTCCCTGACCTGCATCGTCTATGTGGCGGTGGCCTGGGTGCTGACGCTGATCGCCTGCATCGGCCTGACGCCGGTCGACAAGCCCGAAAACTTTGAAGGCATCACGGCCGGCGGCGACGACGTGGGCCTCAAGGATATGTTCCACTTCCTCGCGACCAACCGGCCGTTCCAGTTGTACACGCTGTCCGCCGTGGCCGACAAGCTGGCCCAGCAGGTCAACAGCCAGACCATCATCTCGACGATGATGTTCGGCATCCTGATCGGCAACATCCAGTTCGGCACCATCGTGTCCATGCTGTCGATGCTGCCCAGCATCGTGTTTGCGATCTTCGGCGCGCGGTACTGCGGCAAGCACGGCAACAAGGAGGCCACCGTCACCTGGACCTGGGTGTGCGTGGTGATCTCGGTGCTCGGCATCGTGTTCTGCGCCGCCATTGATATGAGCGCGATCCGCACCAACATGGTGCTGCTGTGCCTGTTCTTTGCGATTCTGCTGCTGAACAACGGCTCCAAAATGTGCATCACGACGGCCAACGGCGCGATGCGCGCTGACATTGTCGACTATGAGCTGGACGCCTCCGGCAAGTACATCCCCGGCATTGTCACGGCCACCTACAACTTCATCGACCAGGTGATCTCCTCCTTCGGCATCACCATCGCGACCTTCTGCGTGTCGCTGATCGGCTATGTCCACACGACGCCCCAGCCCACCGACGCGCCCACCCCGGCCATCAAGGCGATGACGCTGTTCCTCACCTTCGGCGTGCCCATCATCGGCTATGTGATCTCGCTGATCGCGATGCGGTTCTACAAGCTCACCAAGAAGGACATGGTGGACGTGCAGAAACGGATCGCCGCCAAGAAGCAGGCGCTGCAAAGCAAGTGACCCATCCAAAAAGGGAGGGGCGGCTCACGCCGTCCCTCCCCGTGGTGGTCATTGGTCCGCCTGGGCCCGCCAGGCAGAAGGCGTCTGCCCGGTCACGCCGCGAAAGCTGCGGATGAAATAGCTTCGGCTGGAAAAGCCCAGCTTGTCCGCGATCTCCTGCACGCTCAGCGCGGTGGAACTCAGCAGGACCTTGGCCCGCTCAATCTTGGCGAACCGCACATAATCGGAAACCGCATATCCGGTTTCCTTTTTGAAGCGGTGGGTCAGGTAGTATTCATCGTACCCGGTCTGCCTGGCCAGGTCGGCGGCGCGGATGCGCTCTTCCAGATGCAGCTCAATGTAATCGATGCATTTCTGCACGGCCTGGCTGTAGCGCGGGTTGGTGCGGCAGCGATGGACGCGATGGATGAAATCGTCGTACATCGTGGCGGGCAGGTTCAGCAGTTCCTGCTGGCTGCGGGCATTTTCGGCCCGCTGGATGTAGGCGTCCCCCAGCGAATAGGCTTCTTCCGGGCTGACGCCGCCCTCTATGGCGGCGCGGCAGACAAGACTGGTGAACACCGTGATGCTGGATTTTACCTGGCGCAGCGGGTCGGGACCGGATACCGGCACCCCGCTGCTGAGCAGGCTGGAATTGCTGAAAGCCTCGGCATAGTTGAGGTCCCCGTTGCGCACCATGTCCAGCAGCGCCCGCTCGGCTGCATAGACCTGATACCGGTCCCGCTTGGTCGGCTCGGCAGGTTTGGCGGGGCGAAGCAGTTCGGTGGGCATGACGATGTCGCTGTAATGCAGTGTCTGCCCGGTCAGGCAGTAGTGCAGCATCAGCAGGTAACGCCCCAGCAGCTCGCTGGTCACGACCGGCAGGCGGGAGGCCGCCTGCATGAATTGCTCCTTCCAGGCGATGCTCAGCTCCAGCCCGCGGTAGAGGTCGTACCCCAGCTCGATCTGCCCCTTGGTGGTGGTGGCGTAGAACACCGGCCCCAGCAGCCAGAACCGCCGCAGTACACCGTCCTCCCGCTCAAATGCTGCGCCCCAGACAAGCCCCAGCGAGGTTCCCAAAAGGAACGGATTACTCCAAATGTTTGTGTGCTCCATCAGAATACTGCGGCAGCCGAAAGCCGAAAAGGCTGTGTTCAGCACCGTCTCGTCGGTACAGTTGGAAAACAGCAGTTCCCCCTTGGCGTCATAGCACCAGGTGGAAATGGCGTCACAGCAGGCCACAAGTTCCTGCAAAAGCGATACTTTTTCATGAATATCCACGGGGTGGTCTCCTTTCCTGCGGTTGCTCCTATCATACCACAGAAAGACGGCTGCGGCCAGGAAAGAACACCGCACTCCCTACATTTTTTTTCGCTGACTCTCATCTTCCAAGAAAGGAAAGCATCTATGCGTACCATTCATTCTCTGAATCAGGATTGGACCTTCATCAAGGCCGAACACCCCGCCGACGGTGCGGGCGTGCCCGTCACCCTGCCCCACACCTGGAACGCCGAGGACGGCCAGGACGGCGGCGACGACTATTACCGGGGCAAATGCTGGTATCTCCGCGACCTGGACCGGCCGGAAACGACGGAAAACAGCCGGGTCTGGCTGGAATTTGAGGGCGCGGCCATGACAGCCGAAGTCTATTTGAACGGCGAAAAGCTGGCCGAGCACGCCGGCGGGTATTCGACCTTCCGGGTGGATCTGACCGATCACTTGAAGGACCACAACAAATTGGCGGTCTCGGTCAGCAATGCCCGCAGCCGGACTGTCTACCCGCAGCAGGCGGATTTCACCTTCTACGGCGGGCTGTACCGGGAAGTACGCCTGATTTTGGTGCCTGAGACCCATTTTGCGCTGGGGTATCACGGCGGACCGGGGCTGAAGATCACACCGGTGGTGGATCTGGAAACACGCACCGCCACCGTCATGGCCGAGGCGTGGGTAGAAGGCCCGGCCCATGATGCCGAGGTCACCTTTGCCCTGGCAGGCCAGACCCAAACCGTGCCGGTTGCGGACGGCTACGCCCGCGCCGACTTTACGATCGAGAATGTGCACCTCTGGGACGGCCTGAACGACCCTTACCTCTACACGGCCACCGCCAGCCTGTCCAGCGGGGACGCGGTCAGTGCCCGGTTCGGCTGCCGGAAATTTGAGATCGACCCGCAGAAGGGCTTTCTGCTCAACGGCCGCAGCTATCCTTTGCGCGGGGTCTCCCGCCACCAGGACCGTAAGGGCGCCGGCAACGCGCTGACCCCCGCCATGATGGAGGAGGATATGGCCATCATCAAGGAACTGGGGGCCAACACGCTGCGTCTGGCTCATTACCAGCACACCCAATACTTCTACGACCTCTGCGATGAAAATGGTCTCATTGTCTGGGCCGAGATCCCCTATATCACGATGCACATGCACGATGGGCGGGAAAACACCCTTTCCCAGATGACCGAATTGATCGTGCAGAATTACAACCACCCCTGCATCGCGGTGTGGGGGCTCTCCAACGAGATCACGGCCGCCTCCGCCGTCAACGAAGAACTGCTGGAAAACCACCGCGCCCTCAATGACCTGTGCCATACACTCGACACCACCCGCCCCACCACGATGGCCAATGTCTTTATGCTGGACATCGACAGCCCGATCCTCGAAATTCCCGATGTCAACAGCTACAACCTCTACTTCGGCTGGTACCTGGGCGAACTGGAACAGAACGACGAGTTCTTTGACGAATACCACGCCAAATTCCCCGACCGCTGCATCGGCTTTTCGGAGTATGGCGCCGACGCCAACCCGGCGTATCAGAGCCCGACGCCGGAGAAGGGCGACTACACCGAGAGCTACCAGTGCGTCTACCACGAGCATATGCTGCGCATGATCGAAGCCCGCCCCTGGCTGTGGGCCACCCATGTGTGGAACCTGTTCGATTTTGGCGCGGACGGCCGGGACGAGGGCGGCAAGAACGGTGAGAATCAGAAGGGCCTTGTCACCTTCGACCGCCAGCTCAAGAAGGATGCTTTTTATCTGTACAAAGCGGCCTGGAACCACACCGATCCGTTTGTTCACCTCTGCGGCAGCCGGTATGTGGACCGCACCGAGGAGGTCACCGAGATCAAGGTGTACTCCAACCAGAACGAGGTCAGTCTGTATGTCGACGGCAAGCTGTTCGGCACCGCGCAGGGACATGTGGTGTTCAGCTTCCAGGTGCCCATTTCGGGTGAGCACACGATTGAAGCGCGGGCCGAGGACTGCACCAGCGTCATGCTGGTGCGCAAGGTGGCCGAGCCCAACCCGGCCTACCGCAAGCCCGGCCGGGCGGCTTCCACCGGCGTGACCAACTGGTTCGACAAGGGGGAAGCCGACCCGAACTGCTATTCCATCCTGGATACGCTGGGCGAGATCCGCCAGAACCCCGAGGCCGCCGCAATCATTGACCAGATGATGGCCAAGGGCGCCGAGAGCCACGGCGAAATCGCCGAGACGGTCAAGGACAACCCGGCTTTACAGCGGATGATGAACCGGATCACGCTGGTCAGCCTGCTCAAACAGAGCGGCGCCGACGAGGAGAGTATCAAGCAGCTCAACCGGATTTTGCAGGGCATCAAAAAGACGGAGGCCAACGCATGAACACCTACTGCAACCCGCTGGATCTGCCCTACCGCTACCAGCACATGAACGAGCAGGGCCGCCGCTACGCCTTCCGCGAAGGGGCCGACCCGACGCTCGTGTATTTCAAGGGCACCTACTACCTGTTTGTCTCGATGTCGGCGGGCTTTTTCTATTCGGATGATCTGCTCGGCTGGCGCTTCCACGCCGATCCCGACCTGATGATCTACGACTATGCCCCCGATGTGCGGCAGGTGGGGGAGTACCTCTACTTCTGCGCGTCCAGCCGCAGCAAGGACTGCCCGATTTTGCGCAGCGCCGACCCGCTGCATGAAAAATTCGAGCAGGTGGCCGCACCTTTCCCGTTCTGGGATCCCGACCTCTTTCTCGATGACGACGGCCGCCTCTATTTCTACTGGGGCTGCACCAACACCGAGCCGATCTGGGGCGTGGAGCTGGACCGGGAGACCCTGGAGCCCATCGGCGAGAAAACGGCGCTGATCCACGGCGACCCTGAACACCTGGGCTACGAGCGCCCGGGGGAGAACGGCGTGGTGGACAAGGAGTCCAGCGTCATGTACCGCAGCCTGGCCCCCCTGTTCGACCCCGAGACCAAGACCCTCAAACTGCCCGCGGGCGTCACCGACCTGGGCGGCTACCCGGTGGAGGCGCTGACCAAAATCTTCCTGGCCGTGGGCCAGCCCTACCTCGAGGGGGCCTACATGACCAAGCACGGCGGCAAATATTACCTGCAGTACGCCTGCCCCGGCACCCAGTACAACACCTACGCCGACGGCGTCTATGTGGGCGGGAGCCCCCTGGGCCCCTTCACGCGGCAGGCGGCCAACCCGTTCTCGGCCGTGACCGGCGGGTTCATCACCGGTGCGGGCCACGGCAGCACGGTTGCCGACAGACACGGCAATTTCTGGCACGCCACCACGATGCGTATCTCGGTCAACCACGACTTCGAGCGCCGCGTCGGGCTGTTCCCGGCCGGGTTCGACGCCGACGGCGTGCTCTACTGCAACCAGAACTTTGCCTCGTACCCCCACCGCATCCCGGCCGGGCGGTTCGACCCGGCGGCCTGGCAGCCCGAATGGATGCTGCTCTCCTACGCCAAACCGGCGTTTGCCTCGTCCACTGCGGCGGGCAGCGACCCGGCGCTGGCCGTCGATGAGAACATCCGCACCTGGTGGAGCGCGGCCGATGCCTTCCCCGGCCAGTGGCTGGCCGTCGACCTCGGGCGGGTCATGGACGTGCGCGCCGTGCAGGTCAACCTGGCCGACCAGGATGTGGCGGTGGAGTTCCCACTCGAAGCCTACGGCGACGACCGCCGCACCCGCCACATCGAGCTGGAACCCCAGATTTCCCGCTATACCCTTGAGATCAGCGCCGATGGCGAAGCCTGGCATGCGCTGGAAACGGTGGCGCGGGAATGCTCCAACGGGTATTACGAGTACGAAACCGGTGTCACCGCCCGCTATGTGCGGGTGGTGGGCGTCGCATTGCCCTACGGCCAGCCACTGCGCATTGCCGGGCTGCGGGTGTTCGGCAACGGCGGCAGGGCCAAACCCGCCCCGGCCAAAGCTGCGGCCGAGCGCGTCGGTGAACTGGACGCGGTAGTGCGCTGGCAGCCGCTTTCTGAGATGGGCGCGCAGGGCGTCAACATCCGCTATGGCACCGCGCCGGATAAGCTCTACCTCAGCCATCTTGTCTACGGCGCAAGCGAAGCGACCCTGAGTACCCTGGTCGCCGGGCAGACCTATTACATCGCCGTGGACAGCTTCAACGAAAACGGCGTGACCCCCGGCACCGTGTTTGCCTTATAAGAAGGAGGCTTCCCCATGATCCAAACCGGCGTACAGCAGTTCATGCTGGGCAACGCCCTCAACAATGAAACCCAGGCCCGGCAGACGCTGGCCGCCCTCAAGAATGCCGGGTACACCGGTATTGAGCTCTGCGGGTTTATGATCCACCCCACCGGGCTCATGGTGCGGCTGCTGACCCGCGCCGCCGGTATGCCCACCGGCAACGGCGGCAAACTGGACTGGCACAAACTCGTGCGGGAATCGGGTCTTTCGGTCGTCAGCCTGCACACCGATCTCGGCAGTGTCGAGCGGGACGCCGCGGCCGTCGCAGCCGAGGCCAAGAGTTTCGGCACAAGCTATGCGGTCATCACCGGTATGTACCGCTTCGCCTACGCCGACGCAGCCGCCTGGCACGACCTGGCAAAACGCCTGAACAAAGCCGGCGCGGCGCTGGTGGAGCAGGGGGTGCGGCTGCTCTACCACAACCACAACTGCGAACTGCAGCGGGTGGAGGGCGAAAAGCGCGGGTATGACATCCTGCTGGCTGAGACCGAGCCCGACGCCGTCAACTTTGAGTTTGACTCTTATTGGTTTGCCGAGGGCGGTGCCGATGTGGCCGCCGTGATGAAAACCCTTGGAAATCGCATGAAGCTCTGGCACATCAACGACCGCGGCACTCGCCTTGCCGCCGGCAAACCGGCGATGACCCCAATCTTAAAAACCGACAGCATGGAACTGGGCACCGGCAACCTGCCGCTCGAACACTGGGCCGAAATTGCCAAGGAAAACGGCGTTGAGGCCGTCGTGCTCGAAAGCCACCGCAACTGGGTGGACAAAGACCCGGTCAAGAGCGCACAGGTCAGCGCCCGCTGGCTGCACGAACATTTATAATGACGATGCGTGCCTCAAAAGTATGGAGACCGTAGCAGCGCACAGCGTGCGCCACAGGACAGAAGAAGCAAAAGTTTTTCTGCACATTTGTAAGAAAGGCGGGGGAGAGACAATGCCCCAAAATAGAACCATTGCCCGGCTGCTGGCCGGGGAAAGCGACAACCACATCCTGCCCTTTTTCTGGCAGCACGGCGAGGACGAAGCCACCCTGCGGGAACTGATGGCGGCTATAGACGGGGCCAGCTGCAAGGCTGTCTGCGTTGAGAGCCGCCCCCACCCCGACTTCTGCGGCCCCAAGTGGTGGGCCGATATGGATGTGATTCTGGACGAGGCCCGCCGCCGCGGGATGCAGGTCTGGATTCTGGACGACAGCCACTTCCCGACCGGCTTCGCCAACGGCGCGGTCAAGACCGCCCCCGACGCGCTGTGCCGCCAGAGCATCCTCGGCAACGAGAAGCCGCTGGACGCCGCCGCCGGGCCGCTGACGCTCGACCTGCGCGCCGAGGGTCTCATGGACCCGCCCAAGCTCGACCCGCGCGACCCGATGCAGGCTTTCGCGGCCAAGGTGCCGCCCGCCCGCAGCTTTGATGCCGCCACCGACCGCCTGCTGACCGTGCAGGCCGTGGCCGGGGACGGCACCGTGACCGACCTTCTGCCCTTTGTCCAGGGCACCGTGTTGCACTGGGACAAGCCCGCCGGGGCGTATACGCTGCAGGTGGTCACGGTCAGCCGCAACGCAGGCTGCCACCGGGACTACATCAACATGACCGACCCCGCCAGCGTGCGGCTGCTCATCGACGCGGTGTACGAACCCCACTGGGCCCACTATGCCGCCGATTTCGGCAAGACCATCGCGGGCTTCTTCTCCGACGAGCCGGAACTCGGCAACGGCCTTTTGTACCAGAAGGGCAACACGCTGGGCTGTGGCCAGGACCTGCCCTGGAGCGCCCCGCTCGAAGCCGCTGTCGCCGCCATGTACGGCCCGGGATTCGCCGCCGCGCTGCCTCGCCTGTTCCATCAGGACGCCGGCGCCGGCACCGCCCGCATCCACACCGTTTACATGGACTGCCTGACCCGGCTTGTGCGGGCCAATTTCAGCGAACAGCTCGCCGCCTGGTGCCACGACCACGGCGTGCGCTACATCGGCCACCTGATCGAGGACGACGGCCAGCACTGCCGCACCGGCGCAAGCCTCGGCCACTATTTCCGCGGCCTGCAGGGCCAGGACATGGCGGGCATCGACGACATCGGCGGCCAGGTGCTGCCCCAGGGCGAGGATGAACCCCGCGTCAACAACATGCACCAGCCCCGCAACGGCACCTTCTACCACTACGGCCTCGCCACGCTGGCCGAGAGCGCCGCGGCCATCGAGCCGGGCAAGGGCGGCAACGCGATGTGCGAGATCTTCGGCAACTACGGCTGGGCCGAGGGCGTCCGGCTGGAAAAGTATCTGGCCGACCATTTCCTCGTGCGCGGCGTCAACTGGTTCGTGCCGCACGCGTTCTCGGGCAAGGCGTTCCCCGACCCCGACTGCCCGCCGCATTTCTACGCCCACGGCCACAACCCGCAGTACCGGCACTTCGGCTGCCTCATGGCCTATATGAACCGCGTCGCCACGCTGACCAGTGCGGGTGCGCACGAGGCGCCGGTGGCGGTGCTCTACCACGGCGAGGCCGAGTGGTGCGACCCCGGCGCGATGCCCTTTGAACAGGTCGTGCGCCCGCTGTACGACGACCAGATCGCCTGCCGCACGCTGCCCGCCGATGTGTTCGGCGAACCGGCCCGGTACAAGACCGAGCTCGGCAACCCGCTCATCGTCAACGGCCAGCCTTACCGCGCCTTTGTGGTGCCGGGGGCGGCTCGTATGCCTGCTGCTGCGGCCAACGCCCTGGCGGAACTGTCCCAAAAGGGGCTGCCGGTAGTTTTTGCCGGCAGCCGGCCGGCAGCCCTGTGCGAGGGTGGTCCGCTGCCGGCTGCGCTTGCCGCTTGCCCGGTGGTGGCCCCGGCCGACCTGGCTGCGGCCATCCGCGCCGCCGGGGTAGCGGCCCCGGTGCTAGAACCCCAAAACGACCGGCTGCGTCTGTTGACCGTGCAAGGCGATACCACGATGGTGCTGGCCGTCAACGAGGGCACCGCCCCCTGCGTTGGCACGCTGACGCTGCCAGGGCTTTCCGGTCCCTGCTGTTGGTACGACCCCTGGGCCAACCGCTGCGAGCCTGCCGACGCCGCCGACACGGACGCGGGCCTGCAGGTGAAGGTTCACATCCTGCCGCTGCAGCCGCGTGTCCTGGTCCTGGGCGAGCCGCCGGCCGGCGCGGCGCTTTACACCGCCCCGCAGGCCGGGGAAAGCATCCCCCTGACCGGCTGGACCCGCGCCACCTGCGAGGGGGCCGCCTACCCGGCCTTCGGCCCCGCTGTGCCGGTCACGCTGCCCGATGCCCTGGCCGAAGAGCAGCCCGAATTTTCCGGCTTTGTACGGTATGAGACGGCCTTCACACTGGACGCGCCCGCCGCGCTGCGCCTGACGATCACCGATGCCGCCGAGGGCGTGGAGGTGTTCCTGAACGGGCAGAGCGCCGGCATCCAGATCGCCCCGCCCTTCGCCTGCGACCTCGCGGGCCGGGCGGGGGAGAACATCCTTGCCATCGAGGTCGCCACCACCCTCGAGCGCCAATGCTACCCGCTGCTGGACGGCTACCGCAAAATGCTGGCCCCCAAACCCACCGGCGGCAGCGGTCTGACGGGCTCAGTGGCGCTGTACCGCGCCTGAATGCCCTGACACTGGACAGCCGGTCCCCCATTTTGGTAAGATACAAACGAAAGGGGGCAGGGCTTTGAACGCAGAGATCTTGGAACAGCTTTCCCGCATCACGCCGGAGGAGCAGAAACTGCGGGACGGTGAACCGCTGGACCGCACGCTGTACGCCACCGGCCATGGCTTTGAGATCGAGGCCGCCAAGCTGCTGCGGCAGGGGCAGCTCATCACCATACGGCCCCATACCCGGTTTGTGGCGTTCCCCCGCCACAGCCACGATTATGTGGAGATCATGTATGTGTGTGCAGGGCACACTACGCATATCATTGGCGGCGGCACGCCGGTGCGTCTGCAGGCCGGGGAACTGCTGTTTTTGAACCAGCGGGCCAGCCATGCCATCCAGCGGGCCGAGGTCGGGGATGTGGCGGTCAACTTTATTGTGCTGCCCCAGTTCTTTGACTTTGCCTTCCAGATCGTGGGCACCTCCAATCTGCTGGGGCGGTTTCTGCTGGGCACGCTGAAGACCGGCGGCGCCGAGATCACCCACCTGCTCTGCCGCACTGCGGGGCTGCTGCCGGTGCAGAACCTGGTGGAAAGCATGGTCTGGAGCCTTTTGAACAACGAGCCGGGCGCCCGTCGTGCCAACCAGATGCGCATGGCTCTGCTGCTTCTGGACCTGCTCAACCACCCCGACTGCATCGAGGTGCAGGGCGAACCGGGCCAGGGCAGCCCGCTGGTGCTGGCTGCCCTGCGGGAGATCGAGGACGACTGCCGCTCGGCCAGCCTGACCCGCGTGGCGCAAACGTACCATGTTTCGCTGCCCTACCTGAGTGCGCTGATCCGCCGGGCCACCGGCAGCACCTTCAAGGAACTGCTGCAGCAAAAGCGGCTGGACCGTGCGCAGCAGCTGCTGCGCACCACCAAACTGCCGGTGCAGGCCGTTGCCGAGACGGTGGGGTACGATACCACCAGCTACTTTTACAACATTTATAAAAAACAATTTGGCATAACGCCAAAAGAGTATCGGGACCATTTGTGCAATTCTGACAAATAATAGGATAACGCTTAAATAAGCGCGTGATTTTATTGTAAATCACGCGCTTATTTTATATGCCGGCCTTCGTTATAATAAAGGCAGAACCCAAACGGAAAGGAGAGGCGTAGCGCATTGACCTATCATCTTGCCATTGATATCGGCGCATCTTCCGGCCGGCACATCCTGGGCTGGGTGGAGGATGGCCGCATGCACCTGAAAGAGGTCTACCGCTTTGAAAACCGCCTGGCGGAGAAAAACGGCCATCTCTGCTGGGAGATGGACCGCCTGTGGCAGAACGTCCTGGCCGGGCTGAAAGCCTGCAAGGACGCCGGGTATACGCCCGAAACGGTGGGCATTGACACCTGGGCCGTGGACTTTGTGCTGCTGGACGCGGCAGGGAAGATCCTGGGCGATACGGTGGCCTACCGGGACAGCCGCACCGAGGGCGTGCGCCAGGCGCTGGAGCCGGTGCTGCCATTTGCCGAGCACTACGCCCGCACCGGCATCCAGTACCAGCCCTTCAACACTGCCTACCAGCTTGCCGCCCTGCAAAAGGAGCACCCGGACCAGCTGGACGCGGCCAAGACCTTTTTGATGGTGCCGGACTACCTGAACTACAAGCTGACCGGTGTGGCCGCCAACGAGTATACCAACGCTTCCACCACCGCCCTGGTGGGGGCCGCAAGCCGGGACTGGGACGATGAACTCATCGCCAGGCTGGGCCTGCCGCGGGGCATTTTCCAGCCCATCTGCCAGCCCGGCACGGTTCTTGGCCGTCTGACGCCGGAAGTGCAGGCCGAAGTCGGCTTCGACTGCACCGTAGTGCTGCCCGCCACCCACGACACCGGCTCCGCCTGGCTGGCCGTGCCCGCCAGGGATGACCGGGCCGTCTACCTGTCCAGCGGCACCTGGAGCCTGCTGGGGGTGGAGAACACCGTCCCCATCACCAGCGCCGCCAGCGCCGCCGCCAACTTTACCAACGAGGGCGGCTACGGCGGCACCTACCGCTACTTAAAAAACATCATGGGCTTGTGGATGATCCAGTCCGTGCGGCGGGAGCTGGGCGAGCACGCCCCCAATGGCACCCGCCCCGCCTTCCCGGAGCTGATCGCTGCGGCGAAGGAAGCCGGCGGCTACCCCGGCCTGGTGAACGCGGACGATGACCGCTTCCTTGCGCCAAAGAGCATGATCGGCGAGATCACTGCCGCCTGCGCCGAGGCCGGGTACCCAGCTCCTGCCACCACCGGCGCGGTGATGCAGGCCATTTACAATTCGCTGGCGGACGATTACCGCCGCGCCATTGCCGCCCTGCAAAGCCTGACCGGCAAAACCTACGAAAGCGTCAACATTGTGGGCGGCGGCAGCCAGGACGGATACCTGAACCAGATGGCCGCCAACGTCACCGGTCTGCCGGTCTACGCCGGCCCCACCGAGGGCACCGCCCTCGGCAACCTGATGGTCCAGTTTATCGCGGCGGGCGAATACACCGATCTGCAGGCCGCCCGCGATGCGATCAAACAGAGTTTTGCGATCCAGGAGGTGCTTCCCCAATGACCCAACCACTTGTAGAGACCAAAGCCCGCGTGGGCGTGTTCGCCATCGCGCTGGGCGCCTATCTGCCCCAGTTCCCCAGCCTGGTGCCGGAGTTCCAGGCCCAATATGCCGATTTCAAAAAGATCATTCCTGACACCGTCGAGATCGTGGACGGCGGCATCGTCACCACCAAGGAGCTGGCCCAGACGGCGGGGGACAAGTTCCGCGCCGCCGATGTGGACCTGGTGGTTTTGCAGCTTTTGACCTACGCCACCAGCTACAACATGCTGCCCGCCGTGCGGGATCTGGACGTGCCGGTGGTGCTGGTGAACGTCCAGAAGCGCCGCGCCCCCGATTATGCCAACACCGACACCCCCACCTGGCTGGGTGAGCTGTATGCCTGCGGCGCTGTGGGCGAGATGGTGGCTGACCTGGAGCGCGCCGGCAAGCGCCATGCCGTTATCACCGGCGTGGTGGAGGGCGGCGACCCCGCCGTGCAGACCGAGATCGAAAGCTGGTGCAGGGCCGCCCAGGTGCGCCGCCGCTTCCGGGACCTGAACCTCGCCCAGATCGGCCGCCCCTACCCCGGCATGATGGACCTCTACATCGACGAGACCAACCTCTACCACCGCATGTGGCTGTATACCAAGCAGTTTGACTGGGAGAAGATGTGGGCCATTGCCGACAACATCACCGATAAGGAAGCCATCCGTGCCAAGGCCCAGGACATCCTGGACACCTTCGACGTCGAGGGCGGCGGCACGGTGGAGAAAGTCTGGGAGATGGCAAAGTATGTGGTCGCCTTTGAAGCCTGGGTCAAGCAGGAAAAGATCGCCCTCATCGCCTCCCACTATGATGGCTTTGCCAAGGGCCAGGCCGGTGTGCTGGATTCCATGCTGATCCCTGCCTTCTCCATGCTCATCAAGCAGGGGGTGGCCTGCGCCGTGGAGGGCGACATTAAGGTCGCCATGGCCATGTCCATCCTCAAGACCATCGCGGGCACCGGCCAGCTGTCCGAGATGTATTCCATCGACTTTGACAAGGACATCTGCATCATCGGCCATTCCGGCTCCGGCGATGCCGATATTTCCGCCCAAAAGCCTACCATGAAGATCGTGCCGGTGTTCCACGGCAAGACTGGCGGCGGTTACCTGACCCAGTTCTACCCGCATCTCGGCCCCGTGACCTACCTGGCCATCACCCAGGACAGGGACGGCCGCTTCAAGTTTGTGGCGGCGGAGGGCATCAACGAGGCCGGCCCCATCTTCACCTTCGGCGACACCAACATGCGCACCCGCTTTGCCTGCGGCGCCCGGGAGTTTGTCAACCGCTGGAGCGAAGCCGGCCCCACCCACCACATGGCCGCCGCCTCCGGCCGCCACATCGACACCATTTTGAAAGTGGCGAAAATCTTCAACGTGCCGGTGGACGTGATCACAAGATAAAGACCGTTTCCCATCCGCAGCAAAAACGATTGAAACGTCACGAAAGGAAGGACATCCCATGGAACTCTACGATATCCCTTGCGTCAAAGGCTTTATCCGCATGTGCAACGACGGCTGGCTGCAGGGCTGGCACGAGCGCAACGGCGGCAACTTGACCTACCGCATGACCGGGGAGGATGTGGCAGCCTGCCGCCCCTGGTTTGACGAGACCCCGCGGGAGTGGGTCAAGATGGGGGTCCAGGCCGACAACCTGGCCGGCGAGTACTTCATCACCACCGGTTCCGGCAAATTCTTCCGCAATGTTCAGCCCGACCCCATCCACTCCATCGGCATTGTCGAGATCAACGCCGCCGGCGACAGCTGGCGCATCGTCTGGGGCCTGGCCGATGGCGCACGCCCCACATCCGAGTTCCCCAGCCACTTCATGAATCACAGCGTCCGCAAGGCGGCCACGAACGGCGCCAACCGGGTCATCTACCACTGCCACGCCACCAACGTCATCGCGCTGACCTACATCCTGCCGCTGACCGACCGGGATTTCACCCGCGCGTTATGGAAGTCCGCCACCGAGTGCCCGGTCGTCTTCCCCGAGGGCGTGGGCGTCTGCCCCTGGATGGTGCCCGGCGGCGCAGACATCGCCATGGCCACCAGCGAAAAGATGAAAACCTATCAGGCGGCCGTCTGGGCCCAGCACGGGCTGTTCGCCTCCGGCCCCGACTTCGACACCACCTTCGGCCTGGCCCACACCATTGAGAAAAGCGCCGAAATTTATGTCAAGGTGCTGTCCATGGGCGGCGGCCTGATCCGCCAGACCATCGAGGACGATGACCTGCGTGCCATCGCCCGGGATTTCGGCGTGCAGCTGAATGAAGGATTTCTCGACTGAGCCGGGTCCGGACCGCCTTACGCAAATTTATCATGGGAATGGTTGCCTTTTCGCCCGCGGCATGGTAAGCTGACAATAACAGCTGTTTCCCTGTCTGCGCGGGTGCAGTCTCGTCCGTTCCATACCCTACACTTTATTAAAGGAGCGTATCATTATGGTAAGCCGCATCGTCCTCAACACCATCTCCTACCATGGCCACGGCGCCATCGAAAACATCCTGCCTGAGCTGAACGCCCGCGGGTACAAGAAGGCGTTCGTCTGCTCGGACCCTGACCTGATCAAGTTCGGCGTCACCGGCAAAGTCACCGCTCTGCTGGATGCCGCCGCGTTCCCCTACGAGGTCTACTCCAACATCAAGGCCAACCCCACCATTGAGAACGTGCAGACCGGCGTGGCTGCCTTCAACAACTCCGGCGCCGATTGCATCATCGCCATCGGCGGCGGCTCCGCCATGGATACCGCCAAAGCCATCGGCATCATCGCCAACAACCCGGAGTTTGCCGATGTGCGCAGCCTGGAAGGCGTCGCCCCCACCAAAAAGCACGCGGTGTTCACCATCGCGGTGCCCACCACCGCCGGCACCGCCGCCGAGGTCACCATCAACTACGTCATCACCGACGTGGAGAAAAAGCGCAAGTTCGTCTGCGTGGACACCAACGACATCCCCGAGATTGCCGTGGTGGACCCCGATATGATGGCTTCGATGCCCAAAGGGCTGACCGCCGCCACCGGCATGGACGCGCTGACCCACGCCATTGAGGGATATATCACCAAGGGCGCCTGCGTCATTTCCGACATGTTCCACCTGGAGGCCATCCGCCTGATCTCCGAGAATCTGCGCGGCGCCGTCCAGAACACCCCCGAGGGCCGCGAGGGCATGGCGCTGGGCCAGTACATCGCGGGCATGGGCTTCTCCAACGTGGGCCTGGGCATCGTCCACAGCATGGCCCACGGTCTGAGCGCCCTGTATGACACGCCCCACGGCGTGGCCTGCGCCATCATCCTGCCCACCGGCCTGGAATATAACAAGAGCGTGGCGGGCGGCCGCTACCGTGCCATCGGCAAGGCCATGGGGGTTGCGGGCATCGACGCCATGAGCGACGAGGAAGCCGCCGACGCCGCCATCGCCGCTGTCAAGCAGCTGAGCGCCGACGTGGGCATCCCCACCGACCTGAAGGGCATTTTGAAGGAGGAGGACGTGCAGTTCCTGTCCGAGTCCGCCTTTGCCGATGCCTGCTGCCCCGGCAACCCCCGCGACACCAGCGTGGAGGAGATCGCCGCGCTGTACCGCAGCCTGCTGTAAGCCTGGCGGGTGCGGCCGCTGTGAATGAGCGGACAAAAACGTAGCCAATCAACACCCCCTGACGCAGACAAACACTGCGCCAGGGGGTGTTTTGGTTTGCTATGGCGCAGCATTCCATCGTCTGCGCCACCATGTACAGGATTTGATGCAGACCTCCACTTTGTGGGATTACACGCCCTGTACGACCTTGGCAGTGAAGTCAAAAATTGCAAAACTGTCATGTGTTTGCGCTGTTCTTGCCGCGCCACTGGCGCGGCGTGCAGCCAGCCACCTGCTGGAACACCTGGGAAAAATGGCTGCCGGAACAAAATTGCAGCCGTGCTGCGACCTCGGCCACCGAAAGTTCGCTGGCTTCCAGCAGCGTTTTGGCCCGCTCGATGCGGGCAAAGCGAACGTATTCGTTGATGTTGACCTTCATTTCCTGTTTGAACCGGCGGGAAAGATAGTACTCGGTATATCCCATCTCTTTGGCCAGAACCGCCAGGGTCAACGGTTCTTCCAGGTGCAGTTCAATGTAATCGCAGCATCGGCGGACAAGCGGCGAAATCGCTGGGTTCTGGCGGCTTTTGTGGACCCTTTCGATAAAATCGGCGTACATCGTATTGATCAGGCTCCCCATCTCGGCCACATTGTCGCACTGGATCATACTCTGGACGTAACCGTCCCCCACCGTGTAGGCCGCGTCGGGGGATAACCCGCCCTCAATGGCCGCCCGCGTACACAGTGCGGCAAAGGTCACGCCGGTGACCAGCGCCTGCATGACCGGCTGGCCGTTGCTCACCCGCACGCCGGGGGAGAGTTGGGTGGCCTTCTCCAGCACTTTGCGGTAGTCGAGATCCCCCTCCCGCACCATCCGCAGCAATGCGCGTTCCCCTTCATAGACCTTGTGCCGGTCACGGGGGATATATTCCGGCTTCAGGCTGCGCCTGGTGTTTGCCAAATCAGCCTGCTGCATCTCGATATCGCTGCGCTGCAGCTTTTTGCCGGTGACACAGTAATGCAGCATCAGACCATATTGCAGCATCAAAACCGTGGACAGAATGGGCAGGGTGGGCAGTACATTGAAAATGCGGATCTTGAAGCTGACAGAGATCTCATACTGCTTGAACTGCTCCTCCAATGCATGTCGGGTAATCTCGGTATTGAACACCGGGCCGATCAGATGGCTGCGGTAGAGCGAACCTTCCTGGTATTCAAAGGCGGCGCACCACATCAGGCCCAGCGGCGCCCCCAGCAGCAGGGGACGGGTGTGGGTGCGCCCGAATTCGATCATATACAAGCTGCTGGAAGCAGCCTGCAAGGCGGGCAAAGTCAAGGCCATCGGCATCTCCAACTTCCACGACGAAAAGCTCGAAGACCTGCTGGCTCACGCCGAGATCAAGCCCCATGTCATCCAGCTGGAAAGCCACCCCTATTACACCGACACCAAAACGAGGGATCGCTTGAAGGAATACGGTACCCGGATGGTGGCCTGGTATCCCCTCGGCCACGGCGATAAGGCGCTGCTGAATGAGCCGGTGTTCACCGAACTGGCCAAAAAGTACGGCAAATCCAACGCCCAGATCATCCTGCGCTGGCATGTGCAGCGGGGCACCACCGTCATCCCCGGTTCCACCAACCCCGACCACATCAAGGCGAATGCCGACATCTTCGACTTTGAGCTGACGGCCGACGAGATGGCTGCGGTCGAAAAGATCAACAAGAATGTCCGCTATTACAATCCGAACCCTGAGCAGGAAGCTGCCTACGCCGGGATGAAGATCGATCTCGACGCCCAGCCGTAAAGCGTCCGGATGATAACACAGAAAAGGAGTTGTCTGTTATGCGCAAAGATTTTGGCAAAAAGCCCTGGCTGTATCCGCTGCCGGTGTTGATTGTAGGCACCTATAACCCCGACGGCACCCCCAACGCAATGAACGCGGCCTGGGGCGGGTTGTACGACAGCGACCAGGTGGTGCTCTGCCTGAGCGCCGGGCACAAGACCACCCACAACATTGAGGAACGGGAAGCCTTCACCGTCAGCTTTGCCACCGCCGACCAGATGGCTGCCTGCGACTATGTGGGGATGGTCTCGGGCAACGATACGTCCGACAAGCTCGCAAAGACCGGCTGGCATGTGACCAAAAGCAGCAAGGTGGACGCCCCGCTGTTCGACGAGCTGCCGCTGACCCTGGAATGCCGTTATCTCAAGCACAACGAGGATGGCAATATCATCGGTGAGATCGTCAACGTCACCGCCGACGAAAGCATCCTTGACGCAGACGGCAAACCGGACGCTGCCAAGCTGCGCCCGATCTCCTTTGATCCGGTGGCCAACACCTACCGGGTCCTGGGTGAGAATGTCGGCCAGGCCTTCTATGATGGCGCAAAACTGAAATAAGCAGCCTGCCAGGCAAACCCAAAGCACCCCGTCGGATGACTGTTCGGCGAGGTGCTTTGCTGTCAATCGTCTCTTTGCAGCCTGCTCTTCGACCATGCGGGACATCCGGTGCCTCTGCCCGGCTTACCTTGCTGAAGTGATGCTGCCTTCCCCCGGCAGACCTGCACCCCAACAATACAAAAGCGCATAAAACTCACGTTCGTTTTACAAAAAATTCAAAAAGGCGGGCTTGACCGGTTGATGCTACCGGAATTTATAATCATGGTGTCCGCCAAACTTGTCGGGCGAACGCCGGCAGGAGGCATGCGGGATTTCAACCGTGTTTATGTCTGACCGGGGTGCGTCTGCCGCCCTTCATCGGCTGTGCGCACAAGGGGCGGCGGCCACGCAGCAAAACAGTGCCCGGACGGCAAAAACACGCAGGGAAACCGCATGGCAACCGATAAGTGCGCGATAGATGCTGGACGCAACACCTCTTTGCCGCTACAATGGAGACATCCAATTTGAAAGGAGTCAGACACATGGCGTTCATACGATTGGCGGCCGTCCTGTACCTGCTGTTCATGGCAGCGGTGATCGGCGTCGGGATCTATCTCCTCGTGCTGGTCATCAAGGCATTGAGGAAGTACATTCATTCCAAGGAAGTCCGGGAGGAAAAGAAGGTCATCAAGCGCACACTGGGGGAGGAGCTCAAAGCGCAGCGGCTGCGCTGCAAAATGACCCAGGAATTCGTTGCCGAAACGCTGGGGGTCAGCCGGCAGGCTGTATCCAAATGGGAAAACGGTGTGGTGGACCCCAGCACCTCCAACCTGCTGTCCCTGGCCAAGCTCTACGGCATCTCGGCCGAAGAGCTCCTGCAGAACGTCGAACCCCGGGCGGGGAAGGCAGAAGACAGCACCGGAAGGGGGGAGAACTGATGGAACCCCAAGCAATCCGAACCGCTGCCCGGGTGCGCCCCGGCTGGCAGTGCCTGAGCGCGACCGCCCTGAAACTGCTGGCGGTCGTGCTGATGGTGATGGACCACATCCATCAGATGTTCGTCTTTGCCGGCGCGCCGCTGTGGCTGACCATGGCAGGGCGGCTCGTCTTTCCGATCTTTTTGTTCGCCGCGGCCGAGAGCTTCCACTATACCCACAGCCGCCGGCGCTATCTCGGCCGCCTGCTTTTGGCCAGCTGGGGAATGACTCTCCTGACCTTTATTCTGCAGCGCCTGGTCCCCAACGAGCAGGTGGTGCTGATGAACAACGCCTTCAGCACCTTTTTTGTGGCAGGGCTCTATATGCTGTTTTGGGATTGGCTGCGGGAAGGCATCCGCACCCGCAGCCCGCGAATGATTCTGCAGGCGGTCGGCGGGGGATTGGTGCCGGTCCTCTGTGCGCTGCCCATCTATCTTGTGGCCCTGCTCTCCTTTCGGGAGGATGTCTCCCCGGCGCTGATTCGGCTGCTTGCCGCCGCCGCGCTGCTGGTCCCCAACATTCTGACGGTGGAAGGCGGCGTTTTTATGGTGGCGCTGGGCGTTCTTTTCTACATGTTCCGGGCCCACCGGGCCGCGCAGATTGCAGCCCTGCTGCTTTTGTCCGGCGTGGTGTACCTTTCCGGGGACAAGGTCCAGAGCCTGATGGGGCTGGCGGCGATCCCGATGCTTTTGTATAACGGTGAGCGGGGCAGGGGAATGCGCAATTTCTTTTACCTGTTCTATCCGGCGCACATCGCCGTTTTATACCTTCTGTCCGCCCTGGTGCAGTGAATCGGGCCGGCAAGGCGCTTTTGTGCATCATTTGAAGCAGACGCCCCGCCGCCCGGGATGTATGCTGGGTACGGGATGGTAGCATCCGGACCGCATTTTTCAATCCGACCAGGAGGAAAATACCATGATCGCCTGCTGCTCCGACGGGACCCGGCCGGTCATCTTCCGCATTGAGCGCATCGACGAATAAGCGGGCTCCCTTGGGCGCGATGCGCGGCCGGTTCGCTTTGCAGGGGGTGTTGTCTGCCGCTTCCATCAGGAATATGCCGGCGCCCGGGCGCTTTGCCGGGGCGCCGGTTTTCTTTCTGCCAGAATCCTGCCGTAAAGGCCCGGCCGGCCCCGCATAGCCCCTGTTTTGGCCCCGGAAGAGGGCTCCGGGCAGAAATGATGCTGAAAAATGTCAAAGAGACTTGTATATTTCGCACATTTCGTTTATACTTATTGGTATGTCTGGAGATCTTTAGACCTGGCTGGTCACAGAGATGCCCCGGTAGAGATAAATACGACTGAGGGGGAAACACGATATGTCCGATTACCGCAAGATGAGCAAAGAAGAATTGTCAGCGGAAAAGGAAAGACTGGAAAAGCGCTATAACGACTACAAGGCCATGGGCCTCAAGCTCAATATGGCCCGCGGAAAACCGGGCCCGCACCAGATGGACCTGGCGATGGACCTGCTGAAGATGGAGGACTACACCACCGCCAACGGTACGGACGCCCGCAACTACGGCGACCTGGAAGGGCTGTATGAGGCGCGGGAACTGTTTGGCGACATCATGGGTGTCAAGCCGGAAAACGTCTTTGTGGGCGGCAATTCCAGCCTGCAGCTGATGTACAATCTGGTGGCCATCGGGTATACCTTCGGGTTCCAGGACTCGCCCTGCCCCTGGAGCAAGGTGGATCATCCGAAATTCCTGTGCCCGGTGCCCGGGTACGACCGGCATTTTGCCATCACCGAGGAATTCGGCATTGACATGATCAACATTCCTATGAGCCCGGAAGGCCCGGATATGGACATGATCGAGAAGCTCGTGGCGGAGGACCCCACCATCAAGGGCGTCTGGTGCGTGCCGCAGTATTCCAACCCCGACGGCTATACTTACAGCGACGAAACCGTGCGCCGCTTTGCCGCCATGAAGACCGCGGCCCCCGACTTCAAGATCTTCTGGGACGAAGCCTACATCGTCCACCATTTGACCGACGAAATCATCGAAACGCCGGTGCTGCTGGAGGAAGCCCGCAAATATGGCCATGAGGACCGCGTCTTCATGTTCACCTCCACCAGCAAGATCACCTTCCCCGGGGCCGGCGTCTCGGCCCTGGCCTGCAGCGAAAACTCGATGAAGTATATCTGCAAGCGCTTCGCGGTCATGATCATCAGCTATGACAAGATGAACCAGCTGCGCCATGTGCGGTTCCTGCGCGACAAGGCCGGCGTTCTGTCCCACATGCTCAAGCATCGCCGCCGCCTGGTGCCCTGCTTTGACGCCGTCAAGACCACCTTTGCCCAGGAGCTGACCCCCTGCGGGCAGATCGCCCACTGGACGAACCCCAAGGGCGGCTACTTCATCAGCCTGTATGTAATGCCCGGCTGCGCCCGGCGCGTTGCCCAGCTGTGCAAGGAGGCCGGTTTGATCCTGACCGGCGCCGGGGCGGCCTACCCCTACGGCCGCGACCCCGAGGATTCGCACCTGCGCATCGCCCCGACCTATCCGAGCCTGTCCGAAGTGGAGACCGCCTCGATGCTGCTGACGGTCTGCGTCCGGCTGGCTGTGGTGGAAAAGCTTTTGGCCGAGGCAGCCTGAGCGGATCATTTTTGAGTGAAAGTTCTGCCCGCAGGGCAGTATTTGGGAGGTTCCTATGAACAAGAGAGGGAAGTCATGGCATTTTGTTGTCGTGGCGCTTCTGATCATACTGTTCTCCTTGTCAGCATTGCTTGGCTTCAGCTATCAGTATGGCGACACCAAAACGACCTACATCAAAGGCGCCGGCGACATCCGCTTCGGCATTGACATCCGCGGCGGCGTGGACGTGACCTTCATGCCGGCCGACGACATGGACGCTACCGACGAGCAGATGGCGGCCGCCCGCACCGTCATCGAAGATCGTCTGGTGGGCCTTGGCATCACCGATTACGAGGACTATGTGGACTACAACAAGGACCGCATCATCGTCCGCTTCCCCTGGAAGAGCGATGAGACGGACTTTGACCCGCAGCAGGCCATCGACGAGATCGGCACCACGGCCGAGATGGTCTTCCGCAAAGGCAGCACCGCCGATGGGGAGGAGATCCTGACCGGCGACGATGTGCAGTCCGCCACGGCCGGGTATGACCAGACCCAGGGCTATGTGGTGCAGCTGTCCTTCACCAGCGCCGGCACCGAAAAGTTCTCTGCCGCCACCACCGAACTGGCCCCGGACAATGGGGTCATCAGCATCTGGCTGGATGACGAGAACATCAGCACCGCCACGGTCCAGTCGGCCATCACCGACGGCAACGCCATCATCACCGGCGACTTCACCCAGGAGGAAGTCACCACGCTGGCCAACCAGATCAACTCGGGCGCGCTGCCCTTCGCCCTGTCGGCGGAGAGCTACTCCACCATCAGCCCCACCCTGGGCACCCGCAGCCTGGAAGTGATGGTGCTGGCGGGTATCATCGCCTTTATCGCGGTGGCGCTGATCATGGTGATCCGCTACCGCCTGCCCGGCACCATCGCCGTTTTGTCCCTGTTCGGGCAGGTGGCGGCCACCCTGGCGGTCGTGTCGGGGTATTTCCCGGTGTTCTCCGGCTCCACCCTGACCCTGCCCGGCATCGCCGGCATCATCCTGGGTATCGGCATGGGCGTTGACGCCAACGTGATCACCTCCGAACGCATCCGGGAAGAACTTGGCAAGAAAAAGACGCTGGACGGCGCCATCGCCAACGGCTTGAAGATGGGGCTGACGCCGATCATCGACGGCAATGTCACCATCGTCATTGTGGCGGCCATCCTTATGGGCGCCTTCGGTCCCACCGACGGCTTCTGGGCGACGGTGTTCAGCCCGGTGTTCCGCTGGTTCGGCGCTTCCACCGCGGGCACAGTGTATTCCTTCGGATTCACCTTGCTCACCAGCGTTCTGCTCAACTTCATCTTCGGCGTGTTCGCCACCCGGGTCAT
Organism: Candidatus Gemmiger stercoravium; assembly: GCA_019119835.1. Taxonomy (GTDB): domain Bacteria; phylum Bacillota; class Clostridia; order Oscillospirales; family Ruminococcaceae; genus Gemmiger; species Gemmiger stercoravium. The sequence goes on along the minus strand of DWWE01000007.1, from coordinate 30,881 downwards.
GATCCGGGGTGCTTCCCGTTTCAAGGCGCTGCGCAGCCCCTGGCTGTATGGCGGCGCCAAGACCGGCGAAACACCGCCGTACAAGATCCCGAAGATCAACTTTGTGGGCAACCGCAAAAAGTATTATGCGATTTCCGGTGTGCTGATCGCCGTGATCGTGGCGTTCTCCTTCCTGTTCGGCGTCAAGATGGACGTGGAGTTCCGGGGCGGCACCATGCTAACCCTTGGCTACCAGGGCACAGTTGACCTGAATGAACTGGAGGACACCATCGGCACGGCGGTGGGCCAGTCCGACCTGACGCTGCAGACCGGCACCGACATCACCGGCAACCAGACCCTGACTGTCACGATGCCCGGCAGTGAGAACATGACTACCGACGAGCTTGCCTCGCTGCTGTCTACTCTGAACGAGCAGTACCCGGACAACGCCTTCACCGAAAACGAGATCAACAACGTGAACCCCACCATCGGCCGTGAGTTCCTGCTCAAGAGCGTTGTGGCCGTTGCCACCGCCTGCCTGCTGATCCTGATTTATGTGGCGTATCGATTCCGCAAGGTCGGCGGCCTGGAAGGCGGCGCCACCGCGATCGTCGCGCTTTTGCACGACATGCTGATCGTGTACGGCGTGTTTGTGCTGCTGCGCATCCCCCTCAACGGCAACTTCATCGCCGCCATGCTGACCATCCTCGGCTACTCCATCAACGACACTGTCGTGATCTACGACCGTATCCGGGAGAACAGCGCACTGTACGGCAAGCGCAAGATGAGCCGTGCCGAGCTTGTGAACCTTTCCATCAACCAGAGCTTCGGCCGCTCGCTGATGACCTCCATCACCACCTGCGTGGCCCTGGGCATCGTCTGCATTGTGTCCATCGTCTTCAAGCTGGACAGCATCTTCACCTTTGCGCTGCCGCTTCTGTTCGGTATGATCAGCGGCGTTTACAGCACGGTCTGCATCGCCAGCCAGCTCTGGCTGGATCTGCAGCAGCACAAGGAAAAAGCACTTCCGGCCCGCAAGGCCCGGAAGTGATGCGCCGCCCGGCAATCTGACAAGGAGGTTCTGCCATGAAATGCCCGTATTGCGGCGCGATTGACTCCAGAGTCATCGACTCCCGCCCCACTGAGGATGGCGAGAAGATCCGCCGCCGCCGTGAATGCCTGAGCTGCAAAAAGCGGTTCACCACCTATGAGATCGTGGAGACGGTTCCGCTGATGGTCGTCAAGAAGGACCATTCCCGGGAGGTGTTCGACCGCCAGAAGCTGCTCAACGGGATGCTGCGCGCCTGCGAAAAGCGTCCGGTCAGCTACCAGCAGCTGGATGACGCCGTGAACCGCATCGAGCAGACCCTGCTCAACTCCTATGACAGGGAGGTTTCTTCGATCCACATCGGCGACCTGGCCATGGAGCAGCTCAAACAGATTGACGACGTTGCCTATGTGCGTTTTGCCTCGGTATATCGCCAGTTCAGCGATGTGAATACTTTTATGGAAGAATTGAAGGAGATGCTGGATTCCCGTTCGAAGCGCGGCGATTCCACCCTCTGAGCCTTGCCTTTGATCCTTCTGCGCCGCCCCGTTTGGGGCGGCTTTTTCTTTTCCGGCTGATAAAACTGCCGCCCCCGGGGCATGATGTAGCCGGAAAGGAGTGGTGACCATGACCGCCTCGGGACCGATCAGTCTTTCACTGGCCGAGAACGTCCGCTTTTTACAGGACACCTTTGGCACCTCCACGGATTTTTACAGCAAGCCGCTGAACATCGGCGGGATCGACTGCCGGATCGTCCTGTTCACCGGCCTGTCTTCGCCGGAAAAACTCACCGTGATGATGCTGTCCATCCTCAGCCAGCAGCGGGAAGCCTTCGCCGATGGGCCGGCGCTGGCCCGCCATCTGCTGCGGGAAAGCCTCATTCCCACCGAGAGCGCCCCCATCACGACCCGGGAGGAGATGATCGAGCGCCTGGCCAACGGACTGACCCTTTTGCTCATCGAAGGATGTCCGGTCGCCGTGACCGTTTCCTCCCAGGAGATGCCCCAGCGCTCGGTGTCCGAACCGGACGGGGAAGGGAATATGTACGGCCCGCAGGAAGCGTTCACCGAGCAGCTGCGCACCAACATCTCGCTGCTGCGCCGTCAGTTCCGCACCGGCACCCTGGTGGTGGAGCGCCACGACGCCCACAACCATGCCCGCACCGAGTATTGCCTCTGCTATGACCGGGCCCGCGCCCCCGCGGATACGGTGGACATGCTGCGCCGCAAACTCGACGCGGCGCACCTGCCGGTTTTGCTGGACAGTTCCTACTTTGCCTCCTTTCTGAAACAGGACAAGCTCAATCTTTTTCCGGCGGCCGCCTACACGGTGCGGCCGGCGACCGCCTGCGCCCGGCTGTGCGAGGGGAAGGTGGTGATCCTGGTGGCAGGGAGCCCCTGCGCCATGGTGATCCCCAGTTTTTTCGCGGAACACTTTGAATGTCTGGACGACTATTCCTCCGGCGCTGTGTTTGCCGGGTTGATCCGGCTGCTGAAATACCTGGCGTTCACAGTGGCTGTTTTCGGACCGGGATTTTATGTGATGGCCATGACCTTCACCCCCGAGATCATCCCGATCAAGCTGCTGGCCAGCCTGGCTGAAGCGGAAAGCCGGACGCCGCTGCCGCCGATGCTTGAGATGCTGACCGTCACCCTGCTGCTCGAGATCGTCCGGGAAGCCGGGCTGCGCGCCCCCAAATCGATCAGCCATACCGTGAGCATCGTGGGGGCGCTGATCATCGGGGAGACTGCCGTTTCCGCCGGAATCGTCAGTGTACCGGTGCTGACCATGGCGGCGGCTGCCACCATCGCCACCCTGGCAGTCCCTTCGCTGTACGAACAGTCGATCCTGTTCCGCTTTGCCGCAATCTTGCTGGCCGGGCTGTTCGGTGTGCCGGGGATCGCCTGCTGTGCACTGCTGATCCTGGCGATGGCCTGCGGAAGCGACCCCTTCGGGTACGACTATCTCTACCCGCTGATGCCTCCCAGCCGCGCCAGCTGGCGCGACGGGTTTGTGCGCAGCATCTGGTCGCGGCTGGCGCAGGGCGACGGGTAAGGAGCGGCTATGAAACGTGAAAATCCCAATCTGTTCGGGGCGCTGCTGCTGGGGCTGCTGCTCAACACGCTGCTCAGCAGCCAGACCGCTTACTGGGCCCGGGTCGGACTGCTGGCGTACCCGCTGTCTGCCGGGTTGCTGATCTCGGCGGCGCTGCTGTTTGCCTGGGCCTGGCGCGGCGTCGAACGCCGCCGTTGGCTCCGCTTTGCCCTGGGCTGCCTGCTGGGGGCCAGCTCTGCGCTGGAAGTGCTTCGCTTCTGGAGGCTTCTGGAGCGTGTCGCCCCGGACAGCCAGAACCTGCTGGAAGTTTGCCTGCTGCTGCTCCTCCCGGTGCTCTACCTGCGGCGCGTGTCGGCCATTGCCCAGACCGCCAACGTGGTCCTGGCCGCGCTGCTGATCGCCGGCGGGCTGCTGATCCTTTCCATTGCCGGCGACCTGCAGGTGGCCAATCTGCAGCCGGTCCCTGCGCATGACAGGCAATGGCTGCAGGCGCTGCGCGGTCAATGCCTGCTGTACCCGGAATTTCTGCTGCCGGCGCTCTGGCCCGATCAGGAAAAGCGGAGCCCTCATACCGTGATCCGGCTGGTTGGGTACAGTCTGGCCTTTTCGGTGGGGATGCACCTGATCCTGGAGCTGTATTTCGGGGCCACTATGCCGGAACAGGAGATCCCGGTCCACGCTGCGGCCCAGGGCGGTGCGCTGTCCATCTTCAATCGGCTGGAATGGCTCCAGCTGCTGCTGTGGGCCATGCTGGTCTCCATCAAGCTGGCGCTGTATCTGTATGCGGGCATCCGCCTGCTGGGGGGACGCAACAGCAAAACAGAAAACACGGCGGTCGGTCTGGACCGGTTCCCGGTCTATCTCCTGGGCATGGCGTTTTTGTGTATGCTCTGGCGCGGCATCGACCTGAACCGGCTGTTTGCGCTTCGCAATCTGGCGGCATGGCTTTTCGCCGGCCTGGTCCTGCTGATGGGAGGGGTACAGTGGTTGTTTGCAAAAAGATCCTCGTCTGTCTGAGCCTTCTTCTGGTCTGCCTGCTGGCCGGGTGCGGCGCTCCGGTGCTCTCCGACCGGGAGATCGTTCGTGCGGTCTTCTTTGAAAAAAGCACCTCGGGGGTGCGGGCAGTGATGCTGCTGGAGGGCAAGAATGCCGAGGAGCCTGCACCGGAGACGGTACTGGCGGAGGGCCCTTCGCCGATGCAGGCCCTGCAGCAGGCGGAGCGCAGGCTGCAGGGGGATGTGTTTTACGGGCTGATGGATCTGGCCGTCTTCACCGACGCCTTCTCCTGCGAAGAGATCCGGTCGGCCGGGAAGGAACTCTGGGATACCTTGCGCCCCGTTCCACGGATCCGGACACTGCTTTTGGACAGTGAAGCCGCGCCGGCGGACTGGAAACAGGGCACCGGCGAATTGTATGAGCAGATCACGGCAGGCAGCAAGCGGGCTCATTTTTCCAGCGGGTTACAACAGCTGTTTGTGCAGGAAAAGGAATATGCCCTGCCGGAATGGCAGGGCACAGGATTTGGATTTGTTTTTCTTCGGCAGGGCCGGGAAGCCGTCCGCTACGAGGCGGGGCTGACCGCTCAGCTGTCCGCCCTGCTGCGCCGCCAAAGCGACCGACTGGACTGCCGGATCCCGGAACAGGGCCTTCGGTTGCGGGCAAACGCTACCGTACAGTGCGACGCGCAGCCTTCCGGGGGCGCCGTGCTCCGGTTGACACTTCGGGACATCAAGCTGAGTTCCGGCAGTGCCGCCGCCCCGGAAGCGGAATCACACCAAAAACTGGAAAGCGCCGTACAGGCCGCCTTTATGCGCATCCGGGCCGATACTGCGGCAGATGGTTTTGACCCGCTGCGGCTGCACAGCTGGACCTTTGCCCTGGATGGCTCCCGCCCCGATACGGCCGCGGCCCGACTGGAACTGGTGCTGGAAAGCTGAGCTCCTCCTTCAGGAGTGGAACAGGCGGAGCCGAACCGGTTCGGGATTTCGATGCAGCGCCGCCAGGTGTTTGCCGCAGACGATCAGCACGATCAGCCGTACCCCGCCCACCAGCGAAGCGGGCAGAGTCAGGGCGCGGCCGGCCAGGCCGGCCGCCAGGAAGGCGGCAATGCTGCGCCAGGCATGGGGTGAGATCCGCACCACAAGGCTGAAAAAGAGATAAAAGAAAGCCAGTGCCGCCAGCGGGACCGGGCATACCGGGGCGATCCCCAGCAGCACGCCGAAGGATACGGCGATGGCCTTTCCGCCGCGAAAGCGGAAAAAGATCGGCCAGGCATGGCCGACGACCGGCGCGGCCAGCACAAGAGCGAACCAGGGGCAGCGCATGTCACAGTTCTGCAGGGCCCACTGGACCGGCAGCATCCCTTTGCAAAGGTCCCCCGCCAGCGAGAGAACGCCGCATACGGCCCCGCCGCCCCAAAACGCATTGGCCGTGCCGGGGTTTTCATCCTCGCTGACGGTACGCACATCCCGGCCGCGGAACAGGCGCAGAAAGATCTGCGCATACAGCACGCTTCCGGAAAAATATCCCAGACCCGCAAACAAAAGATAGGGTCTGATCTCCTCCATTTCACTCATCCTTTCTGCTCCGCCTGCTCCACCAGCCGTTCGGCCAGCCTGACAATGCGGAACGCGGCGTCCACATGCAAAAAGGACGCCTGGGCCTGCCGCATCGCCGCCAGCGCCGTGGGGTCCTGCAGCAGCGCGACGCCGGCCCGTGCCTGCGCCACTGTGGTGCGGCCGCTGACGCTGAGCCCATGGGCCAGGAAGAAGCTGCGGTTTTCTGTTTCGCAGCCCGGGATCGGCTCGGTATGGACCAGCGGTATGCGGGCGGCCACCGCCTCGGTGGAGGTCAGGCCGCCCGGTTTGGTATACACAATATCGCAGGCGGCCAGCAGCTGCCGCATGGCGTTGGTCTGCCCGTGGATGAGGACCCGCTCATCATGCCGGAACCGGGCCGCCAGCCGCCGCATTTTGTCCTCATTGGAACCGCAGACCACATAGAGCAGGCAGTCCGGCCCGGTCATGCGGGCCAGCGCCGATGTCAGGCGGCCCAGGTCGCCGGCCCCCATGCTGCCGCCCACAATCAGGTAGATTCTGGCCTTTTGGGGCAGCCCCAGCGCTTCTCTGGCCGCTTCCTTCGGCAGTGCCTGCAGGTAAGCGGGGGAGACAGGGATCCCCAGCGGGTGCAGTGTGTCGGTTTTCATACCGCGGGCCGCAAACAGCGGCAGCAGTGTTTCATGGGGGATGACCGTGGCGGTACACTCGGTTTCCTCCCAAAACGGGATGCAGGTGTAGTCCGTCGCCACCGGAATCGTGACCGGCAGCGATTCCCCATGGCGTTTCATCCAGGTCAGGGTCTCGGCCGCATACAGGTGGGTCATCAGGATCACGTCCACCGGGTGTTCGGTCAGCCACCGGCGCAGCGGGGTGGCCATGGCCGCGTTGATGTAGTAGATGGGGGAACGCTTGACGCGGGTGCTGACAGCCATCCCCAGGTCATACACGGCGCCGAATGCCTTCGGGGTGTGCTTGACAAGTTCGACATAACTGTCGCCCACCGTCTTGGACACCCGTTCCCCCGCCAGGACCAGGTAGTCCAGCACCTGCGCATCGTGCCCGCTTTGGGTCAGCGCTTCGCACAGAGCTTTTGCGGCGGCGTTATGCCCGCCGCCGGTGTTGCAGGATAGGATCACAGCTTTCATGGGGCCACGCTTTCTTTATTCCGCCTGGGTTTCCAGTGTGGTGGGCCGGTTGATGTACACCACACGGTTGTCGGCAATGAAGGTCTGGAAGTTGTAAAGCACCAGGATCTGGTCATACCCTTCCGCCTCGATGGTGGAATCCAGCCCGTAATTGAAGTTGCGCAGGTCCACCACGCCGATCTTGGCGTAGTTCTCGGTCAGGTAGGGGACAAAGGAGTTGGCGTAACTGTCCTTGACCACAAGAATGCTGCCCTCGCCGTTGCCTTCAATGACGGAATACCCGTTGTTGCCATCCAGAAAGGCGGCGTACTTATCGCGGGTAGCAAACTTCTCGGTGTTGATCATCGGCTCGGTATACAGCGGGGTATACTGGGCTTCGCTGTCGATCTGATAGACGGTCATGGGGTTGTCCAACGGATAGTAGGTGATGGAATCCGGCTGGACGTTCCAGCGCCGCGCCGCCGAATAATGGGTGCCGTAAAAATCCGGGATGGTCACTGACTCATGGGCGCTGCAGTCAAACGGCGTCAGCCCCTTGCGCTGGCAGAACTGTTCATAGGCAAGGTAGGCCCCCTGGGGTGTCCAGTGGTGGTCGGTCTTGAAGTAGAGATACTGGTCTTTGGCATCGGTAAAGGTCTGGCGCAGATCGATCACCTCCGCCGCACTGCCCACCGTGGCAAAGATCTCATCCAGCATGGTGTTTTCGTCCACCATCGGGGCCCCCAGCGGCAGCATTTCCGGATAGATCACGCTGGCGGAAGGTGCCAGCAGGAAGGTGACCCGGCCGGGATAGCGGGAGGCGAATTCAGTGACGGCGTTCAGGTTCCGCTGCAGCTGGTCCTGCGTGGAGGAAGATACCGTAAACAGCCGGGTGAACATCCAGCCGTCCTTGCCAAGCAGGATGTTGCTCTCTTCGACCTTGCCGAACAGCAGGTTGTTCACCGCGCTTTCGGCGTTGATCCACCCGTCCCGGAAGGGCATCTGGTCCTGCAGATAGCTGGCGAAGTCCTCCGCCCAGGAACCATCCAGCAGCCCCTCGGCGCTGAACGCAGGCATCTGGGCCAGGCGGCGGTTTTCCAGGTCCGAGGTTTCCCGCTTGGGCGCAAAGATCCCATACACGGCCAACCCGGCCAGAATGATCACAAAGAGCAGAAGAACGGCGCCCGGCCGCGATGGTTTGGGCCGCCCGGCCTTGCGGTATACATACTGGTTTGACATGGATCCGCTTTCTCCTTTCTCAGAAATCGGCATACAGCGCGGTGGAACCGGTGGAAGCCACAACAAATGCGATGGAAAGCAGCATCACCCCGGCGAAAAGCAGCAGGCGCAGCGGAAGGATGCGGCGGGTCTTCTCCCACAGCCAGCCCGGCAGGCTGGTGGAGAACAGGCAGCCCAGCAGCAAAAGGACCCCGTAATTGCGCAAGAAGTACAGCGGTGAGACGCCGCCCTGGGGCAGGAAAAGCCGGCTCATCAGCAGCCCCAGCGGCGCGCCGGCGGCGTTGGCTGTAAAGATGCCCCAGCCCAGCACCACAAAGAAGAGGGTGTAGACCCGCTGCCAGCCCCTGCCTTTTTGCAGCACGCCGCGCAGCAGATACTTTTCGATCACCAGCAGGACAAAGTAGTACAGCCCCCAGCACAGGAAATTCCAGTTGGCGCCATGCCAGAAGCCGGTCAGCGCCCAGACGACCAGCATGTTCAGGATCTGCCGGCCCTTGCTGCAGCGGTTGCCCCCCAAGGGGATGTACACATAGTCGCGGAACCACATGGACAGCGAGATGTGCCACCGGCGCCAGAAGTCGGTGATGCTGGTGGCCATGTAGGGCAGGTTGAAGTTGGCCGGACATTCAAAGCCCATCATCCGGCTCAGCCCGTTGCTCATCTCCGAATAGCCGGCAAAGTCGAAATACAGCTGCAGCGAATAGGCAAGGATGCCCAGCCAGGCCAGCGGGGTGGAGGCGTTGGCCAACCCGACGCCTCCGTCCGGTGCGATGATGTCCTGCCACAGCATCCCGATGGAGTCCGCCAGGATCACCTTTTTGGCCAGGCCGAACACAAACTGGACCGCACCGTCCTCCGCTTTCTGCAGCGTGCAGCGGCCCTTGCCGGTGTGCAGGGTCTGCGCCATATCCCGGTAACGCACGATCGGCCCGACGATAAGCTGCGGGAAGAAGAGGACGTAGGCGGAAAAATCAATCAGATTTTTTTCCGGCTCGATCTTGCGGGTGTACACATCGGCCACATAGCTGATGAGTTTGAAGATGTAATAGCTGATCCCCAAGGGCAGGACGGACAGAAAACTCAGGGAAGAAAGGCCCAGCCCGGCGATCTGGTTGAGGGTGTCGATCAGGAAATTTGTATACTTGAAGAAAATCAGGGCGGCCGCGCTCACAACAACGGCCAGAACCAGGACCAGCTTCCTGCCGCCGCCCTTGCGCCGCCCCAGAAACAGCCCGGCCAGGTAATTCACCGCGATCAGGACAGCGATCAGCGGCAGCCAAGTGATCCCGGTCCAGCAGTAGAAAATCAGGCTTTCCAGCAGCAGCACCGCGTTTTTGCCTTTTCCCGGGACCAGGTAGTACACCAACAGCGCCAGCGGCAAAAAGCAGAACAAGAATACCACACTGTTGAAGACCATGCCGGGTTCCTCCTTACTCTTTGCATCTCTTTGCAGACAAAGCAACAGGCCGTGCCCCAACCGCGCCGCCTGCCGCCTGAAACGGCAGCATTCAAATCAAAGCGCGGCGGGCAGCGGCCTGCCGTGATCAATTTTCAGATTATGCTCGTGTCAGGCCAGAGCGCTTTCGATGGCCGAATCGATCTCGGAATAGTCGGGACCATCCACGCCGGCGATGACCATGACCACATAATCACCGCTCACAACGATCCGGGAATCCTGAGCCTTGGCAACCTTGTCCGCAAATTCGGCGTACAGGTTGCTGCTGATGGCCTCCTTATACGCTTCCAGTTCGGTCTTCACGGCATCCGCCATGCCGCTCTTGGCCTGGACGGCCAGCACCAGGGCGCAATCCGCCTGGTTGTTGGTCACATCGCCGGCCCAGCCGAGGATGTTGTCCATCGTCAGGCCCAGGTCGTTTTCCAGCGCAAACTCTTCCAGCGGGATCGAGTTGGGCACTTCGTTGACCGCTTCGATCGCTGAAACGATGGAGGACAGCTTTTCGGTGTCCGCTTCCTGGGCGGCCGCGGTGTCTTCGGAGGAAGCCGCCTCAGAAGAAGCCGCCTCCGAGCCGGCCGCTTCGCTGGAAACGGCAGAGGTGTCTTCCGAGCTGGCAGCGCTGGAAGAAGAGGACGAGTTACCGCAGCCAACCAGCAGAGTCAGCGCCAGCCCGGCCACACACAGAATCGAGAGCATCTTTTTCATGGAAAGTTCTCCTTTGCATGGATTGTATCGTTCGTTGATAGTATGGCGATGCAGGCATTGTCCCCATACAGGGCGCCTGCAATTTTCGCAAAAAGGAATACTCTTATAAGATACACCATTTGCCCCCTTTTTTCAAGAGGGGAGGAAGCGGGAAAACGCCCGAAGAATGTAAAATTTCCATGGCGGCATCCCGGCCGCCCGCCGCCCCGCGGTCCCCGCCGATTGGGCTTGACAAAGCCCTGGGCGGGCCGTATACTTTAATTATACGAAGGTATGAGGAAACAAAACTATGCGCAGCGAGAAAGCAAAAAATGTCGCCCGGCTGGGGATGCTGTTCGCCCTGGCCATCGCCCTCTCGTTTTGCGAATCCTGCCTGACGCCGCTGCTGGGTCTGATGCCGGCCATGAAACTGGGGCTTTCCAACATCGTCGTCATGTACGCATTGTTGTATTTGTCCAAAAGACAGGCCCTGGCGCTGGTTCTGCTCAAGGCCCTTTTCGCGCTGCTGACCCGCGGGGCTTCGGCTGGTTTTCTGTCTTTGTGCGGCGGGCTGGTTTCCTGGGGCGTTTTGTGCCTGCTGCTGCTTCTGCCCTTTTCGGTCACCGGCTATATCTTTTCTGTCAGCGGGGCACTGGCTCACAATGTCGGGCAGCTGTGCGGCGCCGCCGTTCTTTTGTCCGACCGTATGGCGCTGAGCTACGCGCCGGTCCTTCTGGCCGCCGGGGTGGCGGTCGGGTCTTTGACCTGGGGAGTTTCCCGGGCTGTCTTCCCGGCGCTCGGGAAAACCGGGCTGGCGGGGCAGCGGGAAAGTCGAATTCATTTTTAAGATAAAATCTTAAATATTCTCTGTTCATCCCTTGACTTTATGGGAATACTATGCTATCATTGTGTCATGGCACAGGAATGTGTCTCAGGATATGACAAAACTCATTCTGATTCGGAGGTATTACAAATGGCTAAGTATGTTTGCACCGTCTGCGGCTACATTGCGGAAGGCAGCATCCCCGAGTTCTGCCCGGTCTGCAAGGCTCCGGCTTCCAAGTTCATCGAAAAGAAGGACAACACCTACGTCACCGAGCATGTGGTCGGCATTGCGAAGGACGCCCCGGAAGACATCATCCAGGGCCTGCGTGAGAACTTCAACGGCGAATGCAGCGAGGTCGGCATGTACCTGGCCATGAGCCGCGTGGCTGACCGTGAAGGCTACCCCGAGATCGCGGAAGCCTGGAAGCGCTATGCGTTTGAGGAAGCCGAGCACGCCTCCAAGTTTGCCGAACTGCTGGGCGAAGTGCTGACCGACAGCACCAAGAAGAACCTGCAGATGCGTGTGGATGCCGAGTGCGGCGCCTGCGCCGGCAAGATGGACCTGGCCAAGAAGGCCAAGGAGCTGAACCTGGATGCGATCCATGACACCGTTCATGAGATGGCGAAGGACGAAGCCCGCCATGGCCGCGGCATGCAGGGCCTGCTGGACCGTTACTTCAAGTAATTCGTCCCTTCGTCTGCTGCGTTTGAACTGAATCGTCCCCCGGTGTGGCTGCACCGGGGGACTTTTGCTGCCGGCCTTGTTGACAAGCCGCGCCGCAACGCGATATAATAGCTAAAGTCGTTACGTTCATTGCATCGGCGGTGTCGGGCTTCCGGCGCCGCTGATTTTGCGTACCAAGCCGCAAGCAATCGGGGCAGCGCCAGACAAAACGCCCCGAAATCCAAGGAAAAAGGAGCCAACTATGCCGTACCGCCTGTTGCACCAGCAAGGTGCCGCCCGCCGCGGCGAATTTACCACCGTACACGGAACCGTTCAGACGCCCGCCTTCATGAATGTGGCCACCGCCGGCGCCATCAAGGGCGGTCTGTCGGCGTTCGACCTCAAAGAGATCCGCGCCCAGGTGATGCTCTGCAATACCTACCACCTGCATCTGCGCCCGGGCGATGAGACTGTTGCCGCCATGGGCGGGCTGCACCGCTTCACCCGTTGGGACGGTCCGATCCTGACCGACAGCGGCGGGTTCCAGGTTTTCAGCCTGGCCAAACTGCGCAACATCACCGAGGAAGGGGTTACCTTCCACTCCCATCTGGACGGGCACAAGATCTTCATGGGGCCGGAACAGAGCATGCAGATCCAGGCAAACCTGGGCTCCACCATCGCCATGGCTTTTGATGAATGCGTGGAGAATCCGGCCGAATATTCCTACGCCGCAGACAGCTGCGCCCGGACTTCCCGCTGGCTGCTGCGCTGCAAAACCGAACTGAACCGCCTCAAGCAGGAAGGGAAGGCTGTAAACCCCGACCAGCTGCTGTTCGGCATCAACCAGGGCTGTACCTACCGGGATCTGCGGGTGGAGCACATGAAGCAGATCGCCGGGTACGACCTGGACGGATACGCCATCGGCGGCCTGGCGGTGGGGGAACCGGCCGAGGTGATGTACGACATCATTTCGGCGGTGGAGCCCTACGCCCCCAAGGAGAAGATCCGCTATCTGATGGGGGTGGGCACGCCGGGCAACATCATTGAGGGGGTATACCGCGGGGTCGATCTGTTCGACTGCGTGATGCCCAGCCGCAATGCCCGCCACGGCCATCTGTTTACCTGGCAGGGCATCATCAACATCAAGAATCTGAAATACGAGCGGGATGAGCGCCCCATCGACCCGGAGTGTGACTGCCCGGTCTGCCGCAACTTCAGCCGTGCCTACATCCGCCACCTGCAGAAGGCCGACGAATTGCTGGGGATGCGCCTGGCCGTGATGCACAACCTCTACTTCTACAACCACCTGATGGAGAGGATCCGGGAAGAACTGGACAAGGGCACCTACCAGCAGTTCCACGACCGGTACGTTCAGCTTCTGGACACCCGCATTTGACCCGCTGCGGCGGATTTTTTCCCGTAAGCCCTTGCACAACACGGATAAATTCGCTATAATCTTTTTATGCCAATTATTTTGCAACAAGGAGCCATGTACCATGATTCAGTTTTTGGAGACCGCCTCGTCTGCCGGGGCCGGCAACATCGTTACCCTGGTCCTGCCGATGATCATTGTGATCATCTTTATGTACCTGATCCTGTACATTCCCCAGAAGCGACAGGAGAAGAAGGATACCCAGATGCGCAATTCCATCGATGTGGGGGACGAAGTGACCACGATCGGCGGCATTGTGGGCCGGGTCGCCTCCATCAAGGACGATACTTTTGTGCTGGAGACCACCAGCGACCGCGTCAAGATCCGCTTCCGCCGCAGCGCGATCTCCTCGGTGGAGAAGCTGGATATGGGCAACAGCAAGGATGCCAAGGAGGATGCCGGTAAAAAGAAGGACACCTCCGCCCTGAAAAAATGATCCCGCCGGCCGGCATTTGATTTCATAATTCATAAGCAGACGCCCCTTCGCATAGGTTTTACCATGCAAGGGGGCGTTTTGTATGAAGAGTCGAACCGTTCGCAGCCGGACCACCGCCCGCAAGCGGGGCCGGCCGGCCGATCCCAAGACCCGGCTGATGTTTTGCATTGTCCGCAGCTTTTTGCTGGGGACCGTAAGCTGCGCGCTGCTGCTGTGCATCCTCTCTCTGATCTTTGAAAAGACAACCCTGCCGCTCACACTGGTCCGACCGGCCGCCTGCCTGGCCGCCTCGGTGGGTGTGTACCTGTCCGGCTGGGACCTTGCGCGGGGATTTGCCCGCTACAAGCTCCTGATCGGGCTGGGCTGCGGCGCCTTTTACTGCCTGTGCCTGGTGGCCGCCGCCTTGTTTGCCGGCGGAATCGCCAGCCCCACGACCGGCAACCTGTCGCTGGCGGCGGCCATCCTGCTGAGCGGCATGGCCGGCGGCGCCACGGCGGCGCTGCGGCAGCCGGTTTCATCGCGGAGGGACTGATGCGTACAACAAAAGCAACGATATTTCCATTTTCATGGCGTTTGCCTCAGAAGGACCGCACGCCGTCCCGGCCCGCCGTGCCCGGCGAGGCTGAGCGGGAACAGCGCCGGATTTTCTGGCACTTCCTGCTTGGGTCGGTCTTTCTCGCCGGCTACCTGGGTGGACTGTGGGCCGGGCGCACGCAGGAACCGGAATTCGGCCGTTCGCTGGCCCTCTTTTACATGGACAGTTCCCAGTATCTTGCGTATGGCGGTGTTTTCGGCAGTCTGTTCAGCGGTTCCTTTTTGCAGTTGACGACGGTGCTGCTGATGGGCTTCAGCGCCTTGGGGGTCGGGCTGCTGCCGGTATTTTTTCTGGCCAAGGGAGCGTTCTGCGGCCTTGGCGCCGCCAGCGTCTACCTGCAGGGCGGCGCCAGGGGCCTGGTCGTGCATTGGCTCATCAACAGCCTGCCGGATTTGTTCCTGCTGTTCGTGCTGCTCTGGTTCGCCCTGCGGGCCAAGACGATGGCAGAGGACCTGGGCCGCTGCCTGCAGGGCGGTTCCCGTCTGCGGCGCACAATGCCGGTGGGAAAACTCCTTCTCGATTATGGACTGGCCCTTTTACTGGCCGCCCTGCTCAGCGCCCTGGGCGCCGCCCTGGCTGTCATCTTCGCCGGTGTCCTGCTGTAAATCGTCCTGCTGCGACCGGGGCGGATGGTATTTCTGCCGGGAAAGGGGAGAGGCCTCCACCGCCTCCTGCAGTTGACGCTGGTTGATGTGGGTGTAGATCTGGGTGGTGGACACGTTCTCATGTCCCAGAATCTCCTTCAGTGCCAGCATGTCCACGCCGTTTTGATACAAAAGCGTGGCCGCCGTGTGCCGCAGTTTGTGCGGTGAATACCCGCGGCCGGATAACCCGGCGTTCTGCAGACACCGCTCCACGATCTGCTGAACCCGCCGCGCCGTCAGCCGGTTGCCGGTCCGCTTGGAGACGAACAGCGCCTCCCGATCCTTTAAGTTGGGCAGCGCGGACCGTGCCGGAAGATAGTGGCCCAGTGCGTCCAGACAAGCCTGGTTGAGATAAACCAGCCGTTCCTTGTTGCCTTTGCCGGTGATCCGGATGGTGTTGTCGCGGAAATCCCCCAGATTCATCGTGACAAGCTCCGCCAGCCGCATCCCGCAGTTCAAGAACAGGGTGATCATACAGTAGTCCCGCTCATAAAAGTCACTTTGTATATTATTTAACAAGCGAAGACATTCCGACTCGGTCAGATATTTCGGCAGTGATTTCTTCGGGGTGCCTGTGCTGAGATTGGCGGTCGGGTCCTCCTGCAACAGATAGACCTGATTGCACAGGTATCCGAAATATCCGCGCAGAGACGATAATTTTCTTGCCCGCGCCCGCGGTCCGTTGTCATGGGAACGGGCGTAGTCCAGGTAGTTGATGATGTCGCTCTTTTTGATCTTTCTGATCTGCTCCAGATCGATCTGCGTCAGGTCGATCCTGACCGGCGGCGTCTGTTCATCTGCCAGATCCCAGACCGTCATCATATACCGGAAAAAGCCGCGCAGATCCAGATAGTATCCATTGATCGTCCGGGGCGAGCTCTGGCGGACAAAATCCAGATAATGCAGATAATCAACCACCGTGTCCGGAATGTCCAGGTAAGGCGCATGGCGGTCAGGGTGCGCCACATCAATGTAACTGCTCATCAAACGGCTCCTTTCATCAGGTGGTGTGCTTTGGCGATGCACGAGATGCACGACGCATTACCGGGCACTATTGGTATCTGCGCACAATGACTGTTCGTGGTGCGCATTGGCAGACAAAGCCGATTCCGAATCTGAACCTGCATCTGCCAGGTACCTGCGAATCAAACCCTTACGGCTACAGCCCGTACAGTGTGGCGGCTAAGATCGCGGCGTACACGGCATTTAGCAGAAATCCCCCGCTTCGCACTCCCCTGTATTTCGCTAAACTTCAATTTAGCGAAATTGCAGGTAACGCAATCAGCATACCATATACGCCATCCCCTGTCAAGCCGGGCACTCCATCCGGGCCATGTGCGGCCGGGATTGGATACGGATACGGTGCGTACATAGTTACAGATCCGGATGCAGCTGCGACAAAGACCTCCCGAGAGTCAGGTTCATTCCGACTTACTCAGGAGGTCTTTTGCATTTTAAGCTAGAATGGCGGTCGTCAGCGATTGATGGACGTTGCCATGCGGCGGTAGGTATGGCGCTCGCCGCGGATCGCAATGGAATACGCCAGGATGTTCTGCGGCAAGGCCATGCCCGGCACACCGGTATCCCCGATGTGGTGCAGGTCCGCCCCGGCCATCTTGCACCAGAGTGCGATCTGCCGGATGGTCGAAGGGTCTGCCCCTTCCTGAGAGGTACCGATGGCGGTCAGCATCAGCCGGCCGTGCTGGTGGATGACCGCCCCCAGCCGGTGAACCATTTCGACCGTAATGCCGGGAACGGTGCCGGGCGCCGGGACAAGCACAATATCGGCGCCAGCCTCCATAAATGCCTGCGCATCCTCGGTCGTCATGATGTTTGCGCCGCCCTGACCCGGCAGGCCGGCTGCGTGCATCTTTCCGGCCGCCAAAATCACCCGGTCGCCCACCGCCGCCTTGAGCTGGCTGAGGGTGGCAAGGATCGCTTCGTTGGCAACGCCGTTTCCGGGGTTGCCGGTCAGCAGAATCAGGTCCACCCCCATATCGGCCGCCAGACGGGCGTTGTCCGCCGTGGCCAGCCGGCCGGGCGTCATCTCCCACAAGGTTCCCGCGTTGCCGGCGGCGATCCGGGGATCGACCGGTTCCAGGTTAATCCCGATCACACGGCCAGTCAGGCGTTTCAGGGTGCGGATCGTCTCCCGGGGCGAAGATTCAGGCAGGGCCTCCAGGCGCGGGTTCTGCACGTCGAACATGTTCAGCAGCAGGATATCCGCCCCCAGCGCCGCCGCATATTCAGCGTTGGTCACATCGCCCAGCAGCGGCGGGGTGATGCCGATGGTCTCGCACATCATCACGCGGCCTTCGCACCCGGCGATGGATTCCAGCAGCTGGTCCTTCTGAAAGGTGCGCAGCTCACTGGCGGTGCAGTCAAGCAGGCGGCGGGTCATTCGTCTTCCTCCTCATCCAGGTTGTCCACACGGCCTTTCCCGCGGATGTAGAAGGGTTCGCTGTCCCGCATTCCCTGCCGGCCCAGTACGGAATCCGACGTTGTAAAGTTGATTTCCATTTTTCGTTCCGGATCGGTCAGGTAGGCGTGGGCCGCTTTGGCCACCGCCAGCAGCATCTGGTCATTGCGCGGCGCATCCAGCACGACCAGGTAATACCGCGTCGTATCGTTCACCAGCATAACCTGCAGGTAGGCGGCGGCCACCGTGTCAATACCGGCCAGCGTTTCGCAAAGCGGGTCCAGCAGCTTGTCCGGGTACAGGCTGGGTTCGACAAGGGTGACCTTGTCCCCTGCCTTGACCTGGGTCGGGCGCAGCCCGGCCTTGGCGCGGGCCACCGCGGCGTCGTGCTGCTGCTTGATGGAGGCCACCATCGGCGATTCAAACCGAAGATTGTTTCCGAAAGGGTCCACCACGAAACCGCTGATCTGCTCATTCTGCTGCAGCATTCGCGCATAGTCGTCAAAACGCAGCAGCATGACCTGGTTGGCATGGGGGAACTTCCCCTTGCGCAGCTCTGCCTCGCAGGAGAACGCCGGGAAGTACGCCTTGCCGCTGTCCGACTTGATCACCGAAAAGGTGATTTTGGTGTCCTTAGGCAAAACGACCCGCCCGTTCTGGTCCGGTTTGGGGGCGCTGCCGTTCCAGTTGACCGTTGCCGGGATCAGGAAAAAGGAACGGGTGACCTCGTTGATCACAAGGTTAAGGTTCTGGGGGTTGTTGTTTTCCCGCAGGGCCTTGCCGGCCTTATCCAGCGCCGGGTTGGACACCGGCTGCTTGGTTATGGGGTTCAGAATGGGGGTGCCTGCCGCCGGCTTGGCGCCGTTGCCGGGCTGCTTTTTGGTTTGGCTCATGGTTTCTGGCTCCTTTTCTCTTAAACGGGCTTGATCGGGTCTGTCTGCGGGTGCCGGCCGGCTAATCTTTCAGTTTGATGGCGTTGACGGCCTGGCGCAGATACGCCACGCCGACCAGGTGAAGCCCCGGGTATTGGCCGGGGTCAATCAGCCGCAGGTTGTGTTTGGGCACAATGGCGGTATCAAACCCGACGCGCTGGGCTTCCCGCAGGCGGGTCTCCAGGTGCGGCACGCTGCGGATCTCCCCGCCCAGGCCCACCTCCCCGATGGCAAGCGTCTTTTCGGGGATCGGCAGATCCAGCAGACTGGACGCCATCGCCAGGCAGGCGGGCAGGTCGCAGGCGGTATCTTCCAGGCGGAGACCGCCGACCACATTGAGGTAGACATCCTGGTTGCCGAAAAAGTGTCCCGTCCGCTTTTCCAGCACAGCCAGCAGCAGATACATGCGGTTGTAGTCAAACCCGCTGGCCGTGCGCCGCGGGCTGGGGAAGGATGTCTTGGTGACCAGCGCCTGCAGTTCGCTCAGGACCGGGCGTGTGCCCTCCATCACGCAGGCCACGCAGGTGCCGCTGATCCCCAGCGGCCGGCCTTCCAGCATGACCTGGGAAGGGTTTTCGATCTGTTCCAGCCCGCGGCCGGTCATATCGAACATACCGATCTCGTTGGTGGAACCGTATCGGTTCTTGACCGCCCGCAGCACCCGGTACGGCAGGGTCTTATCCCCTTCGAAATACAGCACCGTGTCCACGATGTGTTCCATGACCTTGGGGCCGGCGATGGCGCCGTCCTTGTTGACGTGGCCCACAATGAAGGTGGGGATCTCGTAGGTTTTGGCCACATTCAAAAAACGGGCGGTGCTTTCCTTGACCTGGGACACTGTGCCAGACGAGGAGGCAATGTCCGCACAGCGCATGGTCTGGATGGAATCAATGACCACCAGACCGGGCTTGGTCGCTTCGATCAGGCCGCAGATCTCGTCCACATCACTTTCGGCCACCAGGGAGATGTTCTCCTGCGGGACGTTCAGCCGGACAGCCCGCAGCTTGATCTGCCGCACCGATTCCTCCCCGGTGACATACAGCACATCCAGCGAACGGCTGACCTCGCCGCAAAGCTGCAGCAGGATCGTCGATTTTCCGATGCCCGGCTCACCGCCGATCAGGGTCACGCTGCCCAGCACGATGCCGCCACCCAGGACCCGGTCCAGCTCCCCGATGCCGGTGACGATCCGGCTTTTTTCTTCGGTCGTGCTGACCAGGTTTAGTTTCAGCGGCTTGAGGCTGGTCTGCCCCGGGGTGCGGCTTTGTCCCGCCGCTTTGGCGGATGTCTTGGCCGGCTCCGCGACCACATCCTCCACCATGGTGTTCCAGGCCCCGCAGGAAGGGCAGCGCCCCAGCCACCGGGGGCTGGTCTCCCCGCATTGGGTGCACACATAGACGGTTTTCAGTTTATCTTTCGCCATGCCCTCTCCCCCTGTTTTCAGTCCCAGGATGTATCGGACAAATCAAAAGTGCCGGAAAATCGCCAAAAAACAGCGAATTCACGGCGCGAAACCGCAGGAATCCTTTGGTATTCCCAGGCTGAGCAGCGCTGCAGACGCTGCTTTTTAGCAGAGCCGGACAGTGCCGGGGATCTGTCAGATACACTTTACCTATTATAGCCCAAAAGCGGCGCCCGGGCAAGGGGAATTCTGACCCGCCCGCCGGCAGCCGGCTCCTTCCCGTCAGCCCCGGTAGAGGCCGCACCGGCCGAAGAACGGGCCGTCATCTCCCCTTCCTGCGGCGCCCGCCCTTTTCGGCCGAAAAAAGATAGGCTTCCCGCAGCCAGCCCATCAGCTCGGCGTCGATCTCCTCCGGCCCGGACAGCAGCAGATGATGGGTCCATCGGTTGGGGTAGGGTTCGGTGGCGATGTCGATGCGCGGGGACTCGGCCCGGTGTTCCAGCCCGAAGGTGACCACCATATAGGTTTTGGGGCGGTCTTTTGCCTTGCGCACCTTGGCAAAGGATACGCAGGCAAAAACATGGGGGTTCACCCAGGTAATCTGTGTTTTCTGCACCCGCACATCAAAGGGCCCCAGTTCGGCCCTGGCCCGCGCCAGCAGCTGCTCATACCAGGGCAAAGCCCCCGGCATGGCGTCAAAAAAATGCAGGGTATCCTCCAAAGTGGCCATGGTTTGTTCCTCCGTTTTGTTCGTTGACCGCAAACGGACCACACCACCCGGGCAGTGCCCGGGTGATGTGGTCCGCTTTCTTTACAGCGTTACCTTGTGGTAGGTCTTTTTGCCCTTTTTGATGACCACACCCTGCTGCAGCTGCTCAACGCTCAGCGCGGTGGCGGGGTCGGTGACCTTTTCGCCGTCCAGCAGAACGCCACCCTGCTGTACCAGCTGGCGGGCCTCCCGGTTGGAGGAGCAGAGCTTGGCGGCCACCATCGCAGCCAGCAGGCCGACCTTGCCGTCCTTCACCAGCGCGGCATCCAGCACGGTGGAGGGCATGTGCTCCTGATCGGCTGCGCCGCTGAACAGCCCCCGGGCCGTCGCCTGGGCCTTTTCAGCCTCCTCGGCGCCGTGGACCATCTTGGTGAGCTCGTAAGCCAGGATCTCCTTGGCCCGGTTCAGCTGTTCGCCCTGCCAGTGATCCATCTCGTCAATCTGCTCCAGCGGCAGGAAGGTCAGCATCCGGATGCACTTGAGCACGTCGGCGTCATCCACATTGCGCCAGTACTGATAGAATTCGAAGGGACTGGTCTTGTTGGGGTCCAGCCAGACCGCGTTGCCGGCGGTCTTGCCCATCTTTTTGCCCTGGGAATCGGTCAGCAGCGTGATGGTCATGGCATAGGCGTCCTTGCCGAGCTTGCGGCGGATCAGCTCAGTGCCGCCCAGCATGTTGGACCACTGATCGTCGCCGCCGAACTGCATGTTGCAGCCGTAGTGCTGGAACATGTAGTAGAAGTCGTAGCTCTGCATGATCATGTAGTTGAATTCAAGGAAGGACAGGCCCTTTTCCATCCGCTGTTTGTAGCACTCGGCGCGCAGCATGTTGTTGACGCTGAAACAGGCGCCCACCTCGCGCAGCAGTTCCACATAGTTCAGGTTCAGCAGCCAGTCGGCGTTGTTGAGCATCTGGGCCTTGCCTTCGCCGAATTCGATGAACCGCTCCATCTGGCGCTTGAAGCATTCGGCATTGTGGGCGATGTCTTCCTTGGTCAGCATCTTGCGCATGTCGGTGCGGCCGGACGGGTCACCGATCAGCGTGGTTCCGCCGCCGATCAGGGCGATGGGCTTGTTGCCGGCCATCTGCAGCCGCTTCATCAGGGTCAGGGCCATGAAGTGGCCGGCGGTCAGGCTGTCGGCCGTGCAGTCAAAGCCGATGTAAAAGGTGGCCTTGCCGCTGTTGATGACTTCCCGGATCTCCTCCTCATCCGTCACCTGCGCAATCAGGCCGCGGGCTTTCAGTTCTTCGTAGATCTGCATAGGGGTTCCTCCTTGGTTGGCGGCAAGGGGCAAAACAAAACGCCCCCTGCCAAATGTAAAATTTGGCAGAGGGCGAGAAACACGCGGTACCACCTCTGTTCACCCGCGCCTCACGGCGGCGGGCCTTCGCGGGTACGGGCGGCAGATGTGACCTCCGATACCCAAGCGCTGTAACGTGCGCACACGGCACAGCCTACTGGCCCCACGGGCGTTCAGCCTGCTGCTTAGGGGTGTATTCGCCGCCCGCCGCACCAGCCCCTTTCACCAAACCGGGGCCTCTCTGCCGTGCGCCATGGCGGGTACTGGTCCCCGTCATTGCATTTCATGGCTATTATTGTAGCGTTTCGGGGGGTATTTGTCAAGCGCCGGCGCTGCTTTCCCGGTGCATTGACTTCTCAGCCGAAAATCCTTCGGGATAACGCGCACGCAGCTTCGCAAGATTTTGGGTAAGCACCGTATCCAAGTCTAAATCCAGGGCTGTGGCCGTCTCGGCCAAATACCAGGCCACATCGCCCAGTTCACGGATCAGCGCTTCGCGGTCCAGAGGATGCCCCTGTGCCAAATGCTTTTTTACAAGGTTGATGGCTTCCCCCGCTTCGCCGCAAAGGCCCATCACACCGTTTATTAAAACGTCGTGCCGGTCGAGTTCCGGGTTTAACGTGCGCATAGCCTCACGCTGGTATTCATTTGCGGTCATAGGCGTCCGCCTCATTCTTTTGCAGGAATATCCTGCGATTTTTCGATCAGCTCTCTGGCATTTTCCAGTGCCAGATCCGAAATTTTGTCCCCGAAGATCATATTGGCCAGCACCCGGACCCGCCCCTCCATATCAAGGGTATGAATCTCGGTATAGGTGCGGCCGTCCCGGACATTTTTCTGGATCAGCAGCTGATTGTCCGCAAAGGCGGCCACCTGAGGGGTGTGGGTGATGCAAAGCACCTGATGCCCGGCTGCGGTCTTGTGCAGCAGCTGCCCGATGCGCCCGGCCGCCAGGCCGGAAACCCCGGTGTCGATTTCGTCATAGATGACGGTGGGCAGTTCATCCCGATCCGCCAGGGCGCTTTTGAAGGCCAGCATAATGCGGGACAGCTCGCCCCCCGAAGCGATCTTGGCCAGCGGTTTGGGGTCTTCGCCCGGGTTCGTGGAGATCAGGAACTCCACCGTGTCCTGCCCGTGGGAAGACAGCGCCCCCCTGGTATGCTTGAGGGCAAACCGGATCCCAGGCATATTCAAAAATTCCAGCGCTTCTTTCATCTGGCGGTTCATTGCGGTGAAGGCTTTCAGCCGGCTCTGGGTCAGCTCATCGGCCGCCTCTCGCGCCTGCTTGTACAGCGCCTGCATCTGCCCGCGCAGCTTTTCGATGGCCTCGCCCGATGTCTGAATGGTTTCCAGCTCGGCCGCATCGGCTTCCCGGCGGGCCAGCAGCTCCTCCACATCCAGTCCGAACCGCTTTTTCAGCCTGTAGATCGTATCCAGCCGCCCTTCGATCTGGTCCAGTTCCTCGGGGTCGAATCCGTAGCCGTCCAGTCGGTCGGCCAGGTCGGTGGCCAGTTCCCGGGCGCCATAGTACAGTTCGCTGAGACGCTCGGTAAGCGGGGCCAGGCTTTCGTCCAGCCGGGCGGAATTCTGCAGCTGGTCGAGGGCGCCACCCAGCAAATCAGCCGCGCCGGCGGTCTCGCCTTCCTCGTCGCCGGCCAGCGCCGCATGGGCGGCGTTCAGCCCGTCCAGGATCCCTTGGGCGTGGGTGATGAGGCTGCGCCGCTCCTCCAGCCGGGCTTCCTCGCCGCTGACAAGGGCCGCGGCGTCGATCCGGTCGATCTCCTCCTGCAGTTCCTCCATCCGGCGCTGCTTGTTGGCCTCCCCCGCCAACCGGCTTTCCAGCTGGCGTTTCACATCCACAAGTTGGCGGTAGATCTGGTAATACCGGCGGTACAGCGCCTGATTGCGGGCATACTGGTCCAGGATCCCGAGGTGGGTGGCGGGATTTGTCAGGCTCTGGCTGTCGTGCTGGCCATGGATGCTCAGCAGCCCGGCCGAGATGTCCCGCACCACGGCGGCAGTGGCCGGCATTCCGTTGACCCGGCAGGCTCCCTTGCCGTCGGCGCTGATCTCGCGGTAAAGCAGCAGGTCCTCGGTGGCCTCGTAGCCGCAGGCTTCCAGCTGGGCACGGACGGATGCCGGGATCTGTTCAAAGGTGGCCCAGATAGCGGCCTTGTGTGCACCGCTGCGCACAAGTTCCCGGGAGGTGCGGTTGCCGAGGATCGCGTTGATGGAATCAATGAGGATCGACTTGCCGGCGCCGGTTTCGCCGGTCAACACGTTAAGGCCGGGGGTAAAGCGAACCCCGGCCTTTTCGATCACCGCCACATTTTCGATTTTCAGCTCTGCCAGCATGCGGCTTTCCTCCCCTGCTCAAGCAATTTGGCTCAGCCCCTGCGCCCCGTATACTGCTGCAGCTGGCGGCAGATTTCGGCCGCTGCCTCCTCGGAGCGCATGAGGATAAAGAACGTATCGTCGCCGGACAGGGTCCCCACCACATTTTCCCAGGGTTTGGCGTCAAACACTTCGCAGGCGGCGTTGGCCATGCCGGAAAAACATTTGACCAGGACCATGTGCCCGGCGTAGTCCACCCCGATCACCGATTCGCGGAAGATCGTCTCGAACCGGCTGGGGGAATGGGCCACCTTGCCGCTGCCGGACGCCACCATGTACCGGTAGCTGCCGTCGCCGGCCGCCGTCTTGATCAGGCGAAGTTCCCGGATATCCCGGGACACGGTGGCCTGTGTCACATCGAAGCCTTCCTGGCGCAGATGGGCCAGAAGGTCCTCCTGCCGGTCGATCGGATATTGTTCAATCAGGCGCAGAATGGCCTGGTGACGCGCACTTTTCATTGCGAAGCTTTCATCTCCTCATCAGTTTGTTTTCGATCGCACGGAACTGTTCGGCCTGGCTGAAAACGATCAGCTGCAGTGTCTGTTTGGCAACCTCCACCTCGACCCGTGCGCCGGGCGGCAGGATGCAGGAATTCTGGCTGTCGGTGCAGGCCGACACATCGGTGCGGTTCTCCGCTTCGGCCTGGATGCAGAGCCGCCGCCCCGCCGAGAAAACGAGGGGCGCCGTGCGCATCCCGTGGGCGCAGACCGGCGTCAGCACCATGGCCCGAACCTCCGCATCCAGGATCGGGCCGCCGGCCGAGAAGGAATAGGCCGTCGAGCCGGTGGGGGTTGCGATGATCAGGCCGTCGCTGCGGAAGCGGCTGACCGGCATCCCGTCGCAGAAAACCGCATAGTCCATCGGGTGCAGGCGGGAGGCACCGAAGATGGCCACGTCATTGAGGGCCAGCCCCTGCCAGCCGCACCCGGGCGCGGCCGCCTGCAGCAGACTGCGCTGCGCCAGCCGGTAGTCCCCTCTGGCCAGAAGGCTCAGCTTCTCCGGCATTTCCTCCACCTCGCAGGTGGCCAAAAAGCCGGTCCGCCCCAGGTTGATGCCCAGCACAGGTTTGTTGGCCCGCACGCAGGAGGGCGCCGCACGCAGCAGCGTACCGTCCCCTCCCACTGTAACGACATGGTCGGCGGCGGTGAACGCTTCGGCTTCGGGGAGGAAGGTCACCCCCAGGCCGTCCAGTTCCCTTTCGTTTCCGGTCACCGAGATCACCGGGACCGAGAGCGACCGCAGCTGCTGCGCCGCGTGGCGGGTCACAGCCAGGTCTGTGTCTTTCATTCGGTTGGGAAACAGAAAAACAGCCATGGTGGTTCCTCGTATGTGTTGTCAGGATTGCTCCCTGCGCAGGTTCAGTGGAGATTGGGCGCCTTGTCCAAAGCGTCGTGGGCAGCCTGGACGGTCTGTTCGAT
This sequence comes from Candidatus Gemmiger stercoravium, assembly GCA_019119835.1. Classification (GTDB taxonomy): domain Bacteria; phylum Bacillota; class Clostridia; order Oscillospirales; family Ruminococcaceae; genus Gemmiger; species Gemmiger stercoravium. The sequence continues at coordinate 5,506 of DWWE01000007.1, read as the reverse complement.
CAGGCCGTCCGGCAGAGCGACCGGGGCCGGGTCGTGGCGGACAAACAGCAGAAATTCAATGTTGCCCTCCGGCCCCTTGATGGGGGAAAAATCCAGCCCTTCGGCGCTGAAGTGATGGGCGTTGGCATAGCTGACCGCAGCCTGCAGGACCTCCCGATGGGTGGCCGGGTCCCGGACAACCCCCTTTTTGCCGACCTTTTCCCGCCCGGCTTCAAACTGGGGTTTGACCAGGCAGACCCCGCAGGCCTGCGGGGTGCAGATGGCGTCCGCCACCGGGAAGATGTGCTTAAGCGAGATGAAGGAGACATCCACGCTGAAAAACTCGATCGGTTCGGCCAGATCTTCCGGCGTGACGCTGCGGATGTTGGTGCGCTCCATATTGACGACCCGGGCATCGGTCCGCAGACTCCAGGCCAGCTGGCCGTACCCCACATCCACCGCATAGACCTTGACCGCGCCGTTTTGCAGCATACAGTCGGTGAAGCCGCCGGTGGATGCGCCGATGTCCATGCAGACTTTGCCGTTGGGGTGCATCGGAAAAACCTGCATCGCCTTTTCCAGCTTGAGGCCGCCCCGGCTGACATACCCGATGTCATGGCCGCGGACTTCCACCCGGGCATCTTCCCGGATCATCTCGCCGGCCTTGTCCACCTTCTGCTCGTCCACAAAGACGATGCCGGACATGATAAGGGCCTTGGCCCGCTCCCGGCTTTGCGCATATCCGTTCTGGCAAAGATACTGGTCCAAGCGGATCTTCATTCCTCAACCGCCTTTCGGTTTTGTAAAACGCTCTGAGTCAGCGAAGCCGCGTCCAGCTTCTGGTCCCGCCGAAGCTGGGGCACATTGGCGTGCAGCAGGTGGGTGTTGTCCACCGCATGGAGCAGGAAACGCCCCCGCCAGCCTACCTGCTGCAGCCGGAAGGCCAGCTGTTCCCCGATGCCGCCGTTGCGTACCGCTTCCTCGGCAAACAGGACCGTGTCATAGGCGCGCAGGGCCTCACACAGCCCCTCCGGGATCGGGCAGATCTGGACGAGCTTGTAGCAATCCGCCGTCAGGCCGTTCTGTGCCAGCAGGTCCCGGGCGGCAAGGATCTCCTCACTTTCGGCGCCATAGCTGACCAGGGCCACCCGGGCGCCGGTATGCGGCTGGATGCAGTCAAAGGGTTGCCCGCTGCAGCCGAGCGCCGCCAGGGCGGGCGTTTCTTCCCCCCGCGGGTAGCGGATCGCCCGCGGACCCTGGCCGGGTCCTGCCAGCTTTTTCAGCCAATGCACAAGCTCGGCGTAGTTGGCCGGCGAGTAGGTGCGAATGCCGATCTGGCTGAAATAACCGGGGTCATAGATGCCCTGATGGGTCTCCCCGTCGCCGGGGACCAGGCCGGCCCGGTCCACCGCAAACAGGACATCCAGCTGCATCAGCCAGACATCGTGGATCATCTGATCGTAGGCGCGCTGAAAAAAAGTAGAGTAGATGGCCACCACCGGCAGCAGTCCCTGGCTGGCCAGCCCGGCCGCAAAGGTGACGGCGTGTTCTTCCGCCATCCCCACATCAAAGAACCGGTCGGGATGCGCTTTTTTGAAGAAGTTGAGGCCGGTTCCGTACTTCATGGCCGCCGTGATCGCGCACAGCCGCTTTTCCCTGCCGCCCAGCTCGGCCAGCGTGGTGCCGAAGCAGGTGGAGAAGGAATCCCGCGGCGACATTTCCGGGTTGGTCAGATGGTCCAGGTCCAGCGCCGAAACACTGTGGAATTCACCGGGGTTGTCCTCGGCCGGTTTGAGGCCCTTGCCTTTTTGGGTGACAACATGCAGAAAGACCGGCGCAAACTGTTCTTTCAGGTTGACGAACAGGCGGGTCAGCTCCAGTACATTGTGACCATCCACCGGGCCGATGTACTGGAACCCCATCTCCTCAAACATGGTGGAGTGATAGATTCCCCGGCGAATCAGCTGTTTGCCGCCCTGCAGCGCCCGAACCACCCCGCTGCCTACGACCGGGATCCGTTCCAGCACGGTTTCCATGTGGGCCTTGGCGTGGAAATATTTGGGATCGGTGCGCAGCTTGGTCAGGTAATTGGCCATCTCCCCCACGTTTTTGGAGATGGACATTTTGTTGTCGTTGAGGATCACGATGAGGTTATTGAGCATCCCCACATTGTTCATACCCTCATAGACCATGCCGCCGGTAAACGCACCGTCGCCGATGATGGCGACCACCTTGCCGGGCTCGCCCTTGATCTTTTTCGCCTGCGCCACGCCGATGGCGGTGGACAGCGCCGTGCTGCCGTGGCCGGCGATAAAGGTATCGCACGGGCTTTCCTTCGGACTGGGGAACCCGGAAAGGCCGTCCTTGCCGCGCAAACCGGCAAAGCCGGCCCGCCGGCCGGTGAGCAGCTTGTGGGTGTAGCACTGATGCCCCACGTCGAACAGGATCTTGTCCTGGGGAAGATCCAGGGCGCGATGCAGCGCCACCGTCAGTTCCACCACCCCCAGATTGGAGGACAGGTGGCCGCCGGTGGCGGAAACGCTCTCGATCAGAAAATTGCGGACTTCGGCGCACAGGGCGGGCAGGTCCCGCAGCGCCAGACGCTTGACATCCCCCGCCTGCTTGATTTGATCCAGCAAAGGATAGGTCATAGTTTTTGCACCTCTTTACAAAAGATGACGGCCGTTCAGACCATCGGCATGGCAAAGCCGATTACGGCGCCGAAGGCCGCGCCGGTCACCACCTGGATCGGGGTATGGCCCACCATCTCCTTGAGTTTTTTGTCTCCGAGAATGGGCAGAATCTCCGATTCCTGATCCATCCACTCATTCAGCAGGCGGTTGAGCACCTTGGCCTGTTCGCCGGTTTCCCGCCGCACCCCCATGGCGTCGTACATGACGATGATGGATACGATCAGGGCGATGGCAAACAGGGTGGAGTGCGTGCCGCAGTACCGCCCGGTGGCCACGACCATGGCGCAGACGGTGGCCGAATGGGCGCTGGGCATACCGCCGGCCCCCCACATGCGTTCGGGGATGAATTTTCCTACCAGAATGAGATTGATGATGACCTTGATCATCTGGGCGGAAAGCGAACTTATCAGGGCTGTGACCAGCACATAGTTCCAGCTCAACGCCTGCATCAGCAAATTCATTGTGGTAACCACTCCTTACGGCAGGAAAGCCCCTGCCGCCTTATTTCTTGCGTTCCAGCAGTTCCAGGGCCATTTCCCGCAAAAATTCCGCTTCTTCGCCCAGGCCGTTCAGCGCGGCCAGCGCTTCCTCGTTGTGCTGGCGGGCCAGCTTCTGCGCCCCCTCCAGCCCGTACAGGGTGACAAAGGTCGTTTTCTCGTTGCTGGCGTCGCTGCCGGCCGGTTTGCCCAGTTCCTCGGTGGTAGCGGTCACATCCAGGATATCGTCCACGATCTGGAAGACCAGCCCCAGTTCCGCCGCATACCGGTCCATCGCCTGACGCACCGGCTGCGGGGCCTGCGCCGCGGCACAGCCCATCGCGGCCGCCGCCCGGATCAACGCACCGGTCTTATGGCGGTGCAGTGCCAGCAGCTCCGCCACGCCGGCCGGCTCCGCCTCGTAGCGCATATCCAACTCCTGGCCATAGATCATCCCGCGGGCGCCGCCGCCCTCGGCCAGCGCCGCGCAGGCTTCCACCCGGCTCTGGGCGGAAGCGTCGGCCCGGGCAATGACTTCGAAGGCTGCGGTCAGCAGCGCGTCCGACGCCAGCAGCGCGGTGCATTCATCGAACTGGCGGTGACAGCTGGGACGCCCGCGGCGGTAATCGTCGTCATCCATGCAGGGCAGGTCATCCTGAATCAGCGAATAGCAGTGCAGCATCTCCACCGCACAGGCATAGTCCAGCGCCCGTTCGGCCGGCTGGCCGGCCAGCGCACAGCCCGCCAGGGCCAGCACGGCGCGCACCCGCTTGCCGCCGCCCAAAAGGCTGTAGCGGGCGGCCCGGCTGATCCGGGCTTCCCCGGGCAGATACAGATCGCACAGTTCTTCCAGCCGGCGCTCGGTCGCAGCGGCGTACTCGGCGTACCGGGCCTGATAGGTAACTTTGTCCATGGCGATTCCCTCATTCCTGCGTATCGTTTGTCCCTGCCTGCAGCGCATGGTCGATTTCGTCGATCTGCAGTTTTGCATTTTGCAGGGTGGTGTTGCAGTAATCGATCAGCTGGGCGGCTTCCGCATACAGCTTGACCGCCTTGTCCAGCGGGGTATCCTCGTCCTGCATCTGGGCCAGAATGGCCTGCAGCCGGGCGATCCCGTCCTCAAAGTTCTTGGGTGTTTTCATGGTGTTCCTCCCCAGCCATCGGCATGACCGATCTTACCGTGCAGTCTGCCTGCGCCGCGGCGCCGCGCAGGCGGATGGTTTCGCCCGGCTGCAGGCTTTCCACCCGCAGGCACTCGCCCTTGCCGTCCTGCACGAGCGCGTATCCCCGCGCCAGTACCCGGTACGGATCCAGCGAAGAAGCCAGCGCCGCCGCACTCTGCAGCCGCTGCCGGCGGCGCTGCCACAGCGCCTGCGTCTGTGCGCCGATGTCGCTTGCCAGCCGGTCGGTCAGCTGGGCGCGTGCCTGCATGCCGGTATGGAAACCGCGAAGCACGGTGCCCGCCCCCAGGCCATCCATTTTATTATAGCACAATTGCAGCCGAGACTGTATACTGCTTTGAATATTTTGGCGAAAACTGCATAGTTCCTGTATGACCTGCCGGCGATCCGGCACACACAGTTCCGCGGCAGCGGAGGGCGTCGGGGCCCGAACATCCGCCACATAGTCAAGGATCGTGTAGTCGATCTCATGCCCGACAGCCGAGACCACCGGTTTGCGGCATCCGTAAGCCGCCCGGGCGATCCGTTCGCTGTTGAAGACCCACAGATCCTCCTTGCTGCCCCCGCCCCGTGTGACGAGGATCACCTCCGGCCGTGCATCGGCATCCAGCGCCCGGATGCCGTCCACGATGCTCTGCTCCGCTTCCAGCCCCTGCACGCTCACCGGGGCCAGCAGCAGCCGGGTCAGCGGCCAGCGGCGGGTGATCACATGGCAGACATCCTGCAGCGCCGCGCCGGTCTTGGAGGTGACCACGCCGATGCAGCGGGGCATAGCCGGCAGCGGCCGTTTGTGCTCGGGCGCAAACAGACCTTCCGCTTCCAGCTTTTTGCGCAGCGCGTCAAAGGCCATCTGCGCCGCGCCTGCGCCAAACGGACGCATAAAGTCCACATAGATCTGGAAGGCGCCGTCCCGCTCATACAGCGTGGCACGCCCGTAGGCCAGCACCTGCATCCCGTTCTGGGGTTGAAACCCCAGCAGCCGGGCCTTGTCCCGGAACATGACCGCCTTGACCGAGGCGGTCTCGTCTTTCAGGGTAAAATACAGGTGGCCGCTTTTGTAGTGGCGGGTAAAGTTGGATACCTCTCCGCAGACGATCAGCTGGCTGAGGGGTTCGCTTTGCTCCAGGAGCTGCCGGACATAGGCGTTCAGTTCGTGGATCCGGATATACTGGGCCAT
>DWWE01000062.1 GCA_019119835.1 Candidatus Gemmiger stercoravium | reverse complement strand
CGCCGGCGTCGCCTGCTTTTCTGCCCCGGCGCAGCATGGCCGATTCCGCCCGGGCCGGCCGGCGGCAGAGGGAGACGGCCAGGGCAAAACAAAAAGAGCTTCGCATCTGCTGCGAAGCTCTTTTGGCTGTTTTCTTCTGTCCCTTCCGCACCGGGGCGGCGGGCGTTTACTTTTTCTGGCCGCGCATCCCGCGGGAAGCGGCGCTGCGCAGATTCATCCGGGTGTTTTTGATGTCGCTCACGCTGCGGGCCAGCACTTCCTCGGAATTTTTGAGGATGGTCTCGCAATAGGTCGTGACGCTGCGGCTCATCTCCTTGCCCTGCTGCTGCGCTGCCGTGAGGATCTCCACCGCACGCTGCTGGGCCCGCTTCACGATCTCCTGTTCCGAGACAAGGCCGCGGGCGCGCTCCTCCGCCTGTTTGATGATGTTTTCGCTCTCGGCCTTGGCGCCCTTGATGATCTGCTCCCGGTCTGCCACGATCTTTTTGCTGTCGTGGATCTCGTCCGGCAGGTTGTTCCGCACCTCGTCAATGATGTCCCGCATACGGTCCACATCCACGATGCGCCGGGAGGAGGCGAACGGCACCGCAGCCCCCTCTTCCAGGGTCTCTTCCATCAGTTCCAGCAATTCTTCCACATTCATGGCGTTCCCTCTCTCTCATACCGGCTTACCAGAATTTTGCCGTATTTGTATTGTCTGGTCCGCTGCAGGCCGCCCGCTGCGGCGGGCAGGTCAGCGGTCAGTTCGCTTTCACACAGCACCACCCCGCCGGGCGCCAGGCTGCGCCCCAGCAGCGGCAGGACCTGCGCCAGCGTACCCTTGTGGAACGGCGGGTCCAAAAGGACCAGGTCGAACGGACCGCGGGCGGTGTGCAGGTAGTTGAAGGCGTCCCCGCAGCTGATGCGGGCGCGGTCCTGCACCCGGGCGGCGGCGCAGTTGGCGGTCACGACGCGCACGGCGTCGGGGTTGGCATCCAGAAACACGCACTGGGCCGCCCCGCGGGAGAGTGCCTCGATTCCCAGCTGACCGCTGCCGGCAAACAGATCCAGCACCCGGGCGCCGGGCACAAGAAACTGCACGCTGGAGAACATGGCCTCCTTGACACGGTCGATGGTCGGGCGGGTGACATCCTCCCCGGGAAGGGCGGTCAGCACCTTGCCCCGAGCGGAACCGGCGATCACGCGCACAGGCGGACACCTGCCTTTCTGTTGGTCTTACTATGTATTATGGGGCCTGGGCCGCAGGTTGTCAAGTCAAACTGCGGCCGGGCCCGGGGAAAGTTTGCGCCGCGTTCAGGCGCGCAGGGCGTTGTAGATCTGTTCCGCCTTGGTGTGGCTGATGCCCCGGACTTCTTCCAGGTCAGAGATGGAGGCTGCCTTGACCGCCGCCACCGTCTTGAAATGCGCCAGCAGCGCCGCCGAGGTTTTTTCCCCCACGCCGGGTAGATTGGTCAGGGTGGCGGCATAGGAGCGCCGCTTCATCAGCCGTTTGCGGTAGTCGTTGGCATAGCGGTGGGTCTCGTCCTGGATGGCGGTGACAAAGGTAAAGATGTTGCGATGGCGGTTGATGGCGATTTCGCCGCCGGCATCGTCCACGATCGCCCGGGTCCGGTGGTGGTCGTCCTTGACCATACCGAAGGTAGGCACATGTTCCAGCGCCGTGCCCCGCAAAGCCGCCCGCACCGCGCCGACCTGGCCGCGGCCGCCGTCGATCAGAAGCAGGTCCGGCAGGCAGGCGAACTGGTTGGAGGGGCCGTCCGGCTTGTCACCGCGCCGCGCCGCCTCGTATTCCGCCGCACGGCGGGAGAGGGTCTCGGCCAGCGAGGCATAGTCGTCGGTGCCGGCCACCGACTGCATCTTGAAGCGCCGGTAGCCGCTGCGATGGGGTTTGCCGTCCTTGAAGACGACCATCCCGCAGACGCTGGACCCGTCGCCCCAGTTGGAGATGTCGTAGCTTTCGATCATGTGGGGCGGCGCCTTGAGGCCCAGCACCTGCGCGACTTCCTCCAGCAGTTTCTCCTCCCGGGTATAGCGGCCGCTCTCCCGGCCAAGGCGCTCCACCGCGTTGGTATAGGCCATGGTGACCAGTTTGGCCACATCCCCCCGCTGGGGCACATACAGTTCCACCTTGCTGCCGCGGGCCTGGTTCAGCGCCTGGTTCAGCGCCTCGCTGTCCGAGGGCAGCGCATCCACCGCAATGACTTTGGGGACCCGCTCGCCCCCCAGGTAATACTGGGGCAGGAATTCCTCCCGCACGGCGGCAATGTCGGCCGTATCCCGGAACAGGAACTCACGCTTGTCCGCCAGACGGCCGTCGCGGTAGCGCAGGATCGCCGCGCAGACCGAGCGGCTGGTCCCGGCCAGGGCCACCACGTCCATCTCGGTATCCGTCTGCATGACCACCTTCTGGCCGGCCGCCACCCGCTCGATGGCGGCGATCTGGTCCCGCAGCAGCGCGGCGTTCTCGAAATCCAGCCGCTCGGCGGCGGCCTGCATCTTTTCCCGCAGCTGGTGCAGAATATCCTTTTTGCCGTGCCGGATCATCTGCAGCGCCCCCTGCACGGCCTCGTTGTATGCCTGGCAGCTGATCTTGCCGCTGCACACCGCCATGCACTTGCCGATGTGCGCGTTCAGGCAGGGCCGGCCCTTGCCGAAGTCCCGGGGGAATTCCTTGTGGCAGCGGGGCAGCAGGAAGCAGTCCTGGGCGGTCTCCACCATCTCCCGCACCGCAAAGGAGGAGGTGAAGGGGCCGATGTAATCGGCGTTGTCATCATCCTTCTGCAGCACCGCCGAGATCCGCGGCCAGGGGCCGCGGGTGACCTTGACGTAGCTGTAGCCCTTGTCGTCCTTGAGCAGAATGTTGTACTTGGGGGTGTGGGCTTTGATCTGGCTGGCTTCCAGCACCAGCGCCTCGAATTCGCTCTGGCAGACGATCACGTCAAAGCTGAAGGCGTGGTCGATCATCTGGGTGACCTTGGCGTCGTGGGGCACCCCCGCCCGGAAATACTGGGACACCCGGGTTCGCAGCCGCTTGGCCTTGCCGATGTAGATGATGGTATCGGATTTGTCCCGAATGATGTAGACGCCGGGCAGCAGCGGCAGCATACAGGCTTTTTTGTAGAGTTCGGCTTTGGTCATACAGTCACCTTAAACAAAAAAGAAACACAAAGAAGGCCGGGTGGCATCCCACCCGGCCTGAACGCAGTGCAATTATTCGGAGAAGCCGGAGTTGACCAGCTTGACCAGGCCATCCACAGCGGCCTGCTCATCGGTGCCGTCCGCAATGATGCGGATGGTGGTACCGCCCACGATACCCAGGCTCAGGACACCCAGGAGGCTCTTGGCGTTGACGCGGCGCTCCTCTTTTTCCACCCAGATGGAAGACTTGTATTCATTCGCCTTCTGGATAAAAAATGTAGCCGGACGAGCGTGCAGACCAACCTGATTCTCAACGGTAACTTCTTTCACGTACATAGCTATTCTCTCCTACTTTGTGAAAATAATACTACGCCCAAGTTATAACTACCGCGGGCAAGTGTCAGGCGGTTTGTTTGCGCTTAGTGGCCGCCCGGATATTATTATTTTATCCCATTTGTTCGACTTTGTACAGTGGAAAATCGCATTTTTGTCAGGATTCCGCATTTCCGCCAAACCGCGGCGCCGTTCTTTGTACAACTTAACCAGTTTATTTTCAACATTCTTGGTAAGGAATTATAACCCCGATACCCTCACCGGGCACCCTCTTCATTTTCTGACGGTGTATAGACAAATTTCAGTTCCCGGCAGAATGCGCTGGCCGCGGGGTCCTGTGCCGGATCATACACCGCGTGTACCCCGGCCGGGCGGAAACCCATGCGCAGATACAGCGCGATGGCCCGCCGGTTGCAGTCCAGCACTGTCAGAAAAGGCCGGGGATGTTCCGCCAACTTTTTGCGGGCAAAGGCCAGCAGTTTGGCGCCGATGCCCCGCCCCTGGGCCTGCGGCGCCACATACAGCCGACCGATCTCCCCGGTCCTGTGGCAGACCCCCACCAGCGCGTCGGGTTCGCCCGCCGTGCTGTGGAGGTAGAAGGCCCACCCAGCCGCCCGGTCGGCCTGCAGTTCCCGCTTCATAAAGTCGGTGGTGTGGGCCGCCAGGTAGTCGGCGGTGCAGACATCGGCACAGAGCTGCTGCCAGCCGGCGGTATAGATCTCGGCCGCCGCCGCCCACTCCGCCTCGGTGCGGATCAGGGCCGCCCGCTCGCTGCGCTTCCAGCGGCCGGGGGTCAGCGGATGGGTGCGGCACCAGGCTTCATACAGGTCCGGGCGGCGGGTCATTGTGCGCTCATGGCTTTGGCGGGCACGCCAGCCGGCGATCTTTTCATGGTCGCCGGTCAGCAGCACCGGCGGCACAGCGCGCCCCTCCCACACTTCGGGGCGGGTATACTGGGGATATTCCAGCAGGCCGTCCCAATGGCTCTCCTCCTGAAAGCCCTGGGCCTCGGCCAGCACGCCGGGCTGCAGGCGCAGAACGCTGTCGGCCACCACCAGACTGGCCAGCTCGCCCCCGGTGAGCACATAGTCGCCGATGGAGATTTCCTCATCCCCGAACGCCTCGATGACCCGCTCGTCGATGCCCTCATAGTGGCCGCAGACCAGGGTCAGGCTGTCGCACCCGGCCAGCCGCTTGGCGATGGACTGGGTATAGGGCTGACCGCCGGCCGTCAGAAACACCACATGGGGTTTGCCGCGGCCGGCGGCCGCGCACTGGCGCTGCACTTCCCGCAGGCAGTCGGCAATGGGCTGCGCATACAGCACCATGCCGCAGCCGCCGCCGTAGGGGTAGTCGTCGGTCTGCCGCTGCTTGTTCAGCGTATAGTCCCGGATCTGGTGGCAATGGGCCTCAAACAGCCCCCTGGCCCGGGCCCGCCCCAGGATGCTGGCGCCGAGAAAGCTGTCGCACAATTCGGGGAAAAGCGTTACAATATCAATCCGCATAGATTCAGCCCTCATCGCCATTGACCGCCGGGGTAAAGATGCCCGGGATCGGCCGCACATAGACCGCCCGCGCTTCCAGGTCCACCCGGTCCAGGAATTCCGGCACCGCAGGGAACAGATATTCCCTGCCCGCCTCGTCCACCACGGTGTATACATCCTGGGCGGCCGGGTGTTCCACCGCCCGGATGGTGCCGTACTCCGCCCCGGTGTCGGCATCCAGCACACGGCAGTCCAGCAGATCGTCGATAAAATACCGGCCTTCGGGCAGGCGGGCATCCGCCTTGGCAAAGTACCAGGTGCGCCCCACCTGGGCGCGGGCGGCGTCCATATCCTCCACCCCGCCCAGGCGGATCAGCAGCATGTTGCCCTGGGCGCGCACCCCCAACAGCGGGGTCTCGCCGCCGCCCTGCGGCGTGGCGTACAGCCGCTTGAACTTGGCCAGGAAAGCCGCGCCGTCACACAGGGGCAGGGCTTTCATCTCGCCGCGGACACCGTGAGTGGTGACGATCTTGCAGGCTGGCAGATAGGTTTGCATGGCGTTCTCCTTTGTATTGTGCGGCAATAAAATGACTTGGGACCGAAAATATTGTTCTTGAAACCGGACCGCCTGTTCGATCTGCTGCCGGCTATAGCGGCAGTCCTGCGGGGCAGTCACCCATTTTTCTTCCACAGCGTCGGCCCGGCGGATGACCGCGATCACCGGCCCGGTGAAGGTTTCCGGCCGCATTGGGTTCCCCTTACGCAAAAAAGCGCCCCGCACCGATGGACGGCAGCGGAGCGCCAGCTGTTTGGCTTGTCAGTCGATCTCCACCACGACTTTTTCGCCCTGGCGGACAGCGGCGGCGCGCATGACAACGCGGATCGCCTTGGCAATGCGGCCCTGTTTGCCGATCACGCGGCCCATATCGTTTTCCGCCACGCTCAGATGGTAGACGATGGTGCCATCCTCTCGCACGGGATCAACCGTCACCCGCACCGCGTCCTTATCTTCCACAAGGCCGCGGGCAACAGCAATCAGCAGTTCCTGCATTTGGGGTTCCCTCCCTTTGGATCGGCTTTGCTTACAGGATCTCAGCCTTCTTGAGCAGCACGCGCACCGTGTCGGTGGGCTGAGCGCCGTTGGCCAGCCACTGCTTGGCCTTGTCGGCGTCGATCTTGATGACCGAGGGCTCGGTGGTGGGATCGTAGTAGCCGATCTCCTCAATGAAGCGGCCGTCGCGGGCAAAGCGGCTGTCAGCCACCACGACGCGGTAGAACGGGTTCTTCTTGGCGCCCAGGCGGCGCAGACGGATCTTGACCATGGTTATTTTCCTCCAAATCATGTTGTGACGGGCCCGTGAGGGCCGGGTTTTCTATATCCACCCCTCACGGGGAGAGATAACAGCTTGTTCAGCGCAGGCCGCGCAGACCGCCAAGCCCGCCCAGGCTGCGCATGAAGCCTTTGGGGTTGCGCTTGGCTTTTTTCATCATCTTCTGCATCATCTCGTACTGACGCAGCAGTTTGTTGACGGCTTCCACCGTCTGGCCGCTGCCGGCCGCGATGCGGCGCTTGCGCTTGGGGTTGATGATGGAAGGCTTGGCCCGCTCTTCCGGCGTCATGGAATAGATGATCGCCTCGATGTGCGGCAGGGCTTTTTCGTCCACGGCGTCCAGGTCGATCTGGTTGCCGCCGGGCAACATGTTCAGCAGTGCCGCGGCGCCGCCCATCTTTTTGATCTGGGCGAACTGGGCCAGCATGTCGTTGAGGTCAAACTTATTTTCCATCAACCGGCGGGCCGCCTGTTCGGCTTCCTTGTCGTCCTGCACGGCCTGGGCCTTCTCGATCAGCGAGAGCACGTCCCCCATCCCCAGGATACGGCTGGACATGCGGGCGGGATAGAAGGGCTCCAGATCATCCAGCTTTTCGCCGGTGCCCTGGAAATAGATCGGCTTGCCGGTGACCGCCAGCACCGAGAGTGCCGCGCCGCCGCGGGTGTCGCCATCGGTCTTGGTGAGGATCACGCCGCTGATGCCCACCTTCTCGTTGAAGGTCTTGGCCACGTTGACGGCCTCCTGACCGGCCATGGCGTCCACGACCAGCAGGGTCTCGTCCACCTCGACAGCCTCCTTGATGCGGACCAGCTCCCCCATCAGGGCGTCGTCAATCTGCAGACGGCCGGCGGTATCCAGGATCACGATGTCATGGCCGTGGTCCCTGGCGTAGTTCATCGCCTTGGCGGCGATGATCTCGGGCTTTTCGGTCCCCATTTCGAACACCGGCACCCCGGCCTGCCGGCCGACGATGCGCAGCTGGTCGATGGCCGCAGGGCGGTAGATGTCGCAGGCCACCAGCAGCGGGCGGCGGCCCTGGCCGCGGTAAAACTTGCCCAGTTTGGCCGCGTGGGTGGTCTTGCCGTTGCCCTGCAGGCCGCACATCATCAGCACGGTCTGGCCCTTGTTCTTGATGCGCAGGGTCTTGGGTTCCTCGCCGCCCATCAGGCGGGTGAGTTCCTCGTTGACGATCTTGACCACCTGCTGGGCGGGGGTCAGGCTTTCCATGACCTCCTGGCCCATAGCCCGCTCGGACACCTGGGTGCAGAAGTCCTTGGCCACCTTGTAGTTGACATCGGCTTCCAGCAGCGCCATGCGCACTTCCCGCATGGCCGCCTTGATGTCCGCCTCATTGAGCTTGCCCTTGCCGCGCAGCTTTTTGAACACGCCGGACAGCCGCTCGCTCAGCGATTCGAATGCCATCAAAGCCCCTCCTTCCGTTACTCAGGTGTTCAGCCGGCGGATGATCGCCAGCATTTCGTCGGTATCGCGGGTGATCTGCGGCACCGGCGTATACAAACCGGTGTTGCAGCAGCGCACCTCCATGACCAGCTGCTCCAGCCGTTCCAGGTCGGCCCGCTGGGCGCCTTCCCGCCGGGCATAGCCCAGCCGGGTCTCCATATCGGTCAGGGTGGCTTCCCCGTGTTTGATCGCATCCCGCACCCCTTGCCGGGTGATCCCGTAATTTTCCGCGATCTCCGCCAGGGAAAGGTCCTCGTCATAGTATTCGGTGAGGATGGCGCGCTGTTTGTCGGTCAGGACAGCGCCGTAGTAGTCCAGCAGGACCGAAAACTCCAGGTTTTTCTGCGATTTGGGAGCCACGGCCGCGCCTCCTTTCCGGCGGGTGATGTAAAGTCTTTTTTCTTTACAGCAGATGAATTATAGCACCCCGGGACCCGGGTGTCAAGGGAATTTCATGCTTTTTCCGCCGCACAGAGACATTTTTTTGCCCCGTTCCGGTTTTTTCGGGCGGTTTCTTGTTTTTGGCGGCTGCAGGGGGTGCAAAGGCGGTCGGATTGTGCTATAATAGAGAAACCTGGCCCCCTGCTGCCAGTGGAACGGAACCTGCACAGAAAGGACGGTGGCGGCCCTTTGGCCATCCTGCAAAGCTATTACCAGGACGTGTATAAGTGCCCGGTCACGCGGCTTCCCCGCTATTCCGGCCACTACGGGCTGGAGTCCGCCATCCTGGCCTACCTGGACTTTGGCGGCGCCACCGGCACCTGCAAGGACGGCGTGGCCGAGGCCATGCTGGCCTTTGCCACCGAACGCGGGGACCTGAAACCCGGCATGCCGGTGGTAGAGGCCAGTTCCGGCAGTTTCGGCGCCGCGCTGGCTGTCGCCTGCGCCACCACCGGGCACGATTGCATCCTGGTTGTGCCCAGCAGCCTGCCGGCCGAACGAAAAAAGCACCTGCAGAACCTGGGGGCCCGGATCGTTGCCTGCAACGCCCACGGGCGCAAGGCCCTGGAGCATATTGCCGCCGACACCGCCGCCCGGTACGGCGCCTATTACACCAACTACTTTGCCAATGATGACAACCCGGAGTATCACCGCCGGGTCACCGGGCCGCAGATCCTGAAAGCCTGCGGCGATTCCATCGACGCGGTGGTGATCGGGGTCGGCAGCGGCGGGACCATCACCGGCGTGGCCGAGTTTCTGAAAGCCTGGAACAGCATGATCCGGGTGGTTGCGGTGGAGCCCAGCGAATGCCCGGCCATCTCGGGCGGGTTTGTGGGGCACCACGGCATCGCGGGCATCGGGCCGGGGTTTGTGCCGGACAACTACAATCCCTATGTGGTGGATACGGTGCTGACCGTCTCCACCGCCGACGCCCACCAGGCCGCCCGGGAAGTACTGTTTATGGACGGTGTGCCCGCCTGCACCAGCGCCGGCGCCACCCTGGCCGCCGCCGTGCAGCTGATGGGGACCGGCAAGTCCAAGCGGCCGCTGTGCGTGTTTGCCGGGCGGCGTATGTACGAATAACGGATGTTCGGCTCGGCGTCTGCTGTCCCTGTACAGACGCCGAGCTTTCCTTTATAATAAAGGAAAAGCAACGCGAAACACCGCGAGGCAGGCAACCCGCGTTTCCCCTGCCCCGGAAAGGAAGGTTCCCGATGAAAAAGCCCCGCCTCTCCCCGCGCAGGAGCCGGCAGCTGCTGATCGCCAGCCTGGGGCTGGCACTTCTGCTGCTGATTGCAGGCTGGCTGCTGGCCCCGCCGCCAGCGGACGTTTCCCCGGCCGACATCGGGTCGCTGACCATCACGGTGCCGGATTCGGACGCCGCCCCGAGTGCGCCCGAACCGCTTTCGCCCCGGGCCGTGGCCTGTGTGATCTGCCTTCTGCTGGCCGCCGGTTCACTGGTCCTCGGGTATGTCCAGGCATTTTTCTTCTATCGCTGTCCCCGCTGCCAGGGCAGTCTGCTCTGGGTCCGAGGGCTTCTGCCCACCTTCTGCCCCCACTGCGGGGAACCGCTGTGATTCCGCCCCGGCGCCGTCCGCACGCCGCCGTGACAAGCAAAACCAGGTCGGCGCCGAACCCAACCGGCGCTGACCTGGTTTCTTTTTTCTTTCTGGTTTCTTTCTGGCAGCCGCCCCCCTCACCCGGCCGGGCCCGGCACAACCGGCCGCTTGGCCCTGGGAAGTTTGGCCACCACCAGATCATAGCTGCGGCGGCAGAGGGCGGCCAGTTCAGCCTCGGGCAGAGAGCCGTCCAGCCGGATGCTCACCCAGGTGCGCTTGTCGGAGTAATACCCCGGCAGCACGGTGTCCGGGTACTGCGCGCGGTAAAACTCCCCTTCCGCCGGATCGATCTTGATGGACAAAAACGGATGGTTGGCATAGCGCGGGTCCTTGTGGGCGCCGATGTACAGCAGCCCCGCATACATCCGATCCGCCACCAGATACCGGTCCCACATCCACACCGGCTGATAGTCCCGCCGGGCGCCGGGGTAGGAAAGCAGCCGGGCGTCCAGCTGCGGATAGCGTTCATACAACATCAGGCTTCCTCCTCTCCGGGCAGATAGCGGGCCACATAGTCCGGCGCGACTCCCATGCGCCGGGCGATCTCGGCGAGCGTCAGGCCGGCTTCCCGATGCCGCCGGACCACCGTCCCCATCGACTCGGCCACTTCCACCAGATGATCGTCAGGGTCCCGCAGGCGCAGCCCCCGCTGCCCCCAGGGAAAGGTGTGGACCGGCTGGAACACCCTGGCCCCGTAGGCGGCCGCAGCCGCCGCAAACCCGTCCAGGTCCTCCACCTCAAAGTAAAGTTCGCCGGCGTTGTGACCGAAACGGCTTTCCGCCCCACCCAGCAAAGACTGCCAGGCCCGCCGCTGCTG
The DNA here is from genome assembly GCA_019119835.1 of Candidatus Gemmiger stercoravium. Lineage (GTDB taxonomy): Bacteria > Bacillota > Clostridia > Oscillospirales > Ruminococcaceae > Gemmiger > Gemmiger stercoravium. The sequence continues at coordinate 23,852 of DWWE01000062.1, read as the reverse complement.
CAACGCGATGCCGCCCGCCAAAGTCAGGTTCCCGCCGGCGTCCTCCACCACCGGCAGGCCAAGCAGCTCACCGTAAAAGGCGGCGGCACGGTCGAGATCCTCCACCACCAGCAGGCAGGCCCGAAGGCGCGGCGTGGTCCCGACCCAGCGGCGGCAGCGTTCCAGCCGGCTGCCGCCCCCTTCTCCGTGTTCCGCATCATAGGCGAATCGGGACAGCGTCCGGCAGGGAAAGTCCGGGCACAGGCCACAGTGGGCCAGTCCTCGCCGTTCGGCGCAGGTCTTGAGCGGACAGTCGCCCCAGAAGGGCCGGGGCTGCCGGGTGCAGCCGGGACAGCGGTTGGGTTCGCGGTGGGCGCAGGCATCACAGCACAGGCCGCAGCGGGATTGGATCATGGAAAAGCCTCCTTGCAGGTTTTCTCCATTATATCCCGCTGCCGGGGATGTGGGATTGTAAAAATGCGACAGATTCCGCACCACGGGCCGCCGCCAGCGCCCGGGCCGGGGTCATGCCGTGATAGCGCTTGAAGCTGCGCAGCAGATGAGACTGGTCCGCAAAGCCATACAGGGCCACCGCATCCTGCACATTCCAGTCCGGCGCGGTCAGCAGATCCCGCCACAGGCACTGGTAGCGGATCAGCCCGGCCAGCGTCTTGGGCGGGCAGCCCATCCAGGCGGTGAACTGGCGTTCCAGCTGACGGGCGCTGCAGAAAGTCCGGGCCGGCAGTTCGGCAGTGCGCAGATTTCCCCGCGCCTGCAGCAGCGTCCCCACCGCTGTCTGAACGGCGTCGGGCATGGTGCACCGGGTTTGCTCCAGCCAGGTGAGCAGGAGGGTTTCGGCCAACCGGATCCGCGCCGTATGGCTGGGGGCTTCCAGCAGGCGCGGGGCCAGCGCCGCCGTCAGGGCGGGAAAATGCCAACCGCCCGCAAACCCGCCGTTGCGGGTCCCCTGCAGGCTGTCCTGGGCAAAGTACCCCGCCGTCCAGGCATACCAGCGGATGGCAAACAGCGCATGGGGCCCGCCGCCGGCTGAGCGATACGGCCGGTCGTCCACCCCGCAGAACCGGACGCTCACCGCCCCCGCTGCCCGGTCGATGCGGAAGATCAAGTCCACGCAGGTGTCCGGCACCACCCAGACGGCGGGTTCCGGGCTGCCGGCGTCGCACCCCCAAAAGCAGCGGACATACGGCCGCAGCGGGGCGCAGGGCCGGCTTTCCGCCACCAGAGGCTTGGGCCGGGCCGTCAGCGGCTGATACAATTGGTGCCAGTTGACCACAGACATTTTGATCCCTCCCCCGCATTTTTTCCATTGTAGCACAGCCGGCGCCGGGTCTACAACCGCCTTTTTTCGCATAGGGTTTGTCAGGAGGGCGGCCGCTGCGCCGGCCCTGACAAACCTGTGTGAGGGAGGTCTGCGTATGAAAGGCGACCCGGAAGAACGCGCGCTGGCGGTCGGCCGTTATCTGGCCGGCAGCGGTGCCACCGTGCGCACCGCCGCCAAAGTGTTTGGCGTGAGCAAAAGCACCATCTGGAAAGACCAGATGCGGCTGCGCCGGCTGAGCCCCGGGCTGTGGAGAGAGGTTCGCAAAGTTCTTTTGAAAAACAAGGCCGAGCGCCACCTGCGCGGCGGCGAGGCCACCCGCTGCAAATATCTGCGCCAGGCCCGGGCCCTGCACCCGCCCGACGGCCCGGGAGACTGAGGCGGCCGGGTCCCGCCCGGCTTTTTGGCATTTTCCCACCGGATGACTCTTGCACCCGGCTGCGGCGGACAGTATAATAAAAGGTAGAATCTGTGCAAAATCGCTGTCAACCGGAAGGGCAGCGCATCCCATAACAGGAAAGGTCGTGAACGGATGAAACGTACTGACTATATCAGCTGGGACGAGTATTTCATGGGCATTGCCCTGCTTTCGGCCATGCGGTCCAAGGACAGCAACAGCCAGGTGGGGGCCTGCATCGTCAGCCCGGAAAATAAGATTCTTTCTTTGGGGTACAACGGTATGCCGACCGGCTGCAGCGATGACGAGATGCCCTGGGACCGGGAGGGTCCCCCGCTGGAGACAAAGTATATGTATGTCTGCCATGCCGAGCTCAACGCGATCTTGAATTCCGCCCACAGCGACCTGCGGGGGGCGCGGGTGTATGTGACCCTTTTCCCCTGCAACGAGTGCGCCAAGAGCATCATCCAGAGCGGCATCAAGGAAATCGTATACCTTTCGGACAAATACCACAATGCGGACATGAGCATCGCCAGCCGCCGTCTGCTGGACATGGCCGGCGTCAAGTACCGGGCGTACCAGCCCACCGGGCGCGAGATCCGCTTTACTGTATGACCCAAGAGAAGGACGTGGAGGACGGATGAACACCATCATCATCGGAATTGCCGGGGGAACCGGCAGCGGAAAGACCACCCTGACCGAACGGCTGCGGGATCATTTCGGTCAGAACGAAGTGAGCGTCATCAACCATGACAGCTATTACAAGCGGCACGACGAGCTGCCCTACGCCGAAAGGTGCAAGCTGAACTACGACCACCCGGATTCCTTTGACACCGAATTGATGGTGCAGCATCTGCAGGCGCTGCGCCGGGGCGAAGCGGTGGAGGTGCCGGTCTACAACTATGCCATCCACAACCGCAGCGACCAGACGATCACCGTTCGCCCGGCCCCGGTCATCATTGTGGAGGGCATCCTGATCTTCGCTTCCCCTGAACTGTGCGAGCTGATGGACCTGAAGGTCTTTGTGGATACCGATGCCGACGTGCGCATCCTGCGCCGCATTGTGCGGGACGTGAAGGCCCGGGGCCGCACGCTGGACAGCGTGGTGACCCAGTACCTGACCACCGTCAAGCCGATGCACGAACAGTTTGTGGAGCCCAGCAAGCGCAAGGCGGACCTGATCGTGCCGGAAGGCGGCCGCAACGAGGTGGCGCTGGACATGCTGATCAAGTGGGTGTCCAACCACCTGGCAAAAACATAAAAACATAAGGCAAGGCCCCGGAGGTCTGCCGGCAAGATGCCGGTGCCCCCGGGGCTTTTTGTGCGGTTTGCAGGCGTTTTTGGGGCCGGATTCAGGCCGCCGGGTTCAGCTGTTCATAAACAAGCCGGCCCAGCTGCTGCATAGTCTCCACCGGTTCCGTCGGGAAATCCGCATCGGCGTCCCCCTGGTCGGTCATGCAGCACAGGATATAGGGCCTGGCGGCGTAAACGATGGCCAGGTCATGGAAGGCATCGTCCCAGCTGCCGTATTTTTTGGCGGCCTCCACCCCGTCCGGGATGAAGAGCGCCGTATGGCCGGCATCCAGAAAGCATTGGCGCAGCCGCAGCGCCGTGTCGGTGTCGGTCTCAAAGTAGTCGTAGAGGGCGGCCATCGCCCGGCCGGCATCGGTGACGTTCATCACGCCGGCGATGCCCTCTTCCATCGAGATGGAGCAGCTGCCGGACCACTCGAACCCCAGTTCCCCCAAAAAGGACTGGAAGCCGGTGTCCTGCATGCCGGGCCACACAGCCGCCAGCATCCGCATGGCCAGGTTGTCGCTGTCCGCGATCATTGCATGGAGCGCCGACCAGATGGGGATGGTCTCTTCGCCGTCATACGCAGCCAGGGTCGTGTCGGCCAGCTGGCCTGCATACAGATTGTACAGTTCGCCGTCCAGATCAAGCACCCCCTCCTCCGCCAGATTGCAGAGCCAGAGCGCATAGGGGGCTTTCAGCAGGCTGGCGGGGTAATACTGGGCCGACGCCCCATAGCTGTATTCCTCCCCGGTGGACAGGTCCAGGATGTACACCGAAAAGCTGCCGCGCTGGGCTGCGCAGAAGGCGTCCAGCGCCTGGACATCCAGCCCGGCAGACACCGCCGGCGCCGGCGTGGCCGTCGGGGTGACGGCAGCTGAAGTCTCCCGGACCTGGCGTATGGATTCCTGCAGCCGCTCCGTTTCCTGCTGCAGCGCATCAAGCCCCGGCGAACCGGCTGCCCGCCAGCCGCCCAGCACCAGCAACCCCGCACAGAGCAGGACACAGAACCGCCTGAATCCTCGGCCTGGCCGCATCTTGGCTCCCTCCCTTGCCGCCCCTGGCGGGGCGGCGTTCCGCATCGTCTGGTTTTATTGTAAACCCTACCTGTACCGAATTTGTAGCAAAAATGTGTGAATTTTGTCAGGACTTGTCGAAAAGTGTCCAGACGCCGCCTGCAGCAAGGGTCCGCAACGCACGCAACGTACAAGAACCCCGCCGGGGCTTTGCAGCCGCCGGCGGGGTTTTGTTGACAAAGGTCGGTTTCGATTACCAGAGGTTGACGACCTCGTTGTACAGACCCTCGTAGCTCTTGGCGGAATTGGACCAGCTGAAGTCACATTCCATGGCACGCCGGACCAGGATCGGCCAGCCGCCCTTGTTCCAGTAGCCTTCCTTGGCGCGCCAGCAGGCCTCATACAGCTCGTGGGCGTTGTAGTTGGCAAAGGTGAAGCCGTTGCCGAACCCATCGCCGGAATCGTGGATGGAGTCGCGCAGGCCGCCGGTTTCGCGGACCACCGGGATGGTGCCGTAACGGCAGGAGACCATCTGGGCCAGGCCGCAGGGCTCGGAGCGGGAGGGCATCAGGAAGATGTCGGCGCCGGCATAGATATGCTGGGCCAGTTTGGCGTTGAAGCCGATGTAGACCCCCACGCGGCCGGGATGGCGGGCGCAGAGTTCGTTGAAGAAGTTCTCGTACTGGGCTTCGCCCGAGCCGAGGATGACCAGCTCGATGCCCTGCTGCAGCAGACCTTCGGCGATGGAACGGACCAGATCCACGCCCTTGTGGCCGACCAGGCGGGTGACCATGGCCATGACCGGGCTGCCGTCCTTGTTCAGCCCCATCTCATCCTGCAGGGCTGCCTTGCAGACCGCCTTGCCCTCCTGGAAGGTGTTGACATCATAGTTCTGGGCGATGTCCGGGTCGGTGGCGGGGTTGAACACGTCCACGTCGATGCCGTTGAGGATGCCGCACAGCTTGTACTGTTTCTGGCGCAGCAGACCATCCAGGCCATGGCTGAACCAGGGGTCCAGGATCTCGTTGGCATAGGTGGGGCTGACGGTGGTGACCTTGTCGGCGGTCTCGATGGCGCCCTTCATGAAGTTGGCGCAGCCGTCGTATTCCACCACATGGGCGTCCCGCTTGCCGATGCCGCAGGTATCCTCGAGAATATCCAGGCCATACTTGCCCTGGTAGGCGATGTTGTGGATCGTGAACACCGTCTTGATCCGGTTGAACTTGTCCAGATGGCGGTAATACAGGTTCAGATACACCGGGGTCAGGGCCGTCTGCCAGTCGTTGCAGTTGATGATGTCCGGTTCGAAATCGGTGTAGAACAGCATTTCCAGGATGGCGCGGGCGAAAAACGCAAACCGCTCGCCGTCATCATAGAAGCCATAGAGGCCGCTGCGCTTGAAGTAATATTCGTTGTCGAGGAAGTAGAAGGTCACGCCGTCCCGCTCGGCACGGAACAGGCCGCAGTACTGGCTGCGCCAGCCCACCGGAACGCTGAAATTGGTGACGTAGGTCAGCGTATCCTTGAACTTCAGATCATTATACAGCGGCAGGACCACACGGCAGTCGATGCCGTCCCGCACCAAAGCCTTGGGCAGCGCACCGGCCACATCGGCCAGGCCGCCGGATTTGGCAAAGGGAGCCGCTTCGCTGGCTGCGTAAAGGATCTTCATGGATTTTGCCTCCTTGGGTGTATGAAAGGGCGATCAGCCCGTGGCTGGTAAAGAGAAAGGGCGGGAGACTCCCCCGCCCTCTCAATCAGGCAGGGCCGCCGGGGAGATGTGGCGGTCTGCCTTTTTGAGCGATCAGACCGTGTGGTTCTTGGCCACAAACACCGGGAACGAATCGGTGCCGCAGAGCTGCTTGCCGGTGGTGATGTGGACGTTCTTGTCCGTGACCACATAGTCCACCGAGCAGTTCTCTTCCACGATGGTATCCTGCATCAGAACGCTGTTCTTGACGACGGCGCCCTTCTTGATGGTGCAGCCGCGGAACAGCACGCTGTTCTCCACCGTACCCTCGATGACGCAGCCGTCCGCGACCAGGCAGTTCTTGACCTTGCTGCCTTCCAGGTAGCGGGTGGGGTTGTCGTCACGGATCTTGGTGTAGATGGGGTTAGCGGGATCAAACAGCTTGTCCACATTGCCGGACTGCAGCAGCCGCATGTTCTCGTCAAAATAGCTCTTCATGTCCGCAATGCGGGCCGCGTAGCCGGTATACTCGAACGCCTTGACGTTGAGCAGGCTCAGGTTGCGGGCCAGGATGTCCCGTTCAAAGTAGACAAGGCCGCGCACCGCCGCATCCCGCACCAGCTGGATCAGGCTTTCCCGCTCGATGATATACAGGTTCATGGACAGATTCTGCATACCGGGGCGGTAGTCGTTGCTCAGCAGCTCGGTGACACGGCCGTTGGCGTCGATCCGGATGGTGTAGTTGTCATTGCGGGCGCCGTCGGGGATCTCGGAGCGGTTGTAGACCATGGTCACATCGGCGCCGCTCTCGATATGGGCTTCCAACAGCTTGTTGAAGTTGAAGTTCATCGCAATGTTGGAGTCCGACAGGATCACATACCGTTCCTTCTGGGCGCTGAGCCAGGTGAGCACGCTGGCCAGGGCGTCCACACGGCCGGAGTACAGCTTGATGCTGCGCTCGGCAAAAGGCGGGATGATGTTCAGGCCGCCGCGCTTGCGGGTCAGGTCCCATTCACGGCCGGAGCCCAGGTGGTCCATCAGAGAATGATAGTTCTTGCGCACGATGATCGAAACGTTGTCCACGCCGGAGTTTGCCATGTTGGACAGGGTGAAGTCGATCATGCGATAGCGGCCCGCGAACGGAATGGAGGCCATGGTACGTTCGGCCACCAGTTCGGGGACAAGGTTATCATACGAGTTGGCGAAAATCACGCCCAGAGCATTAGCGTTGCTGCTTACCATTGTTCCTCACCATCCTTTACATCATTGGATACCATCGCCTTGGGGCCGACCACGGCGCCCTTGCCGATCTTGACGCCGGAACCGACCGTCGCCACATCGCCGGGCTCGGCAATGTTCAGGCCGTCCTCCGGCATCTTGCCGACGGTGGCGCCCTCTTCCACCGTGACATTCTCTGCCACGATGCAGTGGGCGACCGTTGCGCCGGCCTTGACCACGGTGCCGCCCATCACGACGGCAGCCTCCACCGTGGCGCCCTTTTCCACCACGACGCCCGGGAACAGGATGGAGTTCTTGACCGTGCCGTTGATCTTGCAGCCTTCGGTGACCATCGAGTTGATGATGTCCGCGTCCGCGCTGATCTGCTGGCAGGGCTGGCCGGAGTTGCGGGAGTAGATCTTCCAGTTTTCGTCAAACAGGTTGATACCGGAATGGGAGGGGTCCAGGACTTCCATGTTCGCCTGCCACAGCGAGGTGATGGTCCCGACATCCTTCCAGTAGCCGCTGAAGCGGTAGGCATACATCCGGCGGCCATCCTTGAGCAGCGCGGGGATCACGTTCTTGCCGAAGTCGTTCTCGGATTCGGGGTCGGCTTCGTCAGCGATCAGATACTGCTTGAGGATGTCCCAGTTGAAGATGTAGATGCCCATGGAGGCCAGGTTGGACTTGGGGTCTTTCGGCTTTTCCTGGAATTCGTTGATGCGGTCGTCGTTGTCGGTGACCATCAGGCCGAAGCGGGACGCCTCGCTCCATGGCACTTCCATAACAGCGACGCTGAACTCGGCGTTCTTCTCTTTGTGGAAACGCAGGAAGTCGCTGTAGTCCTGCTTGCAGATCTGGTCGCCGGACAGGATGATGACATACTGCGGGTCATAGCGGTCGATGAAGGAAATATTCTGGTAGATGGCATTGGCTGTGCCCTTGTACCAGTCGGAGCCGGACGCCTGCTGGTAAGGGGGCAGTACATGGACGCCGCCGTGCAGGCGGTCCAGGTCCCAGGGCTGGCCGTTGCCGATGTACTCATTCAGCACAAGCGGCTGGTACTGGGTCAGGATCCCCACCGTGTCAATGTCGGAATTGACACAGTTGGACAGCGGGAAATCGATGATGCGGTACTTGCCGCCAAACGGCACAGCCGGCTTGGCCAGCTTCTGGGTCAGCGCATACAGGCGTGAGCCTTGCCCGCCGGCCAGGATCATTGCGATCATTTCTTTTGCCATAATGTTTCTCCCCTTAGAATTTCGTTTTCGCTGTGGTAGCTATTTCCTTACGCCTTTGCAGACGGTTTGGACCTGGTGGTTTTACGCCCCGCGGCTTCGGCTTTGGCGGTCGTTTTTTTGGCTGCCTTGGCGGCCGGCTTGGCCTTTTCGGTGCGCACAGCCTTTTTGCGCGGCGCCGGCACGCTGAAATACAGCGTGGACAGCGGCGGCAGGGTGAGGGTCACATGCTGTTCAAAGCCGTGCATCGCGCCCTTGCGGCTGCGCACCGTGCCGTTGGTCACGCCGGAGCCGCCGTATTTGGGATCATCCGAGTTGAGGATCTCTTTATAGCTGCCGGAATTCGGCACGCCCATGGCATACCCTTCCCGCAGGACCGGGTTGAAGTTGCAGACCACCATGACCATCTTGCCCTTGGTGTCCCGCCGCAGGAATGCGATCACGCTCTGCTGGTTGTCATCCGGCACGATCCACTGGAAGCCTTCCCAGCTGTAGTCGATCTCCCACATGGCCGGGGTGTCGCGGTAGAAATGGTTCAGGTCCTTCACATAGGTCTGGAGCTGGTGGTGCTTGTCGTACCCCAGCAGCATCCAGTCCAGCGGCTTGTTTTCATCCCACTCGATGAACTGGCCGAACTCCTGCCCCATAAAGAGCAGCTTTTTGCCGGGGTGCGCCAGCATGTAGCCGAAGAAGGTGCGCAGGTTGGCAAACTTCTGCTCATAGTCGCCGGGCATCTTGTTGATGAGGCTGCACTTGCCGTGGACCACCTCGTCATGGCTGATGGGCAGGACAAAGTTTTCGCTGAAAGCGTAGAAGAAGCTGAAGGTGACCTTGCCGTGGTTGCCGGCGCGGAAGAGCGGGTCGGTCTTCATGTAGCTGAGCATGTCGTTCATCCAGCCCATGTTCCACTTGAAGTTGAAGCCGAGGCCGCCGTCCGCCGCAGGTTTGGTGACCAGCGGCCAGGCGGTGGATTCCTCCGCAATCATCATCTTGTGGGGGTAGCGGCCCAGCACCGTGCTGTTGCACTTCTGCAGGAAGGCGATGGCCTCCAGGTTTTCCTTGCCGCCGTTGACATTCTGCTCCCACTCGCCGTCGCGGCGGTTGTAGTCCAGGTACAGCATGCTGGCCACCGCGTCCACACGCAGGCCGTCCACATGGTACTGCTCCACCCAGAACAGCGCGCTGGAGATCAGGAAGCTCTGTACTTCCGGCATCCCATAGTTGAACACCATGGTCCCCCACTCCTTGTGTTCGCCGCGGCGGGGGTTCGGGTCCTCATAGCAGGGGGCGCCGTCAAACATGTACAGCCCGTACCCGTCTTTGGGGAAGTGGGCGGGCACCCAGTCCAGGATCACGCCGATGCCGGCGCGGTGGAGCTTGTCCACAAACGCCATAAAGTCGTGGGGGGTGCCGTAGCGGCTGGTGGGGGCGAAATAACCGGTGACCTGGTACCCCCAGCTGCCATCGAAGGGATATTCGGTGATGGGCAGCAGCTCCACATGGGTATAGCCCATTTCCTGGATATACGGGATCAGCTCGTCGGCCAGTTCGGCATAGTTGTAGGGCACGCCGTCCGCCTTCATCTTCCAGCTGCCGGCGTGCAGCTCGTAAATGAGCATCGGCCCGTTGATGGTGTCCTTCTTTTTCTGCCCGGCCTCCCATTCAGCGTCGCCCCAGGCATAGCCGCCGATGTCATAGACCTTGCTGCCGTTGGCCGGGCGGGTCTCGGCATGGAAGGCATACGGGTCAGCCTTGAAGATCTGTTCGTCCGAAGGCGTCGTGACGCAGAATTTGTAGACATCGTACTGCTTCATGCCGGGGACGAACCCTTCCCAGATGCCGTCGGCGATCTTCTGCATCGGGTTGGCGGCGGGTTCCCAGCTGTTGAAGTCCCCCACCACCGAGACGGCCTTGGCATGCGGGGCCCACACACGGAACACCACCCCGGCCTGGCCGTCCTGTTCGCACAGGTGGGCGCCGAAGTACCGGTACGCTTCCATGTTATTGCCCTGCCGGAACAGATAGATCGGCAGGTCCGAAGGCTTCGGCACCTGTTCGGTCGGAACCTTTTCCTTTTCTTTCAAAATCGATCTCCCCTTACAAAACCAAGATTTGTTCGGACTGTCCGGTCTGCCCGGCGCCGAAACCGGCGGCCTGGCGGGCAGTCTTTTCGGAAACTGGTTTCTATTGATACTATATTACCTGTTTCCGGACGGAATTTCAAGGGTTTTCTGTAATAAAGCGCTAAAATTTTCGCAAGCTTTCCTGTCGATTTGTGCAAATTAGTCACATTCTTTGTCGAGCCGGCCGGCACAGGTCGAAAAAAGGCGCTTACACCGTACTTTTTGGCAAGTACGGCGCAAGCGCCTTTTGTTGTTCAGGATCCCAGGATATAATACGGGCTGGTCCCCTCGTATTGATTGCGGCGGTCCCAGGCCGTGTGGGTCTTGAGATACTCGGTCCAGGCCCCGTAGCCTGTGGGGTTGAAGTGGATGCCGTCGGCCGCCTCATATTCGTCGATCTGGCTGCCGTCCGGGTAGCACAGCGCCTCCTGGATGTTGACAAAATAGCACCCGTATGTCAGCGCCAGATTGGCCAGCATATTGTTGACCGTCTGGATGCGGGCGTTGTCCAGGCCGGGATGCGTCTGCACCACAGTTTCCTGCACACCGGGAATGGCCTGTACATAGATGGCCACCCCGGGCAGGTTTTCCTTGAGCACCTCCAGCATTTTGCCATAGTAGGCGATGAAGGAGTCCTCACTGCCCTGGGCCGTCAGCGCGTTGGTGCCGAACAGCACATACAGGAAGTCCGGCTGCGCCGCCACCACCGAGTCCAGCGCGGCCTCGTCCACATTGCGGGCGTAGTCGTGTACCGTGGCGTTGTTCACGATGATCTGCGGACCGGAGCTGCGGAACCCCCGCACCTGGGCGTTGGGCAGGCCGGTGTTGTAGATGGCCATACCCTCGGTAATGCTGTCGCCCAGCAGCACCGCCGTGTTGAAATGCTCGGTGGTGACCCGGCCGGACGCCGGCAGCGCCACCATGCGGAAATCGGTGTTGCGGTATTCAAAGTCGATGGTCTGTTCCACCGCGGTGCTCTGGTTCCAGGCGGATTCCTCCACTGCCGGCAGCAGGCGCTGGGGGGCAAAGACTTCCGCGCTTTCACCGGTGGCCGTCTCGGGGGTGGCGGGTTCCGGGGTGGCGGGCGCCGCCGTCGGGGTGGGCGCCGGGGTGGCGGTGGGCAGCAGGATGGCCGGTTCCTGCTGCGAGCCGTGGCCGGAGGACCGGAACCAGAAAAAGCCCGCTGCCGCGCACAGCAGCACCAGCACCACGAGCAGCGCCACCACGGCGCGCTTGCGCCGCCGTTGACTTTCCACCTTGCGGCGATAGAAATAGTAATCCGCCATAATCTTCTCCCAAATACCAGTCAGGGGCATGGCCCGTCCGGCCAGCCGGTTATATGGTTTCATTATACCGCTTCCCACCCCGGATGCGCAAGGGGTTGCACAAGGTTTTACAGGTTTTGCCGCTGCGTGGCGGCGGCAGGGCTCCCCCGTTTTTTCTTGACGGGGCACGGGACTGGACGTATAATAAAAAGAGATATGGATACCGCAAGGCCGTCGGGAGGGTTTGCCATGGCATGGATGATCGTGTCGGATACGTCGTGTGACATTCGGGAGCTGGAGGATCCGGCCCCGGGGGTGCAGTTTGCGCTGGCCCCTTTCAAGATCCGCATCGGGCAGCGGGAGTATGTGGACCTGCCCACCCTGAACGTACCCCAGATGATGCAGGCCATGACCGATTACAACGGTGCGTCCACCTCGGCCTGCCCGAGCCCGGAGGAATGGGCCGAGCGGTTCCTGCAGGCGGACCAGGTGATTGCCCTGACCATCAGCCGCAATCTGTCCGGCAGCTACAACGCCGCCGTCGCCGCCCGGGAGATGGTGCTGGAAGACCACCCCGAAAAGCAGATCTATATTCTGGACACGCTGAGCTGCTCCGGCGCGCTGGCCACCGCCGCCATGACCGCCAACGAGATGATCCGCCGCGGCGCCGGATTTGAGGAGGTCTGCAGGGCGCTGGACAAGCAGTGCCAGGACGGGCATATCCTGTTTGCGCTGGCCAGCTTTGACAACCTGGCCAAAAACGGTCGGGTGTCCAAGGTGGTCGGTTTCATTGCCGGGCGGCTGAACATGCGGGTGCTGGGGCGCCGCACCCCGGACGGCAAGATCGACTTTTTCTACAAGACCCGAGGCGAGGCCCGGGTTCTGGCCCGCATCCTTGAACAGATGGACCACGACGGATTCGACGGGTCTTTGCCGGTGCAGATCGCCCATTGTGACAATGCCGCCGCGGCCGGGATGCTGGAGCACGGCATCCATGCCAAGTGGCCCCAGGCCCGGGTGCTGATCCATCCCTGCGGAGGGCTTTGCAGCTTCTACGCCCAGGACCAGGGGATCATCCTGACCTACTGAGCGCCGGCAGAAAGGACGAAACCATGAAGATCTGGTATGACCCAAAGGGCGTGCAGGGCGGTGTGACCCGCCTGGGGATCGGTCTGCTGGCGGGGATCTTCCTGCTGTTCGGCGGCCTGTGCCTGTCTCCCCTGCTGGCCATCGCCTGCGGCCTGCCGATCGCCGCCGTGGCGACGGCCGCCTTCCTGATCGTGACGGCCGGCCTGCTGGGGCTGGCCTTCGGGGCGGCCCGGCGGCTGGCGGACCTCTGTCTGATCTTCTGCCTGGACGACGCCGGGCGGCTGTTTGCCGTGAACGCCCGGGAGGACACGCAGTTCCGCCGGGCGGACCTGTTCTGGTTTGTGCCGCTGCAGCGCCGGCTGCGCAACATGGTGGCGGGCGGTGTGCTGACCGCCCACCTGCAGGAAGCCAAAAGCCTGACCGGACTGGAACCGGAGATCCTGGAGGTGGAGTCGATCCGCGAGACCCCCGGACGGCTGACCGTGACCTGCCGGGTGAAGATGCCGAACGGCGGCACAACCCGGCGCTTTTATTCGCTGGGGAAGGCGCTGCGCACCCCCGACCTGCTGCGGCTGCTGGAACAGCGCCAGCCGGCCGACTGCCGCCTGGAACGCCCCGGGGACCCGCTGCTGGCCTGGGTGGTCGCCTGCGCCGCGCTGCTGGCCGGCGCTGCAGCGGCGTGCGTGCTGTGCCACCCGGCCGTGGGCCGGCTGCCCTCCGACTACTATTTTCCCCTGCTGGGGCTCGCCTTTCTTTTGTTCTGCGCCCTGGTCGCTCTGGTCTGCGTCCGGCACCGGAACCGCTGAGGCCCAGACGAAGCCGCCCGCTCCGTCTGCTTATTTCTTGATAAAGGCAAACTGAAAAAAACGACCCGCACGGAAGCCAAAGCTTTCCCTGCGGGTCGTTTTGCTTGTTCTCGCTGCTGACCGGGGCTGCGTTTTGCCCGGCTGCCATTTCCTTTGCGCGGCGGCAGCCGGGATTTTGGCGGCACACCGGCGTTCAGACCGTATCCTGGAACACCTGCATCCGTCCGCTTTCCACCAGGTCGATGAAGACCCGGCCGAGTTCCGGATCAAACTGGGTGCCCAGGTTGCGGCGGATCTCGTCCAGCGCCTGCCGGACGCTCATGGCTTCCTTGTAGCTGCGGCGGGAGATCATGGCGTCGAAGGAATCCGCGAGGCAGAGGCAGCGGGCGCCGATGGGGATGGATTCGCCGGCAATGCCCCGGGGGTAGCCCTTGCCGTCCCACCGTTCATGGTGGCCCAGCACCGATGGGATGACATAGTCCAGCGACGGCAGATACCGGATCATCGAGATCGAGGCTTCCACATGCTGTTTGACGATCTCATATTCCTCCCGGGTCAGGCGGGAGGTCTTGGTGAGGATGGCTTCGGGCGTGCCGATCTTGCCGATGTCGTGCAAAAGCCCCGCCTGACGGATGATCTCGACATGTTCCTCATCCAGCTGCAGCGCTTCGGCAAGGGCGGCGGCATACTCGGCCACATGGTTCGAGTGGGAGAAGGTATAGTGGTCCTTGGCGTCGATGGCCGCGGTCAGGGCGTAGATCGTGGAGGCACAGTTTTCCGCCAGAGCCCGTTTGGATTTCAGGCTGTGGGCGATCCGCTTGTCCTCGCTCTCCTTCTTGTAGCGGATGATCTTGTTCTTGCCGTTGGTCTTGGCGGAATACACCGCCATATTGGCATAGGTGAACAGTTCCTCCACCGTGCCGGCGCAGGCGGGGTAGCTGCTGACGCCGGCGCTGAAGGTCAGGAACTTGCGGGTCTTCTCGCCGGAGCGGAGGATCTCCTCATTGAGCCAGCGGCGGGCCTGTTCGGCGTAGGCGACCGCATCGGCCGCCGACCCGAAGGGGAAGCTGACGGCAAACTCTCTGCCGCTGTAGCGGGCCACCGTGCCCCGGCCATCGGCCAGGCTGCTGAGGGCCTGCGCGAACCGCTGGAGGATCAGGTCCCCCTCCCCCGAGCCGTACAGCTCGTTATACAGGCGGAAGTCGTCAAAGCTGATGAGCAGCAGGGACAGCTGCCCGTGCCGGCACTGCTCGAACTCCTCCCGGATATGTTCCTGGAAGTAGCCCCGGTTGTACAGGTTGGTCAGCGGGTCGTGCTGGGCTTTCTTTTCCAGCGCCTCGTACAGGATGGCGTTTTTCAGCGCGATGGCCAGCACCGCGGCGGTGGATTCCAGGAAGGACATCTGCCCGGTGAGGGAGGTGCGCCGATGCGCCCGCCCCTGGCCCTGGCCGGATACCAGCGTGATGGCCACCATCTCGCTGCCGCTCAAAACCGGCAGGATCATGGTCACGTCCATCTCCTCCAGGCGTCTGCGTTCCTGCTGCCACATGGCGCGGAACCCGCGGGTGCGGCTGAATTCGCTGTAGGTGATTCCGTGGCCGGTCTGCTGCAGCAGCTGCACCAGCGGGTGGTCGGCCGGCAGGGCGTCCCGGTTGGCCAGCGCCATTTCGGTGCTGCCCTGCATCCGGTAGCAGCCGGTGGCCGGGTCTTTCAGAAAAACACGGGCCACCTGCCCGGGCAGATTCTGCTGCAGGAAGTCCCGGTAAAGCCCGAGGAGCTCTTCCAGGTGCAGGGTGCGGTTGACCGCCACGCTGAACTGGCGGACTTCCTCCTCCTGCTCTTCCGAACTTTTGAGCAGCAGGTTGCCCATCAGGCTGCGCAGCAGCGAGCACAGCAGCATCGTGAACGCCGAGAAGGCCACCGCAAACACAATGGTGCGGTAACTGCGGTAGTCCGGCAGCAGATGGTCGTAAAAGCGCAGCGCCGGCCCGTACCAGTTGACCAGCACCAGGGTCGAGCAGATGGCCGCCAGTACATACACCGGCGCGTTGGTGGCAAAGCTGCGCAGCTGCACGATGCGCCGCTTATAGAGCATGTAATACAGGCAGATGGCGTTGAGGCAGCAGGAGAAGGTATCCACCGGCAGCGAGACCATCTGCGGCAGCACCGCCGACACGGTGCCGGCAAACATCACCGCCACCCCCACGATCATGGGGGTGTACTGGTGCAGGCTGGTCCGGCCTTCCCGGCAGCTGCGGGCGGCCAGGTGCCAGGCCATCCAGAAGGTGAACACCGCCAGCAGGATGGGCACCGCCACCCAGGGGGAGATGCCGTACTCAAACCGGCGTTCCCCGTTCTGGATGGTGATATGCGGGTCGGTGATGAAGCAGTTGCCCATGTTGAGCACCGCGATCACGGCCCAGCAGATCATCAGCCCGACCCGGACAAAGCTGCCCTTGGCGTCGGTATAGCAATAGATGAAATTGTAAAAGACGAAAGGGACCAGGAAGATGCCGGTGATCGACACCGCATACCAGAAGGACGGCCCCGGCCACACGGTCATGCGCATGAACAGCGAACCGGCGGTCCAGGCGGTGAACACCGCCAGCAGCACGATGAAGGAATTGACCAGCCGGTTTTTGCGGGCGAAAAGGACCGTGAGCAGAAGCAGCAGGTTGCAGATCAGCGAGACCAGCGGCACCACAATGAAAAGTCGTTCGTTCAGCGTCATGCCGGGGCCCCTCCTTCCTGCGCCGCCTGCAGGCGGAGGATGTCCAGCACGATCTCCCGCGGGGCGCCCACCGGCGGGACCCGGCGGCCGGTCTGCTGCCGGTAGCGGGCGATCGTCCCGGTCTTGAGCAGGGTGATGCGCAGCGGGTCCATCCCCAGCAGACGCTTGAGGTCCTTGTAGTCGCCGTCATAGGAGCGGAAATAGACCGAGAGCAGCTCCTGCAGCATCTGGCAGTCCAGCACCGCCGCCTGCTCGTCGTCGCTTTTGAGCTCCACATACAGGTCCAGGAAGGAATGGCCGTCCTCGTCATACTCCTTGACGGCGAACCAGCTTTCCACCGGCAGGCGGGAGCGGCTCAGCACCTGTTCGATCTCCCGCTGGGTGATGCGGGTGAAGCCGGCGATGTCGATGACGGTGGGGATGCGGTCCACATACTCGAACTGCGGCAGGTCCAGCTCGTCCGCCGGGTTGCGCAGCCGCAGGCAGCGGTAAATATCCCCCACCCGGTAGCGCAAAAAGGCGCCGCCCTTGAGCACCGTGATGACCAGCTCATACTTCTGGCCGGCCACCAGTTCGTCCATCAGGTAGGTCTTGGGGATGTAACCGGGGGTCTCCATCTCCTGGTAGAGCTCCATCTCGGGGATGAATTCATAGAAACAGGCGTCGGGGAAAAAGACCAGCCCGTTTTTGCTCCAGGTCTCGGTCCCCATGCAGGAGGGCTCGGTGCCGCCGGCGATCTCCAGCGGGCGGATGCCCCAGGCTTCCTCCAGCTCGTTTTTGTACAGCGCGGTATCCGTCCCCACACAGACAAAGCCATCCAGCTTGAACAGGTCCCGGGGGCGCAGTTCGGTGCCGTCGCGCCGGTTGCGGTATTTGGCCATCGCCAGCCGGGCGATCATCCGCGGGCTCATGCCCAGCAGCGAGCGCAGGCTTGGCGCCTTCTCGCCGCCCAGCATATTCAGGCTGCGGGTGGCCCCGTACAGCACGCTGGACATGCCGAAGAACAGGTTCATCCCGTGTTTGGCCGCCAGTTTGTAGCCGGTGCGCATCTGCTGGCCGAAGGACATCTTACGGGCTTCCCGCACCGAGGGCATGAACCGCAGATGAATCTCGGAACTGATCAGGTCCGGGAACATCCCGGTGGCATAGGGCAGCGGCGCCAGGCTGTACAGCACCCGGCAGCCCGGGCGGACGTGGAAATGCCCGCGGCCGTGGCTGGTGGCCAGCAGCATGGCGGCCAGGATGTTGGTCTTGTAGGTTTCGAGCATGCTCTCGGTGTAGGGCGCCCGCTTGGAGGGGAAATCGCCGCCCTCCCAGGTGGTGTGCAGCCAGATGACCGGCTTGGCCGGGAGCATCTCTTCCCGCTGGGGCAGCAGCACGTCGGCGTAGTCCTCAAACCGGGTCAGCGGCACCCGGGCGCGGAATTCCTCCACCGTGGCGGGCACATGGCCCTTGAAGAACCGCTGCCCCAGCGCACAGCCCGCCATCAGCTGCACCTGCTCCATGAGCAGGCGCTTCTGGATGTTCATGTATTCCGGCAGGGACAGGGACAAAAAGCCGCAGTACTCCTGCCAGACTTCCGCCGGCGGGCAGTGCTTGAGCTTTTCTTCAAAGGTCATCTTTTCCATTCCTGATCCTTCCCTTCCGGATCCGTTTTTTCTTCACCGCTCTCCCGGCGGCGCAGGCACCGGCGCAGGCTGGCCGCGCTTGGCACCAGAAAAGGGGTCGTCTGCTGATACAGGCGGTAGTGTTCGATGCTGACCGGGAAGACGACCCGGTCCTGCCAGAAAACATACGCCACATCCAGCCCGGTAAAGAGCACGAAGGCCGCCAGCAGCGGCCAGCCACCCGCCGCGCACCAGGCAAACAGGTAAAACCCGCCCAGCCACAGCACGCCGGGATGGCGGCACAGCGCGTAGACGCCGGTGTCCACCAGCGGGCGCAGCGCCGGCTCGGTGGGCGGCATCAGGTGGCTGCCCCCCGCCGGCAGCGCCCCCAACAGGGTGTACAAGAGCAAGGCCAGCATCCCCGCCGCCAGCGCCCACCAGGGCAGCGATGCGGGGCGGGGCGCCCCCCGCCCTGCCAGCAGCCCGGCGGTGGCCCCGGCCAGCAGCAGACAGCCGGCTGCAAACAGCCGGCCGCCCCAGGCACGGCCCCGCAGCACGCAGAGCCAGTCGGACAACGCCATCAGCCCGAAAGCCGCAGCCCCCGCCAACAGCAGCAGCGCGCTCACGGCTGTTTCTGCTCGAAGGCCAGCCCCAGCGCCCCGGGGCCGGTGTAGATGCCGATGACCGCCCCCACCCAGCCAATGGTGATCCGGGCGTCGGGGTCGATCTGCAGCAGGCGATCCCGAACCGATTCGGCCAGGCCGGTGCGGTCGGCGTGGAAGAGATAGACCTCCCCGCCGAAGCGGGCCCGCTCGCGGTACAGGTTCAGCACCCGGTCCACCGCGTTGTCATACCCGCGAACGATGCCGATGTCCCGCACAAGGCCGTCCCGAAAAACCAGGATCGGCTTGACCTTGAACAGATCGGCGGCCAGCACCCGGATGGCCCCCACCCGGCCGCCGCGGCGGGCGTTTTCCAGCGATTCCATCACAAAATAGACGCCGACCCGCGGCCGCAGTTCGTCCAGTGCCGCCAGGATGGCCGCCATGCCCGCCCCCTGCCGGGCCAGCCGGGCCGCCTGGCGGACCAGGACCGCCAGCCCGAAGGAGACCTGCAGCGAATCGTAGATCCGGATGGGGGTGGCGAACCCCTGTTCCTGCAAAAGACGGCAGGCGGAACAGGCGGTGTTGTACGACCCCGACATCTTGCTGGTGAGGCTGATGCAGAGAATCTCGTCCCCATTGTCCACACTGCGGAACGCCTGCATGTACTGGTCCAGGTTGGGGTGGGCCGTGGTGGGCAGCTCATCGCTCTGCGCCAGCTTTTTATAAAGGGTGGGCGGGTCGATCTGCTCGTTGTTGCGGTACTGTTCCCCCGGCCCGAAGGCAATCATGTCCGGGATCATCGTGACGCCCAGCTCCTCGGCCTGCGCCGGGGTCAGGTCACAGACAGAATTGGTAAAGACCCTGACCATGGAAAACGCCTCCTCTGCACAGCCGGCAACGGGCGGCTGCGCGCCTGTTTGCGGCATATATTCCTGACATGATTCGGACTTTTCAAAGAATGATGCCGGCCGAACCGACATTTTTCATTAAAAAATCTCAAAATCCAAGTAATCTTAAGATAGCACAACCAAACGTCAAAGTCAACGTTCTCACCGTAAAAGAATGGTCAGGCGGACCCCCGCAGGCCAACGGAGGGCAAAGGATGTGAAAAATGCGGGTAAATCCCAAAAATTTTTGAAATTCCCTGTTCTTTCTCCTGTGGTTTGTGCTATACTGAAACCAAGTACAAACCGCAGAAAATGGAGGGAAAATCATGCCGAAAACTCCTGAATCCAAGACCGCCAAAAAAGGCCCGGTAAAAAAGGCCCATACCCCGCCCACCGAGATCCGCCTGCAGGTGGGCGGGCAGGAATATGACTGCGCCGCCATTGTGGAAAAAGCCCGGGCCGATTACCGCCTGACCCACAAGACCGGTATTCATTCCTGCAAGGTATATATCAAGCCGGAAGAAAACGCCGCCTACTATGTCATCAACCGTGTGGAAGGCAAGATCCCGCTGGACCCGACGCCCCTGGAGGGGTGAACCCGGCGGTAAAAAAGCAGCCGGCAAAGGCGTACCCTCCCCCTTGGGGCAGGGATGCCTTTGCCGGCTGTTTTTTTGCTTTTTGCACACCTGTCAAGGCAGGGCGTCATACTCTTCGGCGCTGACCGGTTCGCACCACTCGTTGGAGGTCTCGGTGCCGGGCACCTCCACTGCCAGATGAGCAAACCAGCTGTCCCTGGCGGCGCCGTGCCAATGCTTGACCTGCGGCGGGATCACCACCACATCGCCGGGGTGCAGTTCCCGGGCCGGCTCCCCCCATGCCTGGTACCAGCCACGGCCGGCGGTGCACAGCAGGATCTGCCCGCCGCCGGTCTTGGCATGGTGGATGTGCCAGTTGTTGCGGCAGCCCGGCTCAAAGGTCACGTTGCCGATGGGCACGCCGGTGGTGGTGAGCATGTTCAGGTAGCTCTGCCCCACAAAATACCGGGCGAAGGCATCGTTTTTCTGCCCGATCGGGAAAATGCTTCTCTCCTGGATTTCCATAAAAGACCTCCTTGTCCAGGCGGCCGCCCCCGCGGCGGGGCGGGGACAGCCCGACTGCGCCCCGCCCCGCAAAGGTCCGGGCCGCCGCGCTTTCTGTCCCCTCTATTGTAGTGCGGCGGCGCTTGACAAGGAAGGACGGAATCTTTATGATGGTTATAACCGTAAGTTTGAGCCAGTCGGAGGTAGCCCCATGTTCAATCCCCTGCTGACCAGTTTTGTCTGCGTGGCAGACAGCGGCAGCTTCAACCAGGCGGCCGAAAAGCTGTACATCTCCTCCACCGCCGTGATCAAACAGATCAACAGCCTGGAAAAGCACCTGGATCTCAAGCTGTTCGAGCGCACCAACCACGGCATCCGGCTGACCGCCGCCGGCCAGGTGATCTACCGGTATGCCAAGCAGATGTTCACCCTGTCCGAACAGGCCATCACCCAGGCGCGCATGAACACCGAGATGGCCAACCGTACCTTCTGCGTCGGCACATCCATCCTGAACCCCTGCCGCCCCTTCATGGACCTGTGGTATCAGGTGAACAGCTTTTTCCCCGGGTATCAGCTGCACATCGTCCCGTTTGAGGACGACCACGCCGACATCCTGACCCAGATCTCCGCCCTGGGTGTGAAGTTCGATTTCCTGATCGGCGCCTGCGACTCCCGCCAGTGGCTGACCCGCTGCCGGTTTCTGCCGCTGTGCCGCTGCCCCCAGAGCATCGCCGTGCCCCGGGAACACCCCCTGGCCGGCAAAAAGAAGCTGCGGCTGCGGGATCTGTACGGCGAGACGGTAATGCTGGTCAAGCGGGGCGATTCCCCCACCGTGGACCGGCTGCGGGACGAGCTGGAGCGCTACCCGCAGATTCACCTTGTGGACACGCCGCAGTTTTACGACATTGAGGTGTTCAACCGCTGCGTACAGACCGGCTGCCTGCTGGTGACACTGGACTGCTGGGCGGATGTCCACCCTTCGCTGGTGACCATCCCGGTGGAATGGGACCACGCCATCCCCTACGGGATCCTGTACCAGCTGGACCCGCCGGAGGATGTGGCCCGCTTCATCGAGATGGTGCGCACCCGGGCCCGGTTCCCCGCCCCGGGCGGCACCGGTCAGAAGACCAGCTGCACCAGCAGCATATAGCAGACCGTGCCGCCGGCGATGGAGAGCAGCATCTGGCGTTTCCACAGGTGCAGCCCCGCCACCACCGCGATGGCAATGGCTTCGGGCAGGCCGTGACTGCCCGACAGCAGATCCACATTCCGCAGGCAGTAGACGACCAGCAGGCCGAACACCGCCGCCGGAAGGACCTTGCCCAGATACCGGATGTAGCCGGGGGTGGGGCGGCCGGCCGGGAAAACCGCAAAGGGCAGAAACCGTGTGATCAGGGTACCCAGCACCACCATGCCGATGGTGATGAACTGCTGCGGCAGCGTCATGCCTCCTCACCTCCCCGTTCCAGCGGCCCGCGCAGGGTGCTGAGCAGCGCAAGGATCGCCAGCATCGCGGGGATCAGGAAGCCGTCGGCCCCGAACAGCAGCAGACAGACCAGCGAGACCGCCAGCCCCAGCAGCGAGCTGATGTGGTTTTTCTCCTTCCCCCACTGTTCAAGAAAGATGACCACGAACATGGCGGTCATGACAAAGTCCAGCCCTTCGGTGTCAAAATGCAGCAGCGAGCCGAACACCCCGCCCAGCGTGGCGCCGGCAAACCAGTACAGATGGTTGAAGAGGGTGACGAAAAACATGAACCAGCCCCGGTCCACATCCTGCGGGATGCGAGCTGTGCAGTTGATGGAAAAACTTTCGTCGCACATACCGAAGATCAGGTAGAGCTTTTTGCGCCCGGTGCCCCGGAACCGGTCCAGCATGGACAGGCCGTAAAACAGGTGCCGGGCGTTGATCATCAGGGTCATGAGCAGCGCCTGAAGCGGGGCGAAGGGGCTGAGCAGCAGGTCAGCCGCCACAAATTCCGCCGAGCCGGCGAAGATGGTCAGGCTCATCAGCATCGGATACCAGAAGCTGAACCCCGAGACGTTCATGTAGATGCCATAGGTGATGCCGAGGAACAGAAACCCGGCCAGAATCGGCAGGGTGTAGGGAAACGCGCAGGAGGCAGCCCGGCGCAGGGTTTGTCGTTTGGTGGGTCCCATGGGGATTCGCTCCTTTTGTACCTTCCGGCCATTCTGTACTGCCGGCCTGTATCCTGCTTTTTGGGGGCGCAGCCCCCGTCCGGCGGAAAACCGGCCCCCAACCGCATGGGTTGGGGGCCGGTCGCTTTGTCTTGCAAAAACTTCAGCCGTCCGATTCCGGCCCGGCCGGCAGGTCCAGCCGCGCCCAGACAGCCGGGCTGCACAGCTCGGCATAGGACGCCGCCCGCAGGTCGGCCGCCGAGACATCCTGCCGCAGCCGCGACTGGCAGAGCCCCACCGTGAACGCCCCGGCCGCCCGGGCGGCCTGCAGCCCCACCGGGGAATCTTCCAGGATCACGCATTCTTCCGGCGCGGCATGCAGCAGCGCCGTGGCGGTGCGGTAGCCTTCCGGGTCAGGCTTGTGGCGGTGCACCATATCCCCGCAGAGGATCACATCCATCAGACTGACCAGCCCCAGCCGGTTGGCCGTGCTGAGGATATGCCGGCTGGCCGTGGAGGAGACCAGCCCGGTGCGGACCCCCTGGCGGCGCAGCCGCACAAGGAAGTCCCGGGCGCCAGGCATCAGGGTCAGGGCGTCGCTTTCATACAGGGTGCTGGCGGCGGACAGTTCCGCGCACAGGGCCTGGGGCGTCACCGGCAGTGCGAACCGCTCCACCAGCGACCGGGCCATCCGCTCCTCGGTACCGCCGCTGTAGCGGCGGCAGTCCTCCGCCTGCAGGCGCACACCGTATCGCTCGGCCATCAGCGTCTGCGTCTGGCAGAAAGCCAGCCATTCGCTGTCCACCAGCACCCCGTCAAAGTCAAACAAAACACAGCTGCGCATCGGCATTTCCTTCCTTCTCACCGCCCGCAGCCGGGGCGGTTCAGTCCGCCGCGTAGCCCTTGCGGCAGATCACATCCACCACTTCATCCACAAACTGCTGGCAGGTATCGTGCTCCGGCGCTTCCACCATCACGCGGACCAGCGGCTCGGTGCCGGATTCCCGCACGAGGATGCGGCCGGTATCGCCCAGCGCCTCGGCCACCTTTGCCACCGCGGCCTGCACGTCGGCGTCGGCCTGGGCGGCGGCTTTGTCGGTGACCTTGACGTTCTTGAGCACCTGGGGGTAGATCTTGAGCGGAGCGGCCAGCTCACTCATCGGCTTCTTGCGGGCCATCATGACTTCCATCAGCTTGAGGCTGGTGAGGATGCCGTCGCCGGTCGAAGCATACTTCGAGAAGATGATATGCCCGCTCTGCTCGCCGCCGATGCGGCTGCCGTGCTGCTGCATATACTCATACACATACTTGTCGCCCACCGCGGTCTTGGCATAGTCGATGCCCAGTTCATC
>DWWE01000061.1 GCA_019119835.1 Candidatus Gemmiger stercoravium | reverse complement strand
CAGGGAAATTTTACGGCAAATTGTGTGCGAGGAACGAAGTGACGAGTGCGCGATTTGCCGTAAAATTTTGTCGAAGGGGATACACAAGGGGAAACAGCCGCGTTAGGCAATTGCCGTGCGCGGCTGTTGCCTCTTGTGGAGCGTGTCGAGTTTCTCGACACGCTCAACCCCGGCGGCTGTTTGTTTTGCTGGCAGGAAAAACCTGCGGTTCAGGCGTCCAGGTGGGTCAGGTGCTGCTGGGCGCCGCCGCCCGGGCTGGGCAGGGTGGCGTGGGCCAGGTACCAGCCGAACAGAAGGCTGCTGATGCCCCAGGTCAGCGGGTAGGCCCAGAAGATGACCCCGATCTCGGGCAGGATGCGCACCGCCACCGTGATGTAGCTGATGCGCAGCACGCACCACACCGCCAGCATGACCGCCATGGGGATGACCGGCCGGCCCAGCCCCCGCAGGATGCCGGCGCAGCAGTGGCTGAAGGCCAGCAGGCAGTAGAACAGCGCGGCGGTGCGGGCCTGGCGCACCCCGAAGCCCACCACCTCGGGCTGGTTGTTGAAGGCGCCGATGAGCAGCGGCGCCAGCAGGAAGATCCCCACCCCGATGGCCTCGGCCAGCAGGGTGGAGCTGAGCACGCCGAACCGCATGCCCCGCCGGACCCGGTCCGGCTGGCGGGCGCCGATGTTCTGGCTGACGAAGGTGGCCAGCGCCATGGAGAAGCAGGTCACCGGCAGGAAGGCGAAGCCTTCCACCTTGCTGTAGGCCGCGCAGCCGGCCATGGCGTTGGAGCCGAAGGCGTTGATGTTGGCCTGGACGATGACGTTGGCCAGCGAGATCACCGAGTTCTGCACGCCGGAGGGCAGGCCCTGGGCCACCACCGCCCTGAGGGTGGGGCCGTCGAACCGGACATCCCGCCAGTGGACCGCGTAGGCCCCGTCGGCCCGGCCCAGTTTGCGGAAGGCCAGGAAGGCGCTGAGCAGCTGGGAGAGGATGGTGGCGAAGGCCGCCGAGCCCACCCCCATGCCGAAGCCGGCCACAAACAGCAGGTCCAGCACCACGTTGAGCAGCGAAGCCGCGATCAGGTAGAACATCGGGCTGCGGCTGTCCCCCACCGACTGGAGGATGCTGGCCCCCACGTTGTAGAGCACCACCGCGATGCAGCCCATAAAATACACCCGGAAGTAGACGATGGACTGGTCGATCACGTCGGCGGGGGTGCCCATCCAGCGCAGGATCTGCGGGGTGAGGGCCACCCCCACCACCGTGAGCACCAGCCCCGCCGCGACCCCCAGGGCCACGGTGGTGTGGACGGCTTTTTTGAGGTTTTCGCCGTCCCTGGCGCCATAGTAGCGGGCCACCAGCACCCCGGCGCCCAGGCTGACGCCGTTGACAAAGCCGGTGAGCAGAAAGATCAGGCTGCCCGAGGACCCCACCGCCGCCAGCGCCTGCCCGCCCAGGAAGTTGCCGACGATCAGCGAGTCCACCGCGTTGTACAGCTGCTGGAACAGGTTGCTGAGAAAGATCGGGATGGCAAAGGTCAGCATCCCGCCCGCCACGCTGCCGCTGGTGAGCGAAGTCTGTTTTTTGAACACGGTCTGTTTCCCCCTCTTTCGGTCCGCGGGCCGGCCGCGGCCGTTACAGCAAACGAAGCCCCACCGGCTGCCCCGCCCGTAGGGGCGGGGTCCGGTGCGGCTTCGCGCTTGTTTGGTTGTTCACCCGTGGTGGTCGGCCAGGTCGGCTTCCCGCAGGGCGTCGTTGGTTTCCTCGTATCGGGCGGCGGTCTCCTCGTCGATCACATACACCGTGACCGGGATCACGGCGTTGGCCACCGCCTCGTCGTAGGTCTCGTAATACAGGTCGATGAAGGCATGGCCGGTCATCATCGCGGTGCCGGTGTCGGCGGCATAGGCGTAGCCGTAGACGAACCGGCCGTCGTCCGAGGTTATGTAGAGCAGCGTGCCGTAGGGGATCACGTTGGGGTTCACGGCCACGGTGCCGTAGGTCAGCCGCTGGCCGGACGCCCCCTTGGCGGTGAGCGAGGCCGAGTAGCCGGTGGACCGCTGGCCGGTGTAGACCTCGGCCACCCCTTCGCTGGGAACGCCGTCCACCACCTCCGGCCCGGTGAAGATGGACACCGGAGCCCCTTCGCCGTAGCATTTGAGAATGGCGGGCTCCATGGCGGTGATCGTCTCGCGGCCAAGCTCCCGGGTCTCGGTCCATTCGCCGTCCACATACACATCCCGGTACTGCACCCGGTCCAGCCCTTCGCTGCCCGCCTGGAGGGTCTGCTCGTAGTCGGTATCGCGGTAATACAGGCTCGAGTACTGGTACTCGGTCTCGATGGGGACGGTCTCCTCGACGGTGTAGTCCTCAAAGGTGACCCGGCGGATGGTGATGGCGTCCCCCTCCTGCAGCGGGGTGTCCAGGGCGGGCTCCACGATGTCGTTCTCCCCCACCTGGATGCCGGCGGCCTGCAGCAGCTGGGCCACCGTTTCGTCGGCGGTGACCAGGTTGAGGGTCTGGCCGTCCACCGTGACCGGCACCGTGAAAGCCCGCATCACATGGATGCGGTCCTCCCCGTCCGACTCGGTGATGCGCAGCTCGTCCTGGGCGGCAGGCACCGTGATGCCCGCCTGCAGGATCAGGTCGTTGACGTTGGTGGCGCAGGTGATGACGGTACCCGACGCGCCCTGGGTGTCGGTGATCTCCACGATCCGCATGGTGTTGTGGATGAACAGCAGCGACACCCCCAGGGTGAAGGCCCCCGCCCCCAGCGCCGCGAACCGCGGCCCGGTGCGGGCCAGGCGGCGGCGGATGTGCTCCCGCGTTTTGGTGGATAGCATAGGTCCTGCCCTTCCTGTCGAGCGTGCGGGGCGCACCCTGCACGCCATGAAGAAAGTGCCGGCCCAAAGGCCGGCACCAGAGCCAAAAAATGCGATGCCTTGCGGCGGAAACTCAGCGCTTGGAGAACTGGGGAGCGCGACGGGCAGCCTTGAGGCCGTACTTCTTGCGCTCCTTCATACGAGGGTCGCGGGTGAGGAAGCCGGCGGCCTTGAGGGCGGGACGGTACTCCTCGTTCATCTGGAGCAGGGCGCGGGAGACGCCGTGACGGATGGCGCCGGCCTGGCCGGTGACGCCGCCGCCGGTGACGGTGGCGACGATGTCCACCTTGCCCAGCATGTCGGTGGTGGCCAGGGGCTGGCGAACCAGCAGCTTCAGGGTCTCCAGGCCGAAGTACTCGTCAATGTCACGGCCGTTGATGGTGATGGAGCCGGTGCCGTTGGGGAAGAGATGCACCCGGGCCACGGAGGACTTGCGGCGGCCGGTGCCATACAGATAAGGCTTCTTGCTCTTATACATTTGTCTGTACCTCCTGCTTAGTTGGCGGCCCAGGACTCGGGCTTCTGGGCGGTGTGGGGATGCTCGGCGCCGCGGTAGATATGCAGGCGGGTCAGAGAATCCTTGGTGATGATGTTGCGGGGCATCATGCCGCGAATGGCCAGCTGCATGGCCAGCTCGGGCTTCTGCTGCATCAGCAGGCGGTACTTGGTCTCCTTGAGGCCGCCCACCCAGCCGGAGTGGCGGCGGTAGTACTTCTGCTCCAGCTTCTTGCCGGTCAGAACGGCCTTCTCGGCGTTGACGATCACGACATAGTCGCCGCAGTCGGCGTGGGGGGTGTACTCAGGCTTGTGCTTGCCGCGCAGCAGGACGGCCGCGGCGGCAGCGGTCTTGCCCAGGGGCTTGCCCGCCGCGTCGAGGATATACCACTTGCGGACGATGTTCCCCTTGTTGGCCATAAAAGTGGACATGGT
>DWWE01000060.1 GCA_019119835.1 Candidatus Gemmiger stercoravium | reverse complement strand
CCGGTGGTTCTTGTTCATGTTGGCCTGGATCTTGAAGATAAAGCCGGAGAACCGGTCGCTGAGGGGGTCCACCGCCTCGCCGGTGGCGGCGTCGGGGCGGGGCAGCGGGGTGGGGGTCAGGCGGAGGAATTCCTTCAGGAAGGGCTCCACCCCGAAGTTGGTCAGCGCCGAACCGAAGAACACCGGGCTCAGCTCGCCCCGGTGGACGGCGTCCAGGTCGAACTCCTCGGCGGCGCCGTCCAGCAGTTCGATGTCTTCGGCCAGGCGCTGGTGGTTTTCGGCGCCGATCAGTTCGTCCATGGCCGGGTCGCCCAGCTCGGCGGCGATCTCGTCCACCATCCTGACGCCGTTGGCGCGGCCGTCCCCCTCGAAGGCCAGCACACGGCGGCTGCCCCGGTCAAAGACGCCCTTGAACCGTTTGCCGCTGCCGATGGGCCAGTTCATCGGGTAGGTCTTGATGCCGAGGATCTCCTCGATGTTTTCCATCAGCTCAAAGGGGTCGCGGGCTTCCCGGTCCATCTTGTTGATGAAGGTGAAGATGGGGATGTGCCGCAGCGTACAGACCTTGAACAGCTTGATGGTCTGGGCCTCGACGCCCTTGGCGGCGTCGATGACCATGACGGCCGAGTCGGCGGCCATCAGGGTGCGGTAGGTGTCCTCAGAGAAATCCTGGTGGCCGGGGGTGTCCAGGATGTTGATGCACTTGCCCTGGTAGTGGAACTGCAGCACCGACGAGGTGACGCTGATGCCGCGCTGCTTTTCAATGTCCATCCAGTCGGACACCGCATGTTTGGCGCTCTGCTTGCCCTTGACCGAGCCGGCGGTCTGGATGGCGCCCCCGTAGAGCAGCAGTTTTTCGGTCAGGGTGGTCTTGCCGGCGTCCGGGTGCGAGATGATCGCAAAGGTGCGCCGGCTCTCGATTTCTTCACGCATGGTTGGCATGGGTGGGTCTACTCTCCTTACTTCGCTTCTCTGTTCAGCGTGTCGAGAAACTCGACCCGCTGCACAAGGGGCAACAGCCGCGCACGGCAATTGCCTAACGCGTCTGTTTCCCCTTGTGTATCCCCTTCGACAAAATTTTGCGGCAACTCGCGCACTCGTCGCTATGCTCCTCGCACACAATTTGCCGCAAAATTTCCCTGTCGGTGTCGCCGTCGTCGGCGCATGTCCGCCGACGGCGACGATTTTAGACTTTTTCGACAGTTTGTGTTGTATCCGTCTTGTCTGTTGCACGCTACCCGTGCCATCCTGTCTTCAAGGCTGCAAAATGGGTCGGCTCCCCTCATATCCGGCGTTGTGGCGGTTTTTCATCCGGCCCGGCGCGGCGCCGGGCATACTGTTTTAGTATACATGGTCCGGCGGAAAAACGCAAGCACCCGGCCGGGGCGGGCGGTTTTACACCGGCCGGGGCGGGCGGTTTTACTTTTGGGCGGCAGTGTGATAGAATGGGAACAGTTTCGGCCTTTGCGGCCGACTTCCGACCGGAAGGGGGAGTGTTTTTTGGAACTGAGATACACCATGACCAAGGCGGACCTGCGCCGCCAGTTTTTGGCGCTGGGGCGCACGAAGGGGAGCCTGGCCCGCCGGCAGCTGCGCACCGGGCGGCTGCTGACGGCGGCCGTGGTCCTGTTTGCCGAGGCGCTGTACGCCGTGAGCCTGCTGACCCGGGAGCCGGTGGTGAGCAACGCCACCTGGCTGACGCTGGGGGTGCTGGCCCTGCTGCTGGTGCCGCTGCTGGCGATCTTCTGGGTGCTGGAGCCCCGGCAGTTCGCGGCCCGGCAGATGCGGGAGCTGCGCGCCGTTCTGCCCGCGATGACCACCCAGCCCTACACCCTGCGGCTGGAAGCGGGGCTGCTGCGGTACAGCGGCCCCGGCGCGGCGGGCGGCCACGGGCAGGCCGAGTGCCCCGCCGCCGACCTGCGGGCGGTGCGGGCGGACCGGGAGGGTCTGGTGGTGGTGCTGGGGGACGGGTCCGGCCTGCTGGTGCCCCGCGCCGCCTTTGCCGGCCCGGAGGGGCCGGAGGACTGGGTCCGGGCGCTGCAGGCCGCCCCCGCCCGGCCGGACGCCGCCCCGCCGGCCGACCGGATGCCCGACGGCTTTGTGCCCGAGGGGGCGGGCGGCACCTTTGCCTGCACCCTGACCGCCGAGGAACTGCCCCGGCTGCTGTGGGAAGCCAGCCGGGCGGCGATGCGCACCCCCGCCTACTGGCGGCAGAAATGGTACGCCCTGCCGGTGCTGGCGCTGGCCTTCGCGGTTTTCTGCCTGGCGATGGGCCTTTGGCTGGCGCTGGCGCTGACGGCGGTGCTGGTACTGGTGTCCCTGTGGGCGACGCGCCGCCTGGTGCGCCAGCAGATCCCCCGGATGGCCGGGCGGGCAGTGACCCGTTTCGGGCCCGACGCCATGCAGTACACCGACGACCGGGGCCGGATGCTGGAGATCCCCTACGCGGATTTCCCGCTGTTGCTGCAGACCGCCCACAGCCTTGCCCTGTACGCCCCCAAGGCCAACGCGCTGCGGCTGTTCCCCCGACGGGTCCTGACCGCCGAGAGCGAGGCGGCGCTGCTGGCGCTGCTGCGCGACCGGCTCAGCAGCCGGCCCGCTTGAGCACGAAGCAGGGCAGCGGAGCGGTGTCGGCCCAGTTGGCGAACCGGCAGACCAGCACCGTGTACCGGGCAAGGGGCAGCGATTCAAAAAACCGCAGCGCAGCCTGTTTTTCCCCTTCCCCGATGACTTTGCCGCTGTAGAGCACCGCGGCCAGCACCCCGCCGGGCTTGAGGGCGGCGAGGGCGGCTTCCAGCGCGGGCAGGGTGGTGGCCGCCGCCGAGTGGACCGTGTGGTCGGCCCCGGGCAGCCAGCCGAAGTTGAAGACCACGCAGTCCGCGGTGCCGGGCGCCACCACACTCAGCAGATCCCGGTGGTCCCGGCAGAGAGCCCGGCCCACCGCCCCGTAGCCGGCCGCGGCCAGCCGGCGGTTGGTGGCCTCCACCGCCGCGGGCTGGATGTCCAGCCCCAGCACCCGGCCCCCTTCCCCGGCCAGCCGGCAGAGGAAAAGGGTGTCGTGGCCGTTGCCGCAGGTGGCGTCCAGGTACAGCCCGCCGGGGCGGAGCCGGGCGGCCAGGAATTCGTGGCAGAAGGCCACGGCGCTCAGGTCCGGCACCCGCCGGCGGCACCAGGTCCCCGGGCCGGCCGGGGCAAAGCCGAACTTTTGCAGCAGCGCCCGGGCCGCCGGGGCGGCGGGGGCCGGCGCCAGGAAGCAGGTGGCCTTTTCCCTGTCAAAGCCGCCCCGGCGGCGCAGCAGCTCCTTCAGAAAATAGCTGCCGTACCCCCGGCCCCGCCAGGCCGGGTCGATGGTCAGCTCGGCCAGGGTGTCCCCCTCCCAGCGGGCCCGGCCGATGGCGGCCCCCTCCTTGTCCAGCGTGAAGACCGGTCCTTTCCCCAGCAGTTTCAACGCAGCCGCGCCCCTTTCCTGTGATCTCTTTCCGCCATGATACGCGGTGGGAGCCGCCTTTGTCAAGTTGCATAAAAAGCTGGTTTCACATTTGTTTCACGGTCCGGAAAAATGTATTTCACAATTAACTTCTATACTATGAATCAATCCGAAAGGAAAAGGGAGCCTGGCCGCCAGGCCGTCCGTTTCCCGGGTCAGAATAAAGGAGTGTCCGAGCATGAGTGAGTATGATTACTCTGGACTTTACGATAGTCCGCAGAAACCCGAATCCAACCAGACCGGGTCCGCCGACCGGTCCCAGGCGCAGACTTCCGCCGGCGGGTACCCCAACGTGGGCAGCAGCGGCATGAACACCGCCAACACCGCCCGCACCGACTATTCCGGCAGCGAGACCGCCGGCAGCACCGCCGATTCCGCCGGCAGCCAGCAGCCGGGCGGCAGCAGCTTCCACAGCTACAGCAGCCCCAACCCCGGCGGCCCGGGCGCAGGCGGCCCCACCGGGCCGGCCCACCCCGGCGCCGGCAGCCAGCCGCCCCGCCCGCCCAAAAAGAAGGGCGGCAGAAAGGTCGGCCTGCGGGTCCTGGCCGGGCTGGGCGTGGTGGTGCTGGGCTTCGGCGGCGGCGTGGCCGGCACCGCGGCGGCCAACCTGCTGGGCCTTGGCCACGACCAGGTGGTGGTGCAGCAGGTCCAGCGGGACGCCACCGCCACCGCCCAGGGCAGCGCCGACGGGTCGGCGCTGAGCATGGTGGACCTTTCCGCCAAGGTGAAGCCCAGCGTGGTGGCCATCACCACCGAGCAGATGGTCAGCACCAACACCTGGTTCGGCAGCTATGTGCAGAGCGGCGCCGGGTCGGGCGTCATCATCAGTGAGGACGGGTACATCCTGACCTGCGCCCATGTGGTGAGCGGCGCCAGCACCATCACGGTGCAGCTGCAGGACAATACCGAGTACAGCGCCACCATCGTGGGGGAGGACAGCACCTCCGACGTGGCGGTGCTGAAGATCGAGGCCACCGGCCTGACCCCCGCCACCATCGGTGACAGCAGCGCGCTGGCCGTGGGCGAGACGGTGGTGGCCGTGGGCAACCCGATGGGTACGCTGAGCGGCACCGTGACCGACGGCATCGTGAGCGCGGTGAACCGGTCCGTGCAGGTGGAAGGCAACGACATGAGCCTGATCCAGACCAACGCGGCCATCAGCCCGGGCAACTCGGGCGGCGGGCTGTTCAACGCGGCCGGCGAGCTGATCGGCATTGTGAACGCCAGCGGCTCCACCACCACCAGCAGCGGCGCGGTAAGCCAGAACCTGGGCTTTGCCATCCCCATCAATGAAGGGATGGAGGTGGCCACCCAGCTGATCGAGACCGGCCATGTGGCCCGCCCGGCGCTGGGGATCCAGGTGATCAACATTCTGGACTCCCAGACCGCCATGCAGTACGGCGTGTCCTCCTACGGCGTGTATGTGGTGCGCATCAACCCGGGCAGCGGCGCGGAAGCCGCCGGCCTGCAGCTGGGCGACCGCATCGTGGCGGTGGACAACAACTCGGTGAATGAGAACAGCGACCTGACCAGCTACCTGGCCACCAAGAATGTGGGCGACACCGTCACCCTGCAGGTGGAGCGGGACGGCCGGATGTCCACCCTGGAGGTGGTTCTGGGCGAAAGCGACGGCACCACCGCCGCCGCCACCCAGGAGGATGCCCAGAACTGAACGGTCCCTTTTACCCTGATAAAAAACGAACCCCTGTGAACTGAAATGCCCGCCCCCCGGCGGCTGCCAAAGCAGCCGCCGGGGGGCGGGCGTTTATGCTTTTTGCTGCGGCGCAGGTCAGAAGCCGTGGTTCTCGATGAGTTTGCGGCCCATGAGCACCCCCATGACCGAGGCCATCATCAGCCCGCGGGTCCAGCCGGAGGAATCGCCCAGGCAGTGGAGATTGCGCACGTTGGTTTCCAGGTCGGTGTCCATCCGGACCTTGTTGGAGTAGAACTTGAGTTCGGGGGAGTAGAGCAGGGTCTCGGGCGCGGCAAAGCCCGGCACCACATGGTCCACCATCTTGATGAACTCGATGATGTTGACCATGGCCCGGTAGGGCATGGCGGCGGTGATGTCGCCGGCCACCGCATCCCGCAGGGTGGGGCGCACGTTGGAGCGGGCCAGTTCCTGGGGCCAGGTGCGCTTGCCGTTGAGGATGTCGCCGTACCGCTGCACCAGGATGTGCCCGGCGCCCAGCATGTTGGTCAGCTCGCCCACCTTCTGGGCGTAGGCGATGGGCTGGTTGAAGGGCTCGGTGAAATTGTGGCTGCAGAGGATGGCCAGGTTGGTGTTGGCGCTTTTCAGGTCCTTGTAGCTGTGGCCGTTGACGACGGCCAGGTCGTTGTCGTAGTTTTCCTGGGCGACGAAGCCGCCGGGGTTCTGGCAGAAGGTGCGGACCTTGTTGTGCCAGGGGTTGGGGTAGCCGATGAGCTTGCCTTCGTACAGGACCTGGTTGATGGTCTCCATGATCTCGTTGCGGCATTCCACCCGCACGCCGATGTCCACGGTGCCGGGGCGGTGGGCGATGTGGTGCTCGGCGCAGATCTTTTCCAGCCATTCGGCGCCGCGGCGGCCGGTGGCGATGACCACCTGCCGGGCGGTGACCTGGCGGGCGGGGGCGTCCGGCTTGCCGGTGGGGCGGGCCGCCACCCCGCGGCAGACATCCCCGTCCAGCAGGATGTTCTCGCACTCGGTCTCGAACCACATCTCGACGCCGGCGTCGGCCAGATGGTGCTGGATGTTCAGGTAGAGCTGCTGGGCTTTCTCGGTGCCCAGGTGGCGGATCGGGCAGTCCACCAGCTGCAGGCCGGCCTGGATGGCCCGCTTGCGGATGTCCTTGATCTCGGCGCCCTCATACACCCCTTCCACATGGGGGTCGGCGCCGAATTCCAGGTAGATCTGGTCGGTGTAGTGGATCAGGTCCTGGGCGAAATCCTCCCCGATGAGTTCGGGCAGTTCGCCGCCCACCTCCCGGGAGAGGGAGAGCTTGCCGTCCGAGAAGGCGCCGGCGCCGGAAAAGCCGGTGGTGATGGCGCAGCCTGGCTTGCAGTTGACGCAGTGGCCCACCTCGCTTTTGGGGCAGTGGCGGCGTTCCACCGGGCGGCCCTTTTCGATCAGCAGGATCCGCAGGGCCTTGGGGTCGGCGCTTTTGCGCAGCAGTTCCAGGGCGGTGAAGATGCCGGCCGGGCCGGCGCCGACGATGATCAGGTCGTAGTCATAGCGCATGGGTGCAGGGTCTCCTTTACATGGGTGCGGGAAGGCGGGACAAAAAGTGGCGGAAAAGCGGAAAAGCGGAAAAGCGGGGCAGCGAAAAACAGAGGGCGGCAGGGCCGCCCTCTGCTTTGTCTGCGGCGGTTTTCTTGGCGGCAGGGCCGGGGCCGGCCTCAGCGGATGGCTTGCTCCATCGCACGGGCCGCCTGAACGATCAGCTGGGCGCAGGCTTCCCGCCCCAGCGCCGCGTTCAGGCACAGGTCGTAGTTCTTGGCTTCGCCCCAGCGGTTCTCGGTATAATAGTTGTAGTAGCTGGCGCGGGCCCGGTCATGCTTGGCCAGGGTGGTCTCCCACAGGCGGTCGGGCATGTCCTTGGCGCCGGGGCGGCTCTTGGCATTCTGGATGCGCAGCTCCACCGGGGCGTACACGAAGGTGCGCAGCACGTTGGGGCGGTCGCGCAGGACATAGTCGCCGCAGCGGCCGAGGATCACGCAGCTTTCGCCCTGGGCGACCTCCTTGATGACGTTGGACTGCAGGATGTACACCTGGTCGGCCAGCGGCATCGTGTTGCCCATCATGTACAGGCTGTAGATCAGGCTGCCGCTGCGCTGGTTTTCGCTGGCCGCGATGGCCTCTTCGGTCAGGCCGCTCTTTTTGGCCGCCATCGTGATCAGTTCCTTGTTGTAGAGCTTGACGCCCAGCAGTTCCGCCACCCGCTGGGCGATCTCGCTGCCGCCGGAAGCATACTCACGGGCCATCGTAATCACCAAAGGTTCCATTTCGTTCACCTCGCATATTGGTCGGGTTCGGGGGCGGCGCCGGGCGCACTGCCCCCACTATATATCCAGTATAGCCCAACCGTCCGAAAAACGCAAGGCCCGCCGGGGGCGGGGGGGCGGAATCTTTGCCGGCTTTTGACATTTCCGCCCCGGCGGCGGTATAATAAGGCAGACTGCCGGCCGGGCGCCGGGGGCCGGCCGTTCGGGGCGGGGCCCCGCGCCGCCTGCCCCGCCGCCCGCGGCCGGCCCAACCTGCAAAGGAGTGTGTGTTATGCCGTTCCGCCTTGCCGTACTCTCCGCCAGCCGCATTGTGGTGGAGTTTCTTGACCACCTGGCCGAGATGCCCGAGATCCAGGTGACCGCTTTGTGCTGCCGCCCCCAGAGTGCCGAAAAGGGCCGCGCCCTGGCCGAGAAGGCCGGGATCCCCCGCCTGTTCACCGACGAAGCCGAATGCTATGCCGCCGGCGGATTTGACGGGGTGTACATCGGCACCGCCAACCACCTGCACGCCGCGGCGGCCCGCCGGGCGCTGGAGGCCGGGTACCATGTGATCCTGGAAAAGCCCTTCACCCCCACCCTGGCCGAAGCAAAGGAGCTGTTTGCGCTGGCCGACGCCAAGGGGCTGGTGCTGTTTGAGGCCATCACCACCCCCTACCTGCCGGCCTACCGCTTTTTGCTGCAGGAGCTGCCCAAGATCGGCCCGGTGCGCGGGGCCATGGCCAGCTTCTGCGCCCGCAGCGCCCGGTACGACGACTTTTTGAAAGGGGTGTGGAACACCACCTTTGACCCCAAGTGCTACGGCGGTGCGCTGTACGACATGAACGTGTACAACCTGCACTACTTCTGGGGGCTGCTGGGCGCCCCCCGGCGGTATGAATATGCGCCGAGCCTGGCCGAAAACGGGGTGGACACCGCCGGCACGATGCTGCTGCACTACGAAGGGTTCACCGCGGCGGCGATCTCGGCCAAGGACAGCGAGTCGGAGAATTATGCGATGATCCAGGGCCCCGGGGGCAACCTGATCCTGCATGGCGGCACCAACGGTCTGGAACAGGTGTACAGCGTGCTGGGGGGCATCCGGGGCGGCGGCACCCGCACCGACGCGCCCCGGGCCGAGCGCCACCGCATGGCCTATGAGTTTGCCGAGTTTGCCCGCATCGTCACCGAGAAGGACGCCGCGGCCGAGGCCGAAGCCCGCCGCCGCACCCTGGCCGTGATGGAGATGCTGGAGGCCATGCGCCCCTATTGATGGGGTTTGCGCCGCCTTTTGTGCAGCGTGTCGAGTTTCTCGACACGCTGCACAAGGGGCAACAGCCGCGCACGGCAATTGCCTAACGCGTCTGTTTCCCCTTGTGTATCCCCTTCGACAAAATTTTACGGCAAATCGCGCACTCGTCACTGCGTTCCTCGCACACAATTTGCCGCAAAATTTCCCTG
>DWWE01000059.1 GCA_019119835.1 Candidatus Gemmiger stercoravium | reverse complement strand
CGATGGCCGCGGCGGTCAGGGCCAGCACCTGGCTGTCCAGCTCCCGGCGGATCGCGGGGGCGTCGTCGGGGCGCTCGTATTCATGGCGGCGGGGCGCGGCGGTCTCCTCCTCCTCAAAGGGGGCGGCGGCGCCCTCGGGGGTCTCGTCCTCGGGGGTGCCCTTAAGCCGGGGACCCTTGCGGGTGCGGCGCTTTTCCGGTTCGGGGGTCTCGCCGGTCTCGGCGTTGGGGTCGGTGAGCACCGCGGCCGCCTGGGCATACCGGTCCGCCCCGGCGGCCTCGGCGGGGGCGTCCTGGTTGATGGATTCCTCGATGCCGCGCACAAAGTTCATCGTGTCCGGGCGCGGGCCGGGCCGCTGGTCCAGCGTGAGATTGGCGGTGAAGCCGCTGTGCTCCGCCCCGGCGGGCTCCGGCTGCACCGGTTCCAGCCCGGTGGTGAAGCCGGTGTGTTCCTCCGCCGGCGGGGCGGGGGGGCGGGCGTCGGCGGCGCCGGCGGCGATGTCGGCCAGCCGCACCTCGCCGGTCAGGGTGGCCGCCCGGGCCGGGGTGATCTCCTCAAAGGTGTCGGCGCGGGCGCTGCGGTCTTCCCCGGCCGGGGCGCTCGGGGCCGGCCGGGCCGGTTCATCCGCGCCGGCTGACCCGGCCGCAGGGGCCGCAGGGGCCGTCTCGGCCGGCGGGACGGCGGGCTGCCGCTCCTCCTCGGCCGGGGCCACCGCCCCGGTGGAGGTCATGACCGGTTCGCCCACCGGCTCGCTGATGCTGGAACCGCCGAAGATCCGGCGGGGCTCCTCCTTCTTTTTGTGCTGGCCGGGGGTAAATTCGACGGTGTTGCGCTTTTTGCGGTAGACCGTGCCGGTGGCCCCGGTGCGGGAAGCCCCCCGCAGCGCGTCCCGCAGGCCGCTGAGGGTGATGCTGGGCGAGGTGCCGCCCGGCATCTCCTTGGTGGTGTGACCGGCGGGGGTCTCGGCCCGGTCGGCCCCGCCGCCCTGGGCCGGGAACTGACGGGAATGGTAGACCGTCCGGGCCGGCGGGTCGGCGGGCAGGCGGATGTCCGGCACGGTGCCGGTGCTCTCTTCCAGATGGAGGTTGGAGTAGGTATCCCCCCGGTCCCGGCCGGCGGCGCGGGGCTCGGCGCGGCGGCCGCCGAACAGCCCGCCGAACAGCCCGCGGCGGGGCGCCGGGGCCGGGTCATACTCGGCCGTGTCGCTCAGGCGCAGGGTCTGGGCCTCGGCGTCGTCGGCTTCGTCCAGATCCCGGGCATAGTCCATCCCCTCGTCGGCGGGTTCATCGTCCGTATCGTATACTTCTTCGCTATATTCCTCATCGTATTCTTCCGGCGCCGTCCCGTCCCCATAGGGCTCATACTCCGGCGGGCGGTCCTCCGGCCGTTCGGTCAGCCGTTCCTCCGGTTCGGCCGGTGCGTAGTCGGCCGGTTCAGCGGGGGGCTGGGCGGGGGGCAGTTCCTCCCCGGCGGCCGGCTCCTCGGTGCGGCGGCCGCCCAGCGAAACGTTGATCGGCACGAACTGGCCGGTGTCCTCGGCTTTCCCCAGGCCGAAGAGCCCCCGCTTTTTGCGGCCGGGCTCCCGCAGTTTGCCGTGGGCGTCGGGCAGCACGGCCGCCGTCTTGCCGAAGAACTGCTGGAACTGCTCCTTCCCCTGGTTGAGGGCGTCGGCGTTGTCGGCGCCGGGGGCCATCTTGAGCAGGAAGTTCTTGATGATGCTGGTGCGGGTGGTGTCGCTGGTGGTCTGCCGTTCGGCCGGGGCCTCCTCGGCGGGCTGCGGCCGGGGCGCCGGGGCGGGCCGGGTCTCCTGACGGACCGGCTGGGCCGGCTGGGCTTGCTGCCGGGCAGGCTGGGCCGGGGTCTCCTGACGGGTCGGGCGGACCGGCTGGGCCGGCTGCCGGGCCGACTGGGCCGGGGCCTCCTGACGGGCCGGGCGGGCCGGCTGAGCCGGCTGCCGGGCAGACTGGGTCGGCTGGGCAGGCTGAGCCGGCTTCCGAGCAGACTGGGCTTGCTGCCGGGCAGACTGGGCCGGGGCCTCCTGACGGGCCGGGCGGGCCGGCTGAGCCGGCTGCCGGGCCGCCGGGCGGTCCTTCCGGAGTTTTTTCATTGTCGGCAGATCGCGCAGGATGTCGTCCAGCACGGCGGTGGAAAACCGGTCGTCGGTGGTCGCGTCGCTGCCGTCGATCTCCACGGCGGGCAGGTCTTCCTGCCCGATGGGGCCCAGGCCGCCGTGGGCGGTGCCGAGGGTATCGGTATCCAGGCCCACGCTGCGCAGGATCTCATCCACCTTGCGGTCGTTGACGCTGTCCCGCACAACGTCCCGGGTCTGCTGGACGCTGAGTTCCTGCAAAATCCGATCCACCGAATCGTTGGTGCGTTTGCTTGGCATGGTTTACTCTCCCTTTCCCGGCCTGCGGGTGTTTGCGCCGGGCCGCGGCTGCCGGCCTGCGCCTGCCCCCTGCGGGGGCCTTGCCTGTGCGGGGCGGGGCTCAGCCGCCCTTGCGCCGCTGCATGATGTGGTACAGCAGGATGCCCGCCGCCACCGAGACGTTGTAACTGTCCACCCCGCAGTCGGGGGCGGCCATCTCCAGCGTGACCGAGGCATCGCAGAGTTTGCGGGTGAGGGCGGCGGGGCCGCGGCCCTCGCTGCCCAGCACCAGGGCGACAGCCCCCCGCAGATCGGTCTTTTCGGGCGGGGCGCCGCCCAGGTCGGCGCAGTAGACAAAGATGTTGCGTTCCTTCAGGGTGCGGATGGCCTGGGCCAGATTGGGCACCCGGGCCACCGGGATGCGGGCCGCCGCGCCGGCGCTGGCCTTCATGACCGTGCCGGTGACCCCCACGCCGCCCCGGCGGGGGATGATGACCCCATGGGCGCCGCACAGCAGCGCCGAGCGCAGGATCGCCCCCAGGTTGTGGGGGTCCTCGATGCCGTCGCACAAAACAAGGAAGGGCGGCTCGCCCCGCTCTTCGGCCAGGGCGAGCAGATCCTCCAGCTCGGCATACCGGATGCCGGTGGTGCGCAGCGCCACCCCCTGGTGGTCGTCGGTGCCGCAGAGCTTCTGCAGCTTGCCCGCCGGCACCCGCTTGACCACCGCCCCGGCTTCGCGCCCCAGCGCCGTGAAATAGCCGGCGGCTTTGGGGTCCAGGCTGTCGGCCAGCAGCAGGGTATCGGCGCCGGACCCGCTGCGCAGCAGTTCGGTGACCGGGTTTTTGCCCCAGACAAGGTCCTTGTCGGGGGTGCGGGGTTCGGTTTCCCGGGGCCGCGGGGTGCGCGGCTGGGGCTCAGGTCGTCTGTTCATATCCATCCTCCGGCGCGGTGGGGCGCAAAGCCCGCCGCACCGCATAAAAGTCTGATCGTATCCCCCGGGGCCTAGGCCCGGGTATTCGGATATAGTATACCACAAACCCGGGGGGCTTGTCACCCCCATCCACGGCGACAAAAGTACAGATTTTTTGCCCTTTCTCCCCCTGCGGGCCCGCCGGCGGGCCGTTTATACAAAGAGTAATTCCACAGTTTCCCCAACCAGGTGTTGAAAACCCTGTGGAAAGTGTGGAAAACCCGTCCCGGTCAGCTTTTTTCCACCAACGGGGCAAAGTTTTCAACATCCGGTGGAAAACCTTTCCACATAACAGTTCGGATAATCCGTTTTGTCAAGTTGGCATATTTCCAATTTTCCCGCCAAAAACCGCCCGCTTTCCCGCATCTTGTCCAAGGGGCGCGCCCAGGGTCCGCGCCGGTTCGCCCCGCCTCGACCCGGGGGCGAAAAGTTCATATCCCCGCCCCGGAGCCCCCGAACCGCCGCCCCCGGCCCGCCTTGCCTTTTGGGGCACGGGCCTATATAATGGGTATCGGATGCCGGGGCGGCGGGGCAGGACCCCCGCCGCCCGCCGAAAGGATGCGTTGCCGATGACCTTCACCTCGCTGGGGTTTCTTCTGTTTTTCCCGGCTGTCTGCCTGCTGTACTACCTGCTGCCCGCCCCCGCCCGGCCGGCCTGGCTGCTGGCGGCCAGCTACTGGTTTTATGCCTGCGCCGACTGGCGGGGCCCGCTGCTTCTGCTGGCCGCCACGGCGGTGAGCTACGGCTGCGGCCGGGCGCTGGGGGCGCTGCGGTCCCCCCGGGCCCGCCGGGCGGTG
This sequence comes from Candidatus Gemmiger stercoravium, assembly GCA_019119835.1. Taxonomy (GTDB): domain Bacteria; phylum Bacillota; class Clostridia; order Oscillospirales; family Ruminococcaceae; genus Gemmiger; species Gemmiger stercoravium. The sequence goes on along the minus strand of DWWE01000059.1, from coordinate 3,880 downwards.
CTGGCGGCAGCGGCGGTGGGCTTTGTGGGGGTGCTGGCCCTCTTCAAATATGCCGGCTTCGCGCTGGAAAGCCTGGCCGCCCTGCTGCACCTGGCGGGCATCGGCTGGCAGCCGCCGGCCTTTTCGCTGCTGCTGCCGCTGGGCATCAGCTTCACCACCTTCCAGATCCTGGGGTACCTGACCGACGTGTACCGGGGCGCCCTGGCGCCGGAGCGCAGCTTTGTGCGGTACGCCCTGTTTCTGAGCTTCTTTCCCCAGATCGTCTCGGGGCCCATCGCCCGGGGCGGCGCCCTGCTGCCCCAGCTGGCCCGGCCGGTGGTCTTTCTGCCCGACCGGATGCGGGACGGCCTGGTGCGGATGCTGTGGGGCTACTTTGAGAAGCTTGTGGTGGCCGACCAGGCCGCACTGGTGGTGAACACCGTCTTTGCCGACTATGCGGCCCACGGCGGGGTGGAACGGCTGCTGGCCGCCGTGCTGTACTCGGTGCAGATCTACACCGACTTTGCCGGCTACAGCCACATCGCGCTGGGCGCGGCCCAGGTGCTGGGCTTCACGCTGGGGGAAAACTTCCGCCAGCCCTATCTGGCCCAGTCTGTCCGGGAATTCTGGGGCCGGTGGCACATCTCGCTGTCCGGCTGGCTGCGGGACTACCTGTACATCCCGCTGGGCGGCAGCCGGGCGGGTACGCTGCGCCGGTACGCCAACCTGCTCGTCACCTTCCTGGTCAGCGGGCTGTGGCACGGGGCGGCCTGGCACTATGTGGTGTGGGGCGGCCTGCACGCGGCCTACCAGATCGCCTCCCTGCTCACCGCTCCGCTGCGGCGGCGGTGCAACCTGGGCCGGGGCGTGCTGGCCCGCTGGGCCCGGCGGGGGGTCACCTTCGGGCTGGTCACGGCGGCCTGGGTGTTCTTCCGGGCCGATTCGGCGGGCCAGGCGCTGTCCTACCTGGGCGGCATCGCCGGCTGGTTCGACCCCTGGGTGCTCACCGACGGCACCCTGCTGACGCTGGGGCTGGATGGCTGGGGCTGGTTCGTGCTGTTCTGCGCCGTCGGGCTGGTGCTGGCGGTGGACTGCCTGCGGGAACGCGGGGTCCGGCTGCGGGCTGTGCTGGCCCGCCAGCCCCTTGCCTACCGGTGGCTGTGCTACTACGCGCTGCTGGCGGCGGTGCTGGTGTTCGGCATCTGGGGCCCGGGGTACAGCGCCGCGGCCTTCGTCTACTTTCAATTTTAAGGGGGGCGCAAGATGGACCACAAACCGGCTTGCCGCGGCTTTCTGCTGCGGGCGGTCTGCTTCCTGCTGGGGGCCTGCCTGCTCTTCACCGGCCTGAGCGCGCTGCTCAACGACAAGATGAGCCGCAAGTATGCGGGGGATTTCTATGAGAGCGGCGACCCCTATGAGGTGCTGTTCTTCGGTTCCAGCCACATGTTCAACGGGGTGCTGCCGCTGCAGCTGTACCGGGACACCGGGGTGCTGAGCTACAACCTGGGCATGACCAACGAGTACTCCGCCGTGACCTACTGGCGGATGGTGGACGCGCTGCAGCGCTGCCGCCCGAAGGTGGTGGTGGTGGACGTATACCGGGCGCTGAGCGGCGAGAAAATGCCCCGCACCGAGAGCGACCTGGGCCTTTTGCACAACTCGCTGGACAGCATGCCGCTGAGCCTGACCAAAGTCCGCGCCCTGGCCGACATTCTGGACGCCGGCCCCGGGGACTTTGACGGGGTGTTCAACTACCTGTTCCCGCTGGCCCAGTTCCACAGCCGCTACCGCAGCCTGACCGAAGACGACTACCACCCCTATCTGATGGAGACCCGGGGCGCGATGCCGCTGCGGGTCTGGCAGCCCGGCACCCCCCTGCCGCTGGACCGGGTGCCGGCGACCGACACCGCCCCGCTGGACAGCGCCCCCGGCGAGACCTACCTGCGCCGCATGATGGAACTGTGCGAAGCGCAGGGGGTGCCCATCGTGCTGGTGGCCCTGCCCTTCCAGGCGCCGGAGGACCAGCTGGCCCGGCTCAACGGCATCGCCGCCCTGGCGGCCGAGTACCCCAACGCCGTCTACCTGAACCTGCTGTATGAGGACGTGGTGGACCCGCTGATCGACTTTTCCGACCCGGACGGCCACCTGAACACCGCCGGCGCCGCCCGGGTGACCGCCTGGCTGGGCGACTGGCTGACCGACCGCTACCCGCTGACCGACCGGCGGGGCAGCGCCGGGAGCTGGGACCGCAGCCTGGACAACGTGCGGCGGCAGCACTGCGCGACGCTGGCCGGCGCCGGCGACCTGACCACCGCGCTGATGCTGCTGGCCGGCCAGGACCTGAGCTTTACGCTGTGCGCCGGCCCCGAGGCCGCGGCCGAGCCGGCCAACGCCGCGCTGCTGGCCCGGCTGGGGGTGCCGGTCACCGACGGCGGGGTGCACTGGCGCAGCCCCGGTGCGCCGGACATCTGGCCGCAGAGCGGCGCCGGGCTGGTGGCCTTCGACCCCGACACCGGCGAGGAACTGGCCCGGGTGGAGCTGGGCTGAGCCCTGCCGGCCGCCCCCCCGCCGGCCTTCCGCCGGCCGTCCCCGGCCGCCCTGCCCCGCCCCGGCTTTCTTTCCCTTCACCGGTTTCCGCGGCCCCGCCCGCCTGTTTCGCTGTCCGCTCCCCCGCATCCGGCTGCCGGTACCTTCCGGCCGGGTGCGGGGGAAAGTTTTTTCCTGTTTTTGTTGCTTTTTTATCAAAGTTTGGCTATAATGAGAAGGTAAAGGCAGGTCGTGCAGGGTTTTGCTCTGCACGGGTTTTGTATGCCTGTCTGAATGTATCGTGATGAAACTTTGGGAGGTAACTCGTATGCTGGTAAATGCTACCAATATGCTGCTGAAGGCCCGCGACGGCCACTACGGCGTCGGCCAGTTCAACATCAACAACCTGGAGTGGACCAAGAGCATCCTGCTCACCGCGCAGGAGATGAACAGCCCCGTGATCCTGGGTGTGTCGGAAGGCGCCGGCAAGTATATGGCCGGGTTCAAGGTCGTGGCCGCCATGGTCCGCGCCATGGACGAGAGCCTGGGCATCACCGTGCCGGTGGCCCTGCACCTGGACCACGGCACCTATGAGGGCGCCAAAGCCTGCATCGAAGCCGGCTTCACCTCCATCATGTTTGACGGCAGCCACTATCCCATCGATGAGAACGTGGCCAAGACCACCGAGCTGGTGGCCATGGCCCATGACCACGGCCTGTCCATCGAGGCCGAGGTGGGCTCCATCGGCGGCGAGGAGGACGGCGTCGTGGGCGCCGGCGAAGTGGCCGACCCGGCCGAGTGCGCCAAGATCACCGCCCTGGGCATCGACTTCCTGGCGGCCGGCATCGGCAACATCCACGGCAAGTACCCCGCCAACTGGAAGGGCCTGGACTTCGAGGCGCTGGACAAGATCCATCAGGCCACCGGCAACATCCCGCTGGTGCTGCACGGCGGCACCGGCATCCCCGACGAGATGGTCCACAAGGCCATCACGCTGGGTGTGAGCAAGATCAACGTGAACACCGAATGCCAGCTGAGCTTTGCCGACGCCACCCGCAAGTACATCGAGGCGGGCAAGGACCTGCAGGGCAAGGGCTATGACCCCCGCAAGCTGCTGGCCCCCGGCGCCGAAGCCATCAAGGCCACCGTGCGCGAAAAGATCGAGCTGTTCGGCAGCGCCAACAAGGCGTAAGCCCCCGCAAGCTCAAAGAAACAAGCGCCCCGCGGCGTTCTCCTTGAAAGGAGACGCCGCGGGGCGTTTTTTGTTTCGCTGGGTCGTGTCGTTTGGGTCTGCCGGGCGAGGGTCAGCCGGCTTTCCGGCCGCCCTGGGCCGATTTGTGGCGGGGATGCAGCAGCAGCGCCACCACCACCGCCA
>DWWE01000058.1 GCA_019119835.1 Candidatus Gemmiger stercoravium | reverse complement strand
GCGCATCGCCGGGCTGGAAGTCCGCCGCATCATCAACGAGCCCACCGCCGCGGCGCTGGCCTACGGGCTGGACAACGGCAAGGCCCAGACCGTCATGGTCTACGACCTGGGCGGCGGGACCTTCGATGTCTCGCTGATCCAGATCGGGGACGGCATCGTGCAGGTGCTGGCCACCTGCGGCGACAACCACCTGGGGGGCGACGATTTTGACGAGCGGATCGCCGCCTGGCTTACCGACAACTTCCAGCGGGAGCAGGGGGTGGACCTGACCCGGGACCCGGTGGCGATGCAGCGCATCCGGGAGGAGGCCGAGAAGGCCAAAAAGGAACTGTCCAGCGCCCGCCAGGCGGACATCAACCTGCCCTTTATCTCGGCCGGCCCGGCGGGGGCGCTGCACATGCAGGCCACCCTGACCCGCGCCGCATTTGACGAGATGACCGCCGACCTGGTGGAACGCACCGCCCTGCCGGTGAAAAACGCGCTGCGGGACGCCGGCCTGGCCGCCAACGACCTGGACCAGGTGCTGCTGGTAGGCGGGTCCACCCGCATCCCGGCGGTGCAGGCCAAGGTGCTGCGGATGATCGACCTGGACCCCTCCAAGAGCCTGAACCCGGACGAATGCGTGGCCCTGGGGGCCGCCGTGCAGGGCGGGCGGCTGGGCGGCGAGGTGCTGGCCGCCGGCGGGGAAGGGCTGCTGCTCATGGATGTCACCCCGCTGACCCTCTCCATCGAGACGGTGGGCGGCGTGGCCACCCACCTGATCGAACGCAACTCCACCATCCCCACCCGCTTTTCCAAGATCTTCACCACCGCCGCCCCCTTCCAGTCCACCGTCGAGATCAAGGTGCTGCAGGGCGAGCGGGAGTTCGCCCGGGACAACAAGCTGCTGGGCACCTTCACCCTCAAAGGCATCAAGCGGGCCTGGGCCGGTGTGCCGCAGATCGAAGTCACCTTTGACATCGATGCCAACGGCATTGTGACGGTCAGCGCCAAGGACCTGGAGACCGGCAAACAGCAGAGCATCACCATCACCGGCACCTCCAATCTCAGCGAGGAGGAGATCCAGCGGGCCATGCGGGACGCCGCCATGTACGCCAGCCAGGACGCCGAGAAGAAGGCGGCCATCGAGGCGCTCAACGCCGGCGAAAGCACGATGTACCGGGTGAATACGGCACTGGGCAGCAAGGCCGGCAAGGCGCTGGACAAGGAGAGCAAAAACCGCATCAAGGAGGCCGAGAGGGCGCTGGAAAAGCAGATGCGCCACAAAAAGGCCGAGAAGATGACCCCCGAGGACACCCGCAACCTGGTCGCGGCGCGGGAGGCGCTGGAGTCGGTCTCGGCCCCGCTGGTCGCCGCCTGGGAGGCCGAGCAGAACAGCCGAAAGGCCTGAAACGTTTCTGGCAGCCGACCCGGAAACCGAGAGAATACAGGGCAGCCCCCGCTGCCGCCGCAAGGCGGACAGCGGGGGCTGCCGGTTTCAGAACCAGGAAAACGGGGAAGGCGGCGCAGGATTCCGGCCAGGCAGCGCGGCGTCAAATACGGGGCAAAGCTGCTTTCCTCGTCGGTCAGGCTATGGTCGCGGGCCAGCGTGACCGCCTGATCCAGCTGTCAAGCAAAAGGGCGGGGCGGCCATCGCCCGGGCGGCGGGGCCGGCATGAAAAACGGACCCTCCCCGTCACAGGGGAGGGCCCGTTGGAGTTTTGCGGTCAGTCAGGTTCTGACAGCTGCGCCAGCATGTACCGGGCGAACTGGGGAAGCCGGGCACTGTCATAAGCGGCGGTTTCACCGCGGTAGTCGGCCAGGGCGGTGCGCAGCAGGGGATGAAAGCCGGCGGGCAGATGGGCCAGCCCCCAGGCGCCGCCCTCGGCTTTGGAGAGGATCCGCCCTTCCCGCCGCCAGGCCAGCGCCCGGCAAAGGTTGAGGGTCAGGTACAGCGGCTGCGCCTGGATGCGGGCAGGGGCGTCCTGAATGTCCAGCCGGATGCTGTCCCAGTAGGCGGCGTCCGGCACCGGGGCGAAAAGATCCCGGATGGGGGTGCCGAACAGGACCTGACCCCGCTGCCGGGTGACCGCAAAATGGGCGGCCAGGTCCGGGTCGGCGCCCCGCATCCGCAGAAGGTAGCCGGCGGGGTCCGCTTGGTAAGCCTCCAGGTGGGCGGCCGAAAAGTGCAGCACAAAGGGGGTGGGGTACACAAAATGCCGGCAAACCGACTCGGTCACCGCGCTCATCTCGATCCCCTTGGCCGGCCCGGCCCGGTGCAGTTCCACGACCCGGTCAAGAAAGCGCCGCTTGACCGGGTCCGCCGGCTCATCCCGCAGGACCACCAGATAATCCAGATCGCTGCGGGCCGGGTGAAAGCAGCCCATCGCCGCCGACCCGTGCAGATAGACGCCGACCAGATTCCCGCCCATACAATCCAGGCAGGCCCGAAGGAACGGGGCGGTCCGGGCGGCGATGTCCGGCGAAGTCATGGGGGACCCTCCTTGTGTTTCTCTCACGAAACGGTCTGTCCACAAAAAAGTGTGGGGCCCGACGGAAGGCGCCCACACGTTCGATCATAGATAACTGGGTTCTTCCCGCCGCTGGCCGGCCAGCTCGGGGTGATCCAGCACGGCGCCGGCCCCCAGCGCCACACAGTCCAGCGGGGCCTGGGCGATGTGGACCTCGATGCCGGTCTCGTTCTGGATCAGGGTGTCCAGCCCGCGCAGCAGCGCCCCGCCGCCTGAGAGCATGATCCCCCGGTCGATGATGTCGCTGGACAGCTCGGGCGGGGTGCATTCCAGCGTGTCCTTGATGGCGTCCACGATGCGCAGCAGGCATTCGCCCATGGCCTCCCGCACCTCCTCCGAGCGGATCAGGATGTCCTTGGGCAGACCGTCCACCAGGTTGCGGCCCTTGATCTCCATGCTGGTCTCGGGGTCCTGGGGGCAGGCGGAACCGATCTCGATCTTGATCTGCTCGGCGGTGCGTTCGCCCACCAGCAGGTTGTATTTGCGCTTGATGAAGGCGATGATGCTTGCGTCCAGCGCGTCGCCGGCGCAGCGCACGCTGCGGCTGCCCACAATGCCGGACAAGCTGATCACCGCCACCTCGGCGGTGCCGCCGCCAATGTCCACGATCATGCTGCCGACCGGGTCGGTGGTGGGCAGCCCGGCGCCGATGGCCGCGGCCATCGGTTCCTCAATGACCGTGACCTGCCGGGCCCCGGCGCGGGCGGCGGCCTGGCGCACGGCCCGGCGTTCCACCTCGGTCACGCCGCTGGGCACGCAGATCACCACCCTGGGGCGGGCGAACCAGCGCCGGCCGCAAGCCTGGCGGATGAAACTCTGCAGCATGGCGGCGGTGATGTCAAAGTCGGCGATCACGCCGTCCTTGAGCGGGCGCACCGCCACGATGGACCCGGGCGCCCGGCCGATCACGGCCTTGGCTTCCCGGCCTACGCTGCGCACCCGCAGCTCTTCGGTGCGGGTGTCCACCGCCACCACGCTGGGCTCCCGCATGATAATGCCGCGCCCTTTCATATAGACCAGGGTGTTGGCCGTCCCCAGGTCGATGCCGATGTCTTTGGTAAACATGTTGTGCAGTCCCTCGCTGATGCTGTGGAAAAATCGGGTCAGAAAATTTGCCATACGCCTCTCCTTTGCGCCGGGCTGCCGGCGCCGGAAGGCGTCACAGCGGCAGAAACTCTCGCAGCAGCTGTGCCGTGCGCCGGACAGGCAGGCCCATGATGTTGTAGTAGCATCCCTCAATGCCGCGGCACCAGAGCGCCGCATGGCCCTGAATCGCATAGGCGCCGGCCTTGTCGTAGGGTTCGGGGGTGCGGATGTACCGCAGCAGGTCCTCCTCCCCGATGGGGTCGAAGTGGACGACGGTGGTCTCCACCGCCGCCCGGCAGTCGGCGTCCCGGCATACACAGACCCCGGTGTGGACCCTGTGTTCCCGGCCGGACAGCGCCCGCAGCATGCGGGCGGCGTCGGCCTCGTCGCGGGGTTTGCCGAACACCTGGCCGCCGCAGTCCACCACGGTATCGCAGCCCAACACCACCTGCCCGGGGGCGTCGGCGGCCACAGCCCGGGCTTTGGCGGCGGCCAGGGCCAGGGCCAGGCGGGCCGGGTCGGGCGCCGAGATGGCGTCCTCGTCCACATGGCTGATTTGTACGACAAAATCGCGGGTGATCAGGCCCAGCAGTTCCCGGCGGCGCGGGCTGCCGGATGCAAGCAATAACGACATGAGAGATGTGTCCTTTCGTTCCAGATTATAGCGCCTTTCCCTGGCGAATCGGGGCGAAAACGCGGGGGCCGCGGCCGAATCGTCAGGTTTTTCCGGTGGAACCGAAACCGCCGGCCCCGCGGCTTGTGTCGCTGAGCGTTTCGGCAGGCAGGAAAGCGGCCTGCCACACCGGGGCGATGCACAGCTGGGCCACCCGTTCGCCGGGCTGGATGGTGTAGGCTTCGCCGCTGAGGTTGATCAGCCCCACCTTCACCTCGCCCCGGTAGTCGCTGTCGATCACCCCCACGCAGTTGGGCAGGGTCAGCCCGTGCTTGATGGCCAGCCCGCTGCGGGCATACAGCAGCGCCACGCAGTTGGCGTCGGGCAGTTCGATGGCCAGCCCGGTGGGGATCATGGCCCGCTGGCCGGGCTGCAGGGTCAGGGGGGCGTCCAGCACGGCGCACAGGTCGGCGGCCGCCGCGCCGGGGGTCGCATAGGCCGGGGCCTTGGCCCGCGGGTCCAGCATCTTGTACTTCACGGTCGGCTGCATCAAAGGGTCCCTCCTGTATAGGTGTCGTCCTGCCGGCGGCCCAGCCCCAGCAGCGAGACCAGGCCGGTCATGGCCAGCAGAAAGCCCAGCGAAACGGCGCCGGCCTTCTCGATGGCCAGGTACAGCCGGCAAAGAAAGCGCGGCGGATGGGTCGCCAGCGCGATGATCAGGGCGCCGGTGGCCAGCAGGGCCAGCCCGGCGCGGGTGTCGTTGTCCAGTTTTTTCATCGGGAAACTCCTTGTGGTAGGGGGTCAGGCATAGTATAACCCACGGGTGAACTCTCCGTCAAAGGGCTGGCCCTGCAGCAGCCGCTCCAAAATCTGGCGGACCTGCGCGGGTTCTTCCAGTGTGAAGGCGGCCACGGCGTAATCGGCGGGCAGCTCCCGCAGCCGGTCGCCCATGTACAGCGGCACGGGGTTGTAGACGGTGCGTACCCCGGCGCCGCCCGGGGCCGAGCAGCGCACCGGGAAATCCCGGGCTTTGCGGTCCCGCAGCAGGCCGCGCCGGTCGCAGCCGGCGCAGTCCCGCAGGTTTTTCAGCGGGCAGGCCCGGGTCAGCATCAGCGGCATGTGGCCGTAGCACAGCGCCGCAACGGGCAGGTCGGCGGCGAACTGGCGCATGGCGGCCAGCGGCGTTTCGGGGTGGGCCAGCATCCCGCGCAGCCCCAGCCGGCGGTGCTGCTCGGCCGCCAGCGGGTTGGTCAGGTTCAGCCCCAGCCCGCCGAAGCGGGGCAGGGCGGTGTCAAAGCGGAACTGGGCCAGGTTGTTCAGCACCACGCCGGCAAGACCCAGCCCCTCGCAGGCGGCCAGGGCGCGGCGGGCGGCCGGCTCGGCGGCGCCGAACTGCACCCGCGGCAGTTCCGCCAGGGTGCGGGGGCGCAGCGGCTCGGGCAGGCGGGGCACTTCGGCGGCCGGCAGTACCCAGAAAGCCAGCCGGTCCCGCAGCGCTCCGGGCAGGCCCAGCAGCTGGTCGGCTGTCTCGAACCGGGCGGCCGGTTTCGGGCTGCCCGCCGCCGGCCGCAGCGAAAAGGCGGGCAGGGCAAAGGGGCGCACTTCCTTGGGGGCCGGGGCGCTGCGGTCGGCCAGCAGCTGGTCCAGCACGGTGCGGCGCAGTTCGTTCCACTCGCTGCCCGGCAAAAACAGCCGGGCGGCCTCCTCGGGCAGACGGATCTCCTCGGGCAGGAAGGGGGTGCCGCCGGTCTTTCCCAGCGCACGGCGGATGGCCTCCCCCTGATCCCGCTGGGCGGGCTGAGCGTCCTGGCGGCTGACGGCCTCGGCGGTGTGCCCGTCCCGGTCGGCGGCCGAAAGCCGCACCCGGCCGCCCTCGCAGCTTACGGTCAGGCGGACCGGCACCCGGCTCAGTTCCCGGCGGAAAAGTTCCCGGGCTTTCGGGGCGGCGGCCCGGGTGGCGGCGGCGTCCTGCTCGGTGCGCACGCCGAACATCGTCTTGTCGTTGCGGCCGGTCAGGTAGCCGTCGGTAAAGCCGGAGCGGGAGAAAATGTCCCGCAGAAGCGCCTCGTCGTAGGGCTGCCCGGCCCGGGCGGCCCGGCAGGCGGCCACGGCGGCGGCCGCGTACTCCGGCGTGCGCAGCCGCCCTTCGATCTTCACGCTGGCCACCCCGGCCTCGGCCAGCTGCCGCAGGTAGGGCACAAGGTCCATGTCCTTCAGGCTCAGGTGGCAGGCCCGCCCCGGCTGGCCGGGGCGCAGCCCGCCCACCGTGGGGGCGGCGTCAAAGGGCAGGCGGCAGGGCCCGGCGCAGGCGCCCCGGTTGCCGCTGCGCCCGCCCAGAAAGGCGCTCATCATGCACTGGCCGCTCACGGCCATGCACATGGCCCCGTGGATGAACACCTCCACCTCGATGGGGCTGGCCGAGGCGATGGCGCGGATCTCCTCCAGCGAAAGCTCCCTGGCCAGGATGGCCCGCTCATAGCCCATGGCGGCCAGCTGGCGGACCCCTTCCGGCGTGTGGACGGTCATTTGGGTGGACCCGTGCAGCGCCAGGCCGGGGGCGATCTGCCGCACAAGGGCGGCCACAGCCAGATCGTCGGCGATCACCGCGTCGGCCCCGGCCCGGGCCACCGCCCGCACCGCGTCGGCCAGCCCCGCCAGTTCGCTGCCGAATACCAGGGTGTTGAGGGTCACATGGACCCGCACCCCGCGGGCATGGCAGAAAGCCACCGCCTGCCCCAGCTCCTCCGGGGTGAAATTGCCGGCGCTGCGCCGGGCGTTGTAGCCGGTCAGGCCCAGATAAACAGCATCAGCGCCGCTTAACACAGCGGCGCTTAGCATCTGGGCGTTGCCGGCCGGTGCCAGGATCTCCGGCCGGGGCGCCCCGGTATTGGTCTGGTTCCGGTCGCCCATCAAATGTCGGACCTCTGGTTCAGGCGGCGGCGCAGATCATCCACCTGCTTGCGCAGCGAATCGTTTTCGCGGCGCAGTTCCTCCGCCGCCATCTTGGCCGAAGCCGCATCCTCCAGATAATTCTTGATCTGGCGGCGCATGTTGTCGGCGCTGCCGCTGGCCTTTTCCAGCTCATCGCGGTAGTTCAGCGCCGTCATGACGGCGGCGGTGGTGATGGACACCGTGTTGGAGGAGGCCATCAGCTCGTTCATGTCCAGGTTCAGCCGGTCGGCCAGGTTCTGCATATAATCTTCGCTCTCGCTGGTGGAGATCACATAGCTGGACCCGCAGATATTCAAACGCACTTTGCTCGTAGCCATAAAGTAAAACTCCTTTACCAAAAAATCCGGGATTTGGGGTTCTGTGCAACTATACTATATTATAGTATAATTTGGCCCCGAGAAAAAGCCCTTTTGTGTAAAAATGAAAAAATCCGGCACAGGTGATAAAAATGCTTGCTAAAACGCCGGTCTTTTACTATAATAAACAATAGGCGTTTGCGGCAAACGCGCAGGGCCGCCTGGCAGGACCCCGCGCCGGAGACGTTTCGACCCCTGTTGTTTCCTGTTCAACCGTTTGCCAATATCTGTAAAGGAGAGAACTGTTGTGCTGAAATATACCCAGAAAGAGTTTGACAAACTGCTCAAGGACACCCTGATCAGCGAGTGCGGCGTGACCCTGGACGTCGCATCCGAAAACCAGATCTACCGCTGCCTGGCCACCATCGTGCGCCAGATCATGTCGGACCAGCAGAAGAAGTTTCAGGCCCGCGCCATGGGCGAGGGCAAAAAGCAGGTCTACTACCTGTGCATGGAATTCCTGATGGGCCGCAGCCTGCGCACCAGCCTGTTCAACCTGGGCCTGCAGGATGTGGCCCGGGACGTGCTGGCCGACGCCGACATCAAGATCGACAACATCTATGCCCAGGAACCCGACGCGGGCCTTGGCAACGGCGGCCTGGGCCGCCTGGCTGCCTGCTACCTGGACGGCATGGCCACCGACTGCATCCCGGGCACCGGCTATTCCATCCTGTATGAGTACGGCATCTTCAAGCAGAAGATCGTGGACGGCTGGCAGCAGGAGACCGCCGACAACTGGCTGCCCGGCGGCCAGGTGTGGATCAAATCCCACCCCGACCAGGCCCAGGAGATCCGCTTCGACGGCCAGGCCATCGAGACCTGGGACGGCGGCTTCCACCATGTCAAGTACGAGAACTACAACAGCGTCATCGCCGTGCCCAACGACATGTATGTGGCCGGCTACGGCTCCAAGGGCGTGGCCAAGCTGCGTCTGTGGCAGGCCAAGGCACCCAGCTTTGACATGAGCAGCTTCAACGCCGGCAACTACAACACCGCCATCAGCCAGAGCGCTTCGGCCGAGCTGATCTCCAAGATCCTCTACCCCAACGACAACCATACCGAGGGCAAGATCCTGCGGCTGCGCCAGCAGTACTTCTTCTCCGCCGCCTCGGTGGCCGACATTCTGGAAAACCACCTGAGCCAGTACGGCACGCTGGACAACCTGCCCGACAAGGTGGCCATCCAGCTCAACGACACCCACCCGACCCTGGCCATCCCCGAGATGATGCGCATTCTGCTGGATGAGTGCAGCTACAGCTGGGAGGATGCCTTCGCCATCTGCCAGAAGGTCTTCGCCTACACCAACCACACCGTCATGAGCGAGGCGCTGGAAAAGTGGAACGTGGACATCTTCCGTTCCACCCTGCCCCGCATCTGGCAGATCGTCTGCGAGATGGACCGCCGCTGCCGCGAGGATCTGTTCAAGGTCTTCCCCGGCGATGTGGGCAAGGTCGATTATATGGCCATTCTGGGCGACCACCAGGTCCGTATGGCCAACATCTGCGCCTACACCTGCCACTCCATCAACGGCGTGTCCAAGCTGCACAGCGAGATCATCAAGGACAGCGTCTTCCACGACTACTTCCTCTACAAGCCCAAGGCATTCAAGAACGTCACCAACGGCATCGCCTACCGCCGCTGGCTGCTCTGCTCCAACCCCGGCCTGACCGACCTGCTCACCGACTGCATCGGCGACGGCTTCAAGACCGACGCCGCCCAGCTCAAGAAGTTCGAGAAGTTCGCCCAGGACAAGACGGTGCTGGACAAGCTGGACAAGGTCAAGCGGGAAAACAAGGTCCAGTTCTCCAACTATCTGATGCGGGCCACCGGCCAGCTCATCGACCCGGATTCCATCTTTGACTGCCAGGTCAAGCGGATGCACGAGTACAAGCGCCAGCACCTGAACGCTTTGAACATCGCCGCCGAGTACCTCTACCTCAAGGCCAACCCCAACGCCCCCTTCACCCCCAAGACCTACATCTTCGGCGCCAAGGCGGCCCCCGGCTACTATATGGCCAAGCAGATGATCCGGATGATCTGCAAGCTGGGCAACCTGATCGACTCCGACCCCGCCGTCAAGGGCAAGCTCAGCGTCGTCTATCTGGAGGATTACTGCGTCACCCTGTCCGAGCAGCTGATGCCCGCCTCCGAAGTGTCGGAGCAGATCTCCCTGGCCGGCACCGAGGCTTCGGGCACCGGCAACATGAAGTTCATGCTCAACGGCGCCATCA
>DWWE01000057.1 GCA_019119835.1 Candidatus Gemmiger stercoravium | reverse complement strand
CCCGGACATTGCCGACCATGTGTATATCGAACCCCTCACCGCTGAGGTGGTGGAGCGGATCATCGAGATCGAGCGCCCCGACGCCATCCTGCCCAACCTGGGCGGCCAGATGGGCCTGAACCTGAGCATGGAGCTGGCCCGCAGCGGCTTTCTGGACCGCAGCGGCGTCCGGCTGCTGGCCTGCCGCCCCGACACCATCGACCGGGCCGAGGACCGCCAGCTCTTCAAGGATACGATGGAAAAGCTCCACCAGCCCATCGTGCCCTCCAAGGTGGTGGAGGAGCTGGAGGACGCCGTCGCCTACGCCGGCACCATCGGCTACCCGGTCATCGTCCGCCCCGCCTTCACGATGGGCGGCACCGGCGGCGGCATCTGCGAGGATGAGGAAAAACTCCGGGAAATCGCCACCAACGGCCTGCGGCTGTCCCCCATCCACCAGATCCTGGTGGAAAAGTGCATCGCCGGCTGGAAAGAGATCGAATACGAGGTCATGCGGGACTCCAAGGGCAACGTGATCACCGTCTGCAACATGGAGAACCTGGACCCCGTCGGCGTACACACCGGCGACTCCATTGTCGTGGCCCCCAGCCAGACCCTGTCCGACAAGGAATACCAGATGCTGCGCACCGCCGCGCTGGACATCATCACCGAGCTGGGCATCGAGGGCGGCTGCAACTGCCAGTTCGCCCTCAAGCCGGACAGCTTCGAGTATGCGGTCATCGAGGTCAACCCCCGCGTGTCCCGCTCCTCCGCCCTGGCCTCCAAGGCCACCGGCTACCCCATCGCCAAGGTGGCCACCAAGATCGCCCTGGGCTATACCCTGGACGAGATCACCAACGACGTGACCGGCGAGACCTGCGCCTGCTTTGAGCCCGCGCTGGACTATGTGGTGGTCAAGTACCCCAAATGGCCCTTTGACAAGTTCGTCTACGCCGACAAGTCGCTGGGCACCCAGATGATGGCCACCGGCGAGGTCATGGCCATCGGCAACAACTTCGAACACGCGATGATGAAGGCCGTCTCCTCCATCGAGCTGGGGCTGGACACCCTGACCCTGCCGGATTTCGAGAAGCTCTCCACCGGCGAGATCATCGACCATCTTCATGTGCAGGACTCCGAGCGGGCCTTCTGCGTCTACGAAGCCCTCAAGCGGGGGGTGGACCACAAGACGATCTACGACATCACCAAGATCGACTGGTGGTTCCTGGACAAGATGCAGCACCTGGCCGACCTGGAACAGGGGCTGAAAACCGGTGAACTGACCCTCGAAAAGTACCTGGAAGCCAAAAAGTACGGCTTTTTGGACAAGACCATCCTGCGGCTGTCCGGCGCCGGGCAGCTGCCCGGGGACCCGCTGCGGGCCGGCTTCAAGATGGTGGACACCTGCGCGGCCGAGTTCGCCGCCCGCACCCCCTACTTCTACTCCACCTACGACGCGGACAACGAAGCCGAGACCTTCATCGCCGAGCGCAGCGACCCCGCCCGCCGGAAGGTGCTGGTCTTCGGCTCCGGGCCCATCCGCATCGGCCAGGGCATCGAGTTCGACTACTGCTCGGTCCACGCGGTCTGGACCCTCAAGCGCCACGGGTGCGAAGCCATCCTGGTCAACAACAACCCCGAGACCGTCTCCACCGACTTTGACACCGGCGACCGGCTCTACTTCGACCCGCTGAACCCGGAAAGCGTGGACAACGTCATCGCCACCGAGCGCCCCGACGCCTGCCTGGTGCAGTTCGGCGGCCAGACCGCCATCAAGCTGGCCAAGCACATGGACGACATCGGCCTGCCCATCCTGGGCACCCCGGCCGACGCCATCGACGAGGCCGAGGACCGGGAACGGTTCGACGAGCTGCTGGAGCGCTGCGGCATCCCCCGGCCCGAAGGCCGCACCGTCTACACGCTGGAGGAAGCCCTCAAGGCCGCCGAGGAGGTGGGCTACCCGGTGCTGATGCGTCCGTCCTATGTGCTGGGCGGCCAGAACATGATCGTGGCCTACAACTCGGCGGATGTGGTGGAGTACATGGGGGTCATCACCGCCCATGTGGATATGTCCCACCCGGTGCTGATGGACAAGTACATCTACGGCACCGAGTGCGAGGTGGACGCCATCTGCGACGGCGAGGACTACCTGGTCCCCGGCATCATGGAGCAGGTGGAGCGCACCGGCGTACACTCCGGCGACTCCATCTGCGTCTACCCGCCCTACGACTTCCCCCAGAGCGTCATCGACACGCTGGTGGACTACACCGGCCGCTTTGCCCGGGAACTGAAGGTCGTGGGCCTGGTGAACGTGCAGTACGCCGTGCAGGACGGCAAGGTCTATGTGATCGAGGTCAACCCCCGTTCCTCCCGCACGGTGCCCTACATCAGCAAGGTCACCGGCGTACCGATGGTGGACCTGGCCGTGCGCTGCACCCTGGGCGAAAAACTGCGGGATATGGGCTACGGCACCGGCCTGTGGCGCGGCGGCCAGAGCCCCTACTACGCCGTCAAGGTGCCGGTGTACAGCTTCCTCAAGCTGCACGGCGTGGACACCATGCTGGGCCCCGAGATGAAGTCCACCGGCGAGGTGCTGGGCATCGCCCCCACCTTCCACGAAGCGATGATCAAGGGCCTGGTGGCCGCCGGCTACCAGTTCAAGGTGCCGGGCCCCGGCTCCTGCGTCATCATCTCGGTCAAGGACGCCGACAAGCCCGAGGCCGCCGACCTGGCCTGGAAGCTGCATGACTACGGCTACAAGATCTACGGCACCCCCGGCACCGCCCGGTACCTGAACAGCCAGATGATCCCCTGCAGCGTCGTGCGGCAGATGAGCGGCGAGCGCCCCAACGCCATCGACCTGCTGGAAAGCGGCCTGGTGGATTACATCATCTCCACCAGCCCCCACGGCCGGGACCCCCGGCGGGATTCGGTCAAGTTCCGCCGCAAGGCAACCGAGCTGTCCATCCCCTGCATCACCGCGCTGGACACCGCCCGCATCCTTGTGGACGCGCTGCGCGGCGACCATGACATCAGCAGCATGGAGCTGGTGGACGTGGCCACCCTGCACCGGGACGCGGCCCGCTGAGCGGAACGGGACTGGCAAAACCGCGCTGCAACGCAAACAAATTGCAGGAGACGCCCCGTGCCGGGGCGCCTCTTTTTGTGCGGCGGGGCAGGCGGGGCCAAAGGCCGGGGCGGCTTTGCCCCATTCCGCCGAAGATTGGCGCTGCAGGCGGATGCTTTTTATTAAAATTGACAATTTTTCCCGGCCGCCCCGGGGATTTTGACAAAATCGCTTGATTCTGCGCCAAATTCTTCATATAATGGTTAGCGACAATTACACGGCTGCGCCCGGCGACGGGCGGGCCGCTGAACTAGGAGATAGAGAAAATGACAAGATCGCAGTTGATTACCAAAGTTGCCAATGATACCGGCCTGAGCGCCGGCGCCGTGGAAAAGGTCATGGATGGGATCTTCGGGACCATCGGGGATGTGCTCCGCAGCGGGGAGAAGGTCACCATCGCCGGGTTCGGCCGGTTCGAGATGCGGGAACGCCAGACCAAGAACTTCACCAACCCCAAGACCAAGGTCACCAGCCAGCTGCAGCCCACTGCGATCCCGGGCTTCAAGGCCAGCGGCCGCCTGAAGGAGAAGGTCTCCAAGTAAGGCCGCCCGCCGCCCCGCCCCTCAAACCGGGGGGGTTGCAAAATTCCGAAAAAGTTGTAGAATGGTTTCGTTAGTTCGTCGGGCGGCCCGCGCCGCCCGGCCCAGCAGAGTAGGGTTCCGCGCGTTTAGTGCCTGACCAACGGGGAGTTGTGGCAGGACGAAGTGGCCGCCCGGGCGTTTTCGGCGCCCCGGGGCCCGCGGTGCGGTCCCCGCATCCCACTGCTGCACGGGGACGAAAACAGCCTGCCTTCCGGGGCGGGCTGCCTGCAGGGGATGCAGCGCCGCATCGGCGCGCATCCCTGCTTTTTTTGTCCGTGTGCGGCCCATGCCTGACAAGGAGGGCTTGCCATCATGACACATCCGTTCACCCGCCTCAGCGACCCCCTGACCCGCCTGCGGGTCGATGCCGTCCGGGAACTCCACGACCCCCGCACCCTGGCCACCGCCGCGGTGCTGTCCGCCGTCCACCTGGTGCTCAACCAGTTCACCATTCCGGTCTCCCAGCTGCTGGAAGTCGGCTTCGACTTTCTGGCCGTCGCCGCCATCGGCTACCTCTGCGGGCCCTGGGTGGCGGGGCTTTCGGGCATCGTCACCGACCTGCTGGGCTACATCCTGCGCCCCAACGGCCCCTACTTCCCGGGCTGGACCCTCAGCGCCATCCTGGTGGGGGTGCTGTACGGGTTGTGGCTGTACCGCCGGCCCATCAAGCTGTGGCGGGTGGTGCTGTGCAAGCTCAACATGGTGCTGCTCTTCAACTTCCTGCTCACCCCGCTGTGGCTGCACATCACCTACGGGCAGTCCTTCGTGGTGCTCAGCAGCCTGCGCCTGGTCAAAAACGTCATCAAGTTCCCGCTGGACATCCTGCTGCTGATGCTGGTTCTCAAAACCTGCGAACGGGTGCGGGCCGACCGCCGCTGAGCCGGGCCCGGGCGGCGGGCAACTTTGTGCAAAAGTCATACTTTTCAAAATAATCTTTGTGCGTTCTGCCAAGGCTGCGCCGGCGCATTTCGGGGAATTCACCGTATTTTCACGATTTTTTTACAATTCCTTAAAACCCATTGCAAACCACCCCTGTTTTGTCCTACAATGGAGACATGACCTGGCGGGAAAGCCCATTCCCTCGCCGGCACAGCCGGCGGCGCGGCCTGACCCGCCTGTTTTATTTTGTCTTGCATTTACAGGAAGGAGAACACACGATGAAAAAGTTCCTGCGCGTCCTGGGCGCGGTACTGGCCCTGACCATGCTCGTGAGCCTGGCGGCCTGCGGCTCCACCGGCAGCACCGCGGCCACCGGCGAGAGCGGCGCGGCCGACGCCGCCGCCGCCTCTGACTTCAAGATCGGCGCCATCATGCTGGGCGACGAGACCGAGGGCTACAGCGCCGCCCACATCACCGGCATCAAGACCGCCGCCGAAGAGCTGGGCCTGAGCGAAGACCAGATCGTCTGGAAGTACAAGATCCCCGAAGGCGCCGAATGCCTGGATGCCGCCGAGGACCTGGTGGCCCAGGGCTGCGACCTGATCCTCTCCAACTCCTACGGCCACCAGACCTACATGGTCGAAGCCGCCGAGAAGTACCCCGATGTCACCTTCATCGCCATGACCGGCGACTTTGCGGCCATTTCGGGGCTGGACAACTTCAAGAACGCCTTCACCGCCGTCTACCAGTCCCGCTATGTCAGCGGCGTGGTGGCCGGCATGAAGCTCAAGGAACTCATCGAGAGCGGCACCCTGACCCCCGAGAACCAGCCCGGCTCCTTTGACGCCGACGGCAACGTCAAGATCGGCTATGTGGGCGCCTTCCCCTATGCCGAGGTGGTCTCCGGCTACACCGCCTTCTACCTGGGCGCCAAGAGCGTCTGGCCCCAGACCGTGCTGGAAGTCATGTACACCAACTCCTGGTTCGACATTGACAAGGAAGGCGCCGCCGCCGAAGCCCTGATCGCCAACGGCGCGGTCATCGTCGGCCAGCACGCCGACTCCACCGGCGCCCCCGCCGCCACCCAGAAGCTCAAGGATGCCGGCACCGTCTGCTACTCGGTGGGCTACAACATCGACATGCTGGACACCGCCCCCACCGCCGCCCTGACCTCCGCCACCAATGTCTGGAAGGTCTACTACAAGGAAGCCTTCGCCGCCGCCATGAACGGCGAGGAAGTG
>DWWE01000056.1 GCA_019119835.1 Candidatus Gemmiger stercoravium | reverse complement strand
TGTATTACCCGGTCAACGATGAACCGAACATGGCCCTTTACGCCCGGTATAAGGCGATGGCCGATGCGGAACCGCATGTTGTTTTCGGCGGACGGCTGGGTGAATACCGGTATTATGATATGGACAAGGTGATCGAAAGCGCGCTGGACTGCGTTGCGGTGCAGCTTGATAAGATCAACCAGTACAAATAACCCTGCGTTTCCCTCAAAATTTCGTCGAAGGGTTTCCAAAAGGGGAAATAGCCGCGTTAGGCAAAGCCGGTCTCCGGCCTAAGAGCCGGGCCTGCGGCCCGGTTGGCCTCCGACACGCCGCTGCGGCGGCAGTGCGCGGCTGTTGCCCCTTGTGCAGCGAAGCTCAAGAGAACATGACCACATCGTCCACCGGCTTTTTGCCGGGGGCGACGGTCAGGGCGGTGAGCACCGGGCCCACGCTGTCGGGGGTCTGGCCCTTGTAGATGGGGTGGAACTTGCAGTTGACCTTGGCGGTCAGGGTGATCCAGTCCCGCTGCTTCAGCGCCTTGCAGTCGTCGTACCGGCAGGGGAAGCCCACAAACTGGATGTCCTGCACGCAGCAGGTCATGGCGAAACGGCCGGGCACAAAGCTGTCCTTGCCGGCCTGGGGGGTCTGGCAGACCTGGGCCAGAAACTTCACCGTCTTGCCGTCGTACTTTTTCATGTCGTCCATGCAGTCCATATACCACACCCCGAAAAACTCGTCGGGGATCTCGATGACCGGGGCGTTCACATCAAAGGGCAGCGGGTCGGGGATGTCGTCGTAGGCCACCGACCCGTCCAGGAACTCGTAGGCGATGTCGCAGCGGCGGCTGGCCTGGCGCACCAGCTTGTGGATCAGCTGGCGGCTCTCCTCGTCGTTGACCTGCTCGGCCCGGTTCACCACCAGCAGCTCGCTGGCCCGCAGCTTGTCCAGCAGCAGGCTGCGCAGGGCGTTGTCCCCCGCATAGGTCTTGATGGTGGTGCCGTCCGCCGTGGCCAGGCACTGGTACAGCACCCAGTTGGGGGGCAGCGCGTCGGCCAGGTCCTGCAGCAGCCACATGCCGTTGTACTCGATCACCACCCGGCCGCAGCCGCTCTTCTTTTCCAGCCGCTGCAGGTTGGGGGTGTTCAGCTCGGCCTTGTCGGCCAGCACCTCCACCGTCACCCCGCCAAAGCCGAACTTTTCGGGGTCGTATTCCTCCTCGCCTTCCTCACAGACCAGCAGCAGCGTCTTGTCGCCGGAATCAAACTGCGGGTCCTCCATCGTCTCCTGGATGAACTTGGTCTTGCCGCTTTCCAGCATGCCCACAAACAGGTAGACCGGGATCTCTCTGGTTGCCATGGCCGCACCTCACAGTCCGAACAGTTCGGCCAGCCGCGCTTCGTCCAGCCCCGAACCGATCACGCAGAGCTTGCCGGTCACGTCGGGGCCGGCCCGGCGCACCTCATGCTCGCCGGGCACCATATCAAACTCCAGCCAGCCGGCGCCGCCGTCCACAATGCCCTTGGCCCGCAAAATCTGGCCGAACTCGCCGGAATCCAGCCGGGTCAGCGCTTCCTCCAGCCCTTCGGGGGTGTACTTGTGGGCGGTCTCCCGGCCCCAGCTGGTAAACACCTCGTCGGCGTCGTGGTCGTGGTGGTGCCCGCAGCTGCACACCCCGTGCTCGTCATAGTGGTGGACATGGCCCTCGTGGTCATGGTCGTGGTCGTGGTGGCAGCACTCGTGCTCGTGGTCGTGGTCATGGTCGTGGTGGCAGCACTCGTGGTCATGCTCATGGTCATGGTGGCAGCATTCATGCTCATGATCGTGGTGATGGTGGTGGTGCTCCTCCTCGCCGGCATGGGCGGCGTTGGCGGCCTGGGCCTGCTCGATCAGCTCGGCCACCAGGTCCCGCTTGCCGTCCATCACCGCCACGATCTGGGGCCCGGTCAGGGCGGCCCAGTCGGTGGTCACGATGGTGGCGGTGGGGTTTTTCTGCTGCAGCAGCGCCACCGCGGCGTCGATCTTGGCCTGGGGGGCGTTGCCGGTGCGGCTCAGGATCAGGCAGGAAGCATGGCTGACCTGGTCGTCATAGAACTCGCCGAAGTTTTTCATATACAGCTTGACCTTGTTCACGTCGGCCACCGTCACAAAGCTGTTGAGGGTGACGGGCAGGGTCTCGGCGACCCCCTCCACGGCGCGGGTCACGTCGGACAGCTTGCCCACCCCCGACGGCTCGATGAGGATGCGGTCGGGGTGGTAGGTCTGCACCACCTGCTTGAGCGCTTCGCGGAAATCCCCCACCAGGCTGCAGCAGATGCAGCCGGAGTTCAGCTCGTTCACCTGGATGCCGGCCTCCCGCATAAAGCCGCCGTCAATGCCGATCTCGCCGAACTCGTTTTCGATCAGCACGAGCTTTTCGCCCCCGAAGGCTTCGTGGATCAGCTTTTTGATGAGGGTCGTCTTGCCGGCCCCCAAAAACCCCGAAAAAATGTCGATTCTGGTCTTGTTCTCTGCCATGGCGGTTCACCTTTCCCTGTGGATCTATCCTATGAAAATATGTTCCAATGTCTGGCAGTTAGTTTGTCTAACTGCTAACCTTATTATAACAAACCTGTCAAGGCCCGCCGGCAAAAAACGCCGCCGGCGGCCCGCGGCCCGGCTGACCGCCTGGCCCCGCCTGGGCGGTGCGCCGGCCCCGGGCAGAAAAATGCCCCCCGCCGGGCTTGGCAGGGGGCGGAAAACGGATCTCAGGCGGCGGCGCGGCGCGGACGCAGCCGGGCGGTGCGGGTGGTGACCATCTCCTGCACGGCGCAGAGCTTGTCGGCCAGGCAGACCAGCCATCCTTCCCGGCAGCGGGGCGGCACCGGGGTCAGGGGGAACATGTGCCGCAGGATGATGTTCTGCTCCCGGTCGGTCAGGGTCCAGTCGGCGCAGGCGTTGCGCAGCGCCGTCCGCGGGTGGGTGAACCCGTGCAGCCGGTGGCTGTCGTCCTTCTCATGCCAGTCATACAGGAAATAGTCGTGCAGCAGCGCCCCGCGGATCAGCGCGGCCCGGTCCACCTGCCAGCCGAAGGCGTCGGCCAGCCGGCAGCTCAGCACGGCCACCCGCACACAGTGGCGGTATACCGTCACGCCGCCATGCTGCACAAAGCGGCGGGTGTCGGCGTAACGGCCCTGCCGCTCCAGCTGGGCGGCCGCGGCCAGGATCTGCGTTTCCAGGTCAAACTCCTGCATCGGCGGTTCCTCCTTATATGGTGCAAGCCGTGGTTGCATCGGCCGGAAAACCGGGGTCGGGCACGGCCCCGCTCCCTACCTTTATTATACAGCACCCCCGGGCAAAAACAAGGTGGGACAAAGTAAAGTTTTTGTTACCCGCCGGCAAAATCCCCCGCCCGGCCGGGCCCCGGCAAAGCCCCGGCAAAAATTTACAAGTTCCGGGGTTTTCAGCGCCTGGGTTTCATGGTATGATAAAGCCATGTATTCCCCGCAGACGGGGAGCGCAACAACCCGAAGGAGGTGCCCATGGCCCCGATCATCCGAACCGAAAAACTCCGCAAGGTCTATGCCGTCGGCAAAGAGCGGGTGGTGGCCCTGAACGATGTGGACATCGCCATCGAAAAAGGCGAGTTCTGCTGCATCGTGGGCCAGTCGGGCAGCGGCAAGTCCACCCTGCTCAACCAGCTGGCCGGGCTGGAAAAGCCCACCCGCGGCAAGGTCTTCATCGGCCAGCATGAGATCAGCGGCATGGACGAGACCCAGCTGGCCCACTTCCGCCAGGCCCACCTGGGGTTCATCTTCCAGAGCTACAACCTGCTGCCCAGCATGACCGCCGCCGAAAACGTCGCCCTGCCGCTGATGTTCAAGGGCGTGCCGGCCAAACAGCGGCTGGCCCTGGCCCGCAAGGAACTGAAAAACATGGGCCTGGGCGGCCGCGCCAACCACCTGCCCACCGAGATGTCCGGCGGCCAGCAGCAGCGGGTGGGCATCGCCCGGGCCTTTGTGGGCCGGCCCAAGGTCATTTTTGCCGACGAACCCACCGGCAACCTGGACTCGGTCACCTCCAAACAGGTGCTGTACCGGATGCTGGAACTCTCCAAGCAGGAGAGCATCACCTTCGTGATGGTCACCCACGAACCCTCGCTGGCCGCCTGCGCCGACCGGATCATCACCATCCTGGACGGCCGTGTGCAGTCCAACATCCTGCAGCCCGAAGCCGAGAAGGAGGCGAACCGCAAGGCGCTGTTCGCCTCCATCGAAGGCAACCTGGAGATCGGCGGCGCCGCCGCCCGGGCCTCCTGAGCCCGCTTACCACCACCCCCGCCCCGGCGGGGCCAACCAAGGAGGAATTCCCTTTGAAACAGACATTCACCCGGCTCACCGCCGGCCTGCTGCTGGCCCTGAGCCTGTTTGCCGGGCCGCTGTCCGTCCCCGCCCTGGCGGAAGGCGAGGAGACCGCCCCGCCCGCCGCCAGCGAACCGGCGCCCGAACCCACCCCCGCCCCCACCCAGGACCCGGGCACAGTGCCCGCCACCAGCGGCGAGGTCTATGTGACCGAAGCGGCGGTCACCGACACCGCCGGCGGCGAGGTCCAGCAGGTGCAGGAAGGCGACCGGATCAACGTGGTGCTGCGGGTGGTGGACCACCCCGCCGCCACCTACAACGTCACGGCTGATGAGATCGTCGCCCGGGTGAACTCCACCATCTTCACCTACACCGGCACCGCCGAGGTCAGCCAGCTCACCGAAGGGGAGGACGCCCAGGGCGCCTACTATACCTATGTGCTGCTGTTCCGGGACGTGATCTTCAACGGCGGCGGCAACCAGTTCGCCATCAACCTGAGCTACCAGAACACCTCGATGGCCATGCAGCAGCTGGCCCCGGTGCTGGGCCAGTGCAGCACCGAAGCCAAGCAGAACAAGACCCCCAGCCTGATCGTGCGCAGCTCCAGCTACGGCACCGAGACCATCACCGCCGGCAGCCCCTTCACCCTTTCGCTGACCCTGTACGCCACCGGCGGCACCGAGACGGTCAACGACGTGGTGGCCTCGGTCACCCTGCCCGAAGGGGTCACCATGACCGGCGGCAGCCTGTCCACCTACCTGGGGGCGATGAACGCCGGCTCCACCCGGGATGTCAGCTTCAACCTGCAGGCCGGCGCCGGCTTCAGCGGCGGGGTGGCCAACATCACGGTGAACATGGTGGGTGCCGGGGCGGACACCGGCACCGCGGTCAGCGGTTCCACCACCGTGTCGGTGCCCATCAGCCAGCCCGACCGGTTCGAGCTGGGCCAGCTCCAGGTCAATGACAGCATCTACCTGGGCGACACCGCCACCGTCACCCTGAACTTTGTCAACAAGGGCAAAAACCCGGTGGCCAACCTGGAAGCCTCCCTCACCGGCGAAAACCTCGGCGCCGACATGACCCAGCAGTATATCGGCAACGTGAACGCCGGCACCGAGAACAGCGTGGACTTTGACCTGGTGCCCACCACCACCGGCACGGTCAGCGGCACCATCGTGCTGAACTATGAGGCGGAGGACGGCTCCCTCAAAACCGTATCCAAGGACTTTTCCATCAATGTGATGGAGATGCCCGCCTACGACGACACGGCGATGGACCCCGGCATGGTGGAGCCCACCGCCCAGCCCGGCCTGCCGGTGTGGGGCATCGTGCTCATCGCGGTGGCGGTGGTCGTCGCGGTGGTGGCTGTGATCCTGGTGGTGCGCCGCAAAAAGAAGAAGGCGGCCGCCCTGGCCGACCTGGAGGCTGACGATGAAGATCTCTGATCAGGTGGCCCTGGCCGCCAAGAACCTGTCCCGCCGCAAGGGGCGCACCGCGCTGACCGTCATCGGCGTGGTGGTGGGGACCTGCGCGGTCATCGTCATGATCAGCCTGGGCATCGCCCAGAACAAAGCCTATGACGAGATGCTCCAGAGCTGGGGCGACCTGACCCAGATCCAGGTCTACGGCGGCAACATGGGGATGGCGGTGTCCATCGGCGGGGTGACCACCAGCTCCTCCTCCAGCGAGCAGCCCGCCAAGCTGGACGACGCCCTCATCAAAGTGTTCCGCTCCATGGACCATGTGGTGGCCGCCACCCCCTATTATGAGGGCTACAACCTCCAGGGCCGGGTCAGCGCCGGCATGAACGAGCGGTACCAGACCTCGGGGCTGTACAACCTCTACGGCATCGACCCGGCGGCGATGGAGCCGATGGGCTTCACCCTCACCGACGGGACCTGGCTGTCCGACTCGGCCACCTACCCCAAGGACACCCTGCCCGTGCTGGTGGGCCCCTATACCGGCTATAATTTCGAGGATACCCGCCGCAGCCCCAGTTCCTCCAAACGGTACCGCTTCCAGGGCATGACCGACGCCAACGGCAACGAACTGCCCCCCTTTGTGGATGTGAACAAGGACGACATGACCCTGACCCTGTCCAACGGCGACGCCGACAACCCCAAGGAGATGACCTGGAAGCTCCAGGTGGTGGGGACGATGGCGATGGACGAAAAGAACTACTGGACCCAGGGCGGCATCGTACTGCGCCTCAAGGACATGAAGATGCTGATGAAGGAGAGCGCCGACCTGCTCAACACCAAGTATGACGACAACGCCGAGTACCAGAACGTCTATGTGAAGGTGGACGAGATCGAGAACGTGGACGCCGTCAACGAGGCCATCAAGGAATATGGGCTGAGCACCTACTCCATGTCCGACACCCGCAAGGAGATGCAGAAGCAGGTGGCCCGCAACCAGATGATGCTGGGCGGCCTGGCGGCCATCAGCCTGTTCGTGGCGGCGCTGAACATCGCCAACACCATGACCATGGCCATCTACGAGCGCACCCGGGAGATCGGCGTCATGAAGGTGCTGGGCTGCGAGCTGAAAAACATCCGCCAGATGTTCCTGATCGAAAGCGGCTTCATCGGCTTTATCGGCGGGGTGGCGGGGGCGCTGCTCAGCTGGCTGGTCAGCCTGGTGCTCAACAACCTGATGCTGCTGGCCGGGCTGCTGATGGGGCTTTTGCAGTCGCTGGGCATCCAGGCCAACCTGGACCTGAGCTTTTTGATGAACGGCGGCATGACCTCCAGCGGCACAATGTCCGAGATCCCCCCCTGGCTGATCCTGGCCGCGCTGGCCTTCGCCACCGGCATCGGCATCCTGTCCGGCATCGCCCCGGCCAACCGGGCCGTCAAGATCAGCGCGCTGGAAGCCATCCGGCACGAATGAGCCGACCCGCGTTGGAACGGGTTCCCCGGGAGGAAGCTCAAAAATACGACAAAGATGGAGGCGGTGTCGGATGGGGTTGTTCAGCCAAAAGGACCCGGCGGAAAAATATTTCAGAAAAGGGTATCAGTGTAAGTACCATAAAAATAAGCCCGAGAAGGCGCTGTACTATTACCGCAAAGCCATCGAACTGGGCCATGTGGAGGCGTTGGAATTTGCTAGTTTCTGCCTGTACCCCGACTTCCCTCGCACCCGGGAAAATCTCGAACAGGCCGCCGAATGGCAATGGCAGTATATACTGGCGCAGCACCAGGCGGGCAAATTCATTGACCGTGATGTTTATTCCAGATGGGTTCGGATTTGGGCGGAGCTGTGCAAGCTGCTGGGGCAGAGCTGGGGCAGCGGCACGATGGAAGGCCCCTGGCAGGAGATGCTGGCGCTGCTGACGGCCCAGGCCCAGGAGGAAGAAAAGAAACGCCCCGCAGACCTCCGTTATTTTGTGTATCAGTTCCTGATCGACCTGTACCTGAAAGGAGCCTACGAGTACTTTCCGGGCAAGTTCGCTTCCATCCGGGAAACATACGAGGTATGGACCCCCGATGAAGAACGGGGCTTCCATTGGCTGCACATGGCCTTGCAGCTTTATGAAAAAAAGAAGGCGGAGGGCAAATACACCAACACACCGGACCTGTGTATGTGGTCGGCCATTGAATACCTGATGGCGAAAACGCCCCGCGATTACAAGACCGCGCTGCCCTACCTGCACTGCTATTTTGATGAAGACGTGTATGGAGCGAATGAGCAGAAGGATGCGGAGATGGCCCAGTACCTGGCGGACTATTACCGGCAGACTGGTGACAGCAGAAGCGCCGGGATCTGGGAGTACAACCGCGAAGTCTTCAAACACAACGCCCGGGTCAATGAACAAAAGGCCATGCTGAAAGCGGCGGAAAAGTTTAACGGGTATGTGACCATGGACGAGTACCACCGTCTGTCGAGCCTTGAATCCGGGGTGGAATTCTCCGCCAAACAGCTGGAGGGACAACGCAAAGCGCTGGAAAGCCAGGAACAGGACGGGTAAACCGGACCATTTCGGCCGGGAAACCGCTGCCCCGCGCCCTTCCCGCCCCGGCCGCCGATGACCTTGCCCCCCAATAGAAAACGGCGCACCGCAGAGATGGTTCTGCGGTGCGCCGTTTGTGTTGGTGGGCCAGCCAGGACTTGAACCCGGGACCAAGCGGTTATGAGCCGCCAGCTCTGACCAACTGAGCTACTGGCCCGTGAAAACTTTTTCATTATAGCAGATTTTTCCCCGCTTGCCAAGGGGGGCGGGCCGGTTGCTTGCGGGGCGGCGGGCCGGCTGCCCGGCGGTCTGCCGCTGCCTGTCCGCACGGCCCCGCGGGACCCCGCCGCGCCTGCCCGCCGGGCGGGGGGCTGCCCTGGGCTGCCGGCAACCCGCCCCGCCGGGCCGGGGGCCGCTATGGGCTGCCGGGCCGCCCGGGCAAAATCCCGCCCCCGGGGCAGGGAAGTTTTTGCCCGCCGCCGCATACCCTGTGCCAAAGGGGGCGTGCGGTATGGGCTGGCGGCGTTGGGGGCGGCTGTTGGGGGCGGGGGTGCTGGGCCTGCTGGTGCTTTTGCTGCCGGCGGCGCTGCTGGGCCCCGCCGGGGCGGGGGAGACCGCCGCCGGGGCTGCCCGGTCCGCCGGGCGGTCCGCCGCCGATGCCGCCGCAGACGGGCCGGCGGGGGAGATTGCCGCCACGGCCGCCCCGGGCGGGCAAACTTTCCCCGACGAGACAGCGGGGGAGACGTCCGGGCAGACCGCCGCCACCGCCGACCCGGCCGGGGAGGGGCAGACCGCCGCCTTCCCGGCGGGGGAGTACCGGGCGGTGTGGGTGTCCTACCTGGAATGGCAGCGGATGGACTTTTCCGACGCCGCGGCCTTCCGGGCGGACGCCGCGGCGATGCTGGACGACATCGCCGGGCTGGGGGCCAACGTGGTGCTGGCCCATGTGCGGCCCTTCGGGGATGCGCTGTACCCCAGCGAGCTCTTCCCCTGGAGCCACCTGGCCGCCGGCGTCCAGGGGCGGGACCCGGGCTTTGACCCGCTGGCCATTCTGGTGCAGGCGGCCCACGACCGGGGCCTTCAGCTGGAAGCCTGGGTCAACCCCTACCGGCTGCAGGCCGGTGGCGTGCCGGAACCGGGCGACGGCAGCCTGGCCAACCTTCACCCCGACTGGGTGCGCCGGGCGGGGGACGGGCTCTACCTGGACCCGGCCGAGCCCCGGGTGCGGGCCTACATCGCCGCGGGGGTGGCCGAACTCTGCGCCGGGTACGACATCGACGGCGTCCATTTTGACGATTACTTCTACCCCACCACCGACCCGGCCTTTGACGCCGACGCCTACGCGGCCTACTGCGCCGGCGCCGACGACCCCCTGCCGCTGGCCGACTGGCGCCGTTCCAACGTGGACGCGCTGGTGGCGCTGTGCTGCCAGACCGCCCACCGGTATGGGGTGCGGTTCGGGGTGGCGCCCCAGGGCGACCCGGCCCAGAACCGGGACGCCCAGTACAGCGACGCTGCCCGCTGGCTGGCCGAGGGCGGGTATGTGGACTATCTGATGCCCCAGCTGTACTGGGGGCTGGAGTATCAGCGGGGGGCGGATGCCTCCCACAGTCTGGCCGAGCTGGCCGACGCCTGGCTGGCCATGCCCCGGCGGGGGGATGTGGCGCTGTACTTCGGGTTGGGGGCCTACCGGATCGGGGCGGGGGACGGGGGCGACCGCACCGGCCCGGACAGCGAGTGGCAGCGGGGCGACGCCCTGGCCCGCCAGGCCGAGGCCCTGGCCGCGGCGGGCGGGCAGGGGGTGGGGCTGTACCGGTACGACTCGTTGTTCGCCAACGACGCTTTCCCCGGCCTGGCCGCCCGGGAAGCCGACGCCCTGCGGGAACTCTGGCGGAACTGAACTTCGCTGCGGGAGCCCCCGCGCCCCGCCCTGCCTCGCAAGCCCTTGCCCCGCTGCCTGCGCTGCGGGAAATCCCCCGCCCCGCTGCCCGCGCTGCGGGCAACCCCGCACCCTGCCTTGCCGCGCACGTTGCCAAAATTGGCTAGCGGGCTTCCCGGCGGCTCTCACCCCGCAGGAATCCCCACACCCTGCCGTGCCGCAAACGCTGTTTTTTTCTTTATTGGCCTAGCGGGGTTTGCCTTGCAGGTTAGTTGCCGGGTTTGGCTTTGCGGCTATCTTTTTAACAACATATCGAATTATCGTTGTTCTTTCGTGACCGAAAGAACCAAAGGTCCCGCCGTTTCGATGCGGCGGCCGCCGACCAGGGGTCCGCAGG
>DWWE01000055.1 GCA_019119835.1 Candidatus Gemmiger stercoravium | reverse complement strand
TCGGCGACAAGGCGGCCGCCCAGCTGGCGGAGCATTTCGGGACCATGCAGGCGCTGGCCCGGGCGACGGAGGAGGAGATCGCCGCCATCGACGGGATCGGCGCGATCATGGCGCAGAGCGTGACCGAATTCTTTGCCAAAGAGGGCACGCAGGACCTGCTGCAGCGCCTGTCCGCCCTGGGGGTCAATATGGACTGGCACGGTGAAAAGAAGGGCACGGCGCTGGCCGGCATGACCTTGGTGGTCACCGGTACGCTGCCCCACCTCTCCCGCCAGGAGGCGGAAGCCCTGATCGTGCGCAACGGCGGCAAGGCCAGCGGATCGGTCTCCAAAAAGACCGCCTACCTGGTGGCCGGGGAGGCGGCCGGTTCCAAGCTGACCAAGGCCCAGAGCCTGGGCGTCCCGGTCATTGACGAAGCCGAACTCTATCGCCTGGTGGGTCAGGAACCCGCCGAATCCTGATAACAGAAATACCTTTTTCAGAAGCTCCGGTGTGAACCGGGGCTTCAGACTGTCAAAAAAGTCTAAAATTGTCGCTGTCGGCGGACATGCGCCGACGACGGCGACACCGACAGGGAAATTTTGCGGCAAATTGTGTACGAGGAACGAAGTGACGAGTGCGCGATTTGCCGTAAAATTTTGTCGAAGGGGATACACAAGGGGAAATAGCCGCGTTAGGCAATTGCCGTGCGCGGCTGTTGCCCCTTGTGCAGCGTGTCGAGTTTCTCGACACGCTCAAGCTCCGGTGTGAACCGGGGCTTTTTTGCTGTGCGGTTCTAGGCGCTTGTCTACGCGAATACAGTGGGGGTGTGAGGTGATCCCGGATGGACGAGTATTATCAGGCGATCCAGGCGCTGCCGGCGCCGCTGCGGGACGAGCTGAGCCGGCTGCCGGCGGAAGCGGCCGGCCGCGTACAGGAGATCCGGCTGCGTACCCGCCAGCCGGTTTTGCTGACGATGGGCGGCCGGCTTGTGCCCTGCACCCGCTTTCTGCCCGGCTGCCGGCAGGGACGGTATCTGAGCGGTGAAGCGGTACAGCAGTGCTTCCTTGCACTGTGCGGCCACAGTGTTTATGCTTATGAACGGGAACTGCAGGAAGGATATTTCACCATTCCGGGCGGGAACCGGGTGGGGGTGGCCGGGGTGCGGGGGCCGGGCGGCTTTGCGGTGGTGACGGCGCTCAACCTGCGCATCGCCCGCTGGGTGACCTGCCCGCTGCCGGAAACACTGCGCCGAAAACTGGACAGCCTGGGGGGCGGCGTGCTGGTGGCCGGGCCGCCCGGAAGCGGAAAAACAACAATTCTGCGCAGCATACTCTGCTACCTGGCGGCGCGGGATCGGATCCTTTGCGTGGCGGATGAGCGGGGGGAACTGATGGCGGAAGAACTCGAGGTTTTCGGGGACAAGCCGGCGGTCAACTGCGATACGATCACCCGCTGTTCCAAGGCGCAGGCGATCATGATGGCGGTGCGATGCCTGAACCCGCAGATCCTTTTGTGCGATGAGCTGGGAACGCCGGCCGATGCGGCGGCGGTGGAGCAGGGGGTGGCCTCCGGGGTGGTCTTTATTGCCACGGTACACGGGGCAAACCGGCAGCAGCTGGAACGCAACCCGGCCGTCCGGCGGCTGCTGGACGGCGGCGCTTTCTCCGATGCGATTTTCCTGGCCGGCCGGGAACACCCCGGGCTGATCCGGCAGATGGTGGCGCTGCCATGACCGCGGTGTGGGGGTGCAAGCTGTTGGGAGGGGTTCTGCTGATCCTGACCGGTACCGGCGTGGGCTGGGGGCAGTGGGGGCGATGCCGGCAGAAGCTGGAGGAGATCCGACGGTTTTCCGCGCTGCTTGTCTACCTGCTGGATTCCGTTCGCTACCGGGCGCTGCCGGCGGCGGCCGTTCTGCGGATGGCAGCGCAAAACCGTGCCTTTGCTGCCATGGGACTGGAGCGGTGCCGGGGCTTCTCGTCGATCCCGGTGCCCCGGGCGCTGTCCCCGCTGGCGCCGGACCTGCAGGCTGGGCTGTATGCGCTGGAGCGGGACCCGAAGGACTCCGCCTGCCGCACGCTGGAATACCTGCTGGCCCGGTGCCGGGTGGCCGAACGCCGTGCGCAGGAGGAGGCGGACCGGGCCAGAGTCCTGTTCCCGCGCCTGGGCGCGGCGCTGGGAATGGTGTCTGCCATTTTGCTGCTGTGAGATCTTGTAAAGGAGCCGCCACATGGATATAGACCTTGTTTTCAAGATCGCGGCCATCGGGATCATTGTGGCCGTGCTCAATCAGCTGCTGATCCGTTCCGGCCGGGAAGATCAGGCCATGATGACGACTCTGGCCGGCCTGATCGTTGTACTTACCATGCTGGTCCGCCAGATCAGCGACCTGTTCGTGCTGATCAAGGCGCTGTTTGATCTATGATGGAGTATGTTCATGCTACAGATTGCGGCGCTGGCGCTGGTTACCGGGCTGCTGGCCCTGACGCTGCGGAAGGAACAGCCGGTCTTTGCCTTTCTGGTCTCGGTGTGCGGGGCGGGCGGGGTGCTGCTGCTGGTTTCCCGGGAAATGAGCCCGCTTATGGATCTGGTCGAATCGCTGGCCGGCTACGCCGGCACCCCTTACACCGGCTGCATCCTGCGGGTGCTGGGCATCTCGCTGGTCATGCAGTTCGCCGCCGACCTTTGCCGGGAAGCCGGCCTTGGCGCCGCGGCCCATGCCACCGAACTGGGCGGGCGGATGCTGGCTCTGCTGCAGGCGCTGCCGCTGTTTCAAAGCCTGGTCGGTTCGCTGCTCTCCTTTTTGCAATAGGGGGCCTTGGCTGGCAGTTCCCTCTATCAGCCGGCGCGGTGGAACTGCCGCAAAGCGCCCGGGAGATCCTGGCCGACAGCAGCTCCGCCTGGCAGGACCCTTCGGCCTGGACGCTGAACGGGGTGCTGCAGGGGCTGCTGGCCATGCTTTCGGATTCCTGGGGCGGTCCGCTCCGGTTTGCCGCCCAGGCGGCCGCGGTGCTCTTGCTGGGCTGTGCCTGCGGGCTGCTGATCGGCGGCGGCCAGGGACGGAACTGCGTGGAAGCGGTCAGCGTGCTGTCCTTCGGGGCGCTGAGCCTGGCGGCAATGGGGGAACTGCTGGCTTCGGTCGGACAGACGGCGGAGTCCTGCCAGCATTATCTGCTTGCCTTCATCCCGGTCTACAGCGGGGTGGCGGCGGCCGGCGGGCAGGCGGGCGGGGCGGCGGTATACAGCACGATGTTCCTGGCCATGTCCAACTTCCTGGCCGGGGCCATTCGGGCCGGGTTGCTGCCGGTGCTGCAGATCTACTTCTGCTTTTCCCTCACGGCGGCCATCTGGAACAACCCTGGCATGGAGGAGGCCGCCGGTCTCTTCGCCCGGTGCCTGAACTTCCTGCTCAAAGGTTGCGGGGTGCTGTTCAGCTTGGTGCTGGGGTTCCAGAGCATCCTGGCCGGCACGACCGATTCTGCCGCCATCCGGATGGGGCGCAGCGTTTTGAGCGGTGCGATCCCGGTGGTGGGCGACGCGGCGGCCGCGGCGCTGACCAGTGCGGTGGGGGCGGTCCAGCTGCTGAAAGGGTCGCTGGCCCTGGCGGCTGTCCTGGCGTTGGCCGGCGTCTTCCTGCCGGTTTTTCTCCACTGCATCTTGTACTATCTGGCGTTTGCCGGGGCCGGGATCGTGGCCTGGGGCAGCGGCCAGTCCCGCTGCGGGCAGATCTGCCGGACCTTTTCCTTCGGTGCCCGGCTCTGCGGTTCGGTGCTGATGCTCTACTTTTTCATGGCTTTTTTGTCAACTGCGCTGCTTTTGCTGACAGGGGGAGGCGGATGAGGATGCAGACCGTTCGTCATCTGGCGCTGGGCGTGTGCATTTTGTGTGCCGGCGCCGGCATGATCCGGATTTTTTGGCCGGAAACGACCTTCAAGCCGGTCATAAATGCCGTGCTGCTTTTATATATTATAGCAGCCGCCCTTCCTGTGGGGCTGGCAGCCGATTGGCAGGGGTTTGCCGCCCGGCTGCAGGCGGAGCAGGTGCCGCAGCAGAGCACAGAGACCGGCGAGGAGTACCGGGCCTACCAGGACCTGTTGGCCCGGCAGGCTTCGGTGCAGGCGATGGAGACCGTCTTTGCCCGCGCCGGGATCGAAGCGCAGATCACGCTGCAGGGGGAGGTCTGCGTGATTGAACTGGCGCAGGAGCAGGACCTGCCGGCCGCCCGGCAGCTGGTGGAGGAAAACGGAGGAACGCTGGAATGCCGGGTCCTTGTCAAGGGAGGAAAGGAATTATGAAACAGAACCGTTCCCTGCAGGCTCTTCTGACCCGCCTGCGCACCCTCTGGGCGGATGAAAAAAAGCGGACCTATCTTCTGCTGGCGGCGGGGCTGGCGGGGATGCTGCTGATCTGCATTTCGGAATGGATGCCGGCGTCGCCGGCTGCTGCGCCGGCACCCGAAACGTCGGCCGGTTCCGAAGAATCGTCGGACTACGCCGCCTCGCTGGAACAGCGGCTGACCGAGCTGATCGGGCAGATGGAGGGGGCCGGCCGGACCCGCGTGATGGTGACCCTGGCGTCCGGCGGGACCACACAGTATGCAACAGATACGGAGGACACCGCCGACAGTTCCCGCCGCCAGCATGTGCTGCTGGGCGACGGCGGACTGGTGGAGCAGGTGCAGACCCCGGAGGTCCTGGGCGTTGCGGTGGTCTGCGAAGGAGGGGACGACCCCGGTCTGCAGCTGGCAGTTACCGAACTGGTACAGGCTTTGACCGATGCGGGGGCCAGTCATATCACCGTCACCAAAATGATCGCAACCAAGTAAAGGAGGCGTACCTTGATGAAACTTCCGAACAAAGGGCGGGGCATCACGCTGGCCACGCTGGTTCTGGCTCTGGGGGCTGCCGTGTATATGAACTGGGCCTTTGCCAAACAGACCCCGCCGACCGCGCAGGCCGATCAGGGGCAGGAGGCGGTGGAGACCTCGGCCTCGGACGGGGCCGTGCCGGTCCTTGAACCCTTCAGCGCCGAGACGGCCGCCCCTGAATCGGGCAAGAATTACGGGGAGGCACAGCTGGTCAGCGCCAACCAGGATTCCGGGACCGAGTTCTTCGAGCAGGCCCGGCTGGAACGGACAAAATCCAGGGATGAAGCGCTGGACTCCATCAAAAAGGCGCTGAAAAACACCGGGCTCAGCGCCGAGGAGAAGGAAAAGCTGACCGAGGAACTGGAGGTACAGGTCGGAAACATCACGGCCGAAGCGGAGCTGGAACGCAAGATCAAGGCCAAAGGGTTTGCCGACTGTGTGGTCACCCTGGGCGCGGGGCGGGCGGACATCACGGTCATGACCGAAAATGACGCCCTGACCGCCGACGAGGTCACCAAGATCCGGGACGTGATCCTCTCCAGCTGCCGGGGGCTGACGGCCGCGGACATCACCATCACCGAGGTCAAATGACTGCTGCGGACCGCCGCGGGCGCTGCCGGATTCCGGCGGCGCTTTTTGCGGTACAGAGCGCCGGAAAGGGGCGGGTGCGATATTTACAAAACCCGAAAACTATGGTATAGTATGCTTAATTGCTAAGGTGTATCTGGAAAATTTCCGGCACGGTCTGTTTCTGCCAGGAAGCAGCGGAGGCAGCGCGTCTCAACCCTGCGCCCCATAAAGCGCTGCGGCGGTTTCGCGCCCTGCATGGTCTGCTTTTTGGCGGGCGTACCGGCGCTTTTGCCGGGGCGGATACACCCTAAATCGTTTGCCGGGCACCTTCGGACCGCCCGGTGAAGAGGAGGACAGATTCATGGATGTTCGCAATACAGTGGCAGGCAGCCTGAAAATTTCCACCGATGTGGTGGCCAAAATTGCAACGCTGGCCGCCCAGGAAGTGGATGGAGTGGCATCGGTGGCCTCCGGCAGTATGCAAAGCGTGCGCGGCCTGTTGAGCAAGGCCAGCTTGCATAAACCCGTGGCCGTGGTGATCGAGGACGGCGTGGCGACGGTGACGCTGCACATCGTCGGCAAATACGGCAGCAAGATCGTGCCTGTCTGCGAGAAAGTACAGGAAAATGTGAAGCAGACCATCCAGAACATGACCGGCATCACCGTGTCGCGGGTGGATGTGATCGTGTCCGGCCTGGCGGAGGAGACCGACGCCTGAGCCGGGAAACAGACCCAACAAATCAGAAAAGAAGTTAGGAAAAGAGCACATGACCGAAAAGACTTTGCCCCGCCGCGAGGCCAGAGAGAACGCCTTCCTGGCGGCTTTCTCCACCACCTTCCAGCCCGAAGCACCCCAGGACGCCCTGCAGGCCCACGCCGAAAGCGGGGAACTGACGCTGGACGCCTATGCGAACCGCCTGCTGCGCGACCAGATGGAGCATCGGGACCAGATCGATGCGATCATCACCGCCCACCTGAAGGGCTGGACCCTGGCCCGGCTGCCCCGTGTCAGCCTGACAGCCATGCGCATCGCCCTGGCCGAAATGCTCTACGGCGATGAGAAAAAGCCGGGGGTTGCCATCAACGAAGCTGTGGAGCTGGTCAAGAAGTACGGCGCCGACAACGACTACCAGTTCGTTAACGGCCTGCTGGGAAGTGTTGCGCGGGAACTCGACCAGGATGGTCCCGACGGGGATTCATCATGCTGACCCTGGGGATTGATACTAGCAACTATGCAACCTCTCTGGCTGTCTTTGACACAAACGCCGGAGAGGTTGTTTATGATTGTAAACAGTTCCTGCCGGTGCGCCAGGGGCAGTTGGGGCTGCGGCAGAGCGACGCACTGTTCCACCACACCGCCGCCCTGCCCCGGCTGCTTGAAACCCTGGGGGAAAAGGCGGACCTGACCGGGGTGGAGGCCGTGGGGGTCTCGGCCCGGCCCCGGCCGGTGGAAGGCTCCTACATGCCCTGCTTCCTGGCCGGCGTCAGCGCGGCGACGGCCTTTTCCGCCGCCAGGCGCCTGCCCCTGGTGCAGACGACCCACCAGCAGGGGCACATTGCCGCGGCGCTGTTTGCCGCCGGCGGCTCCGAACTGTTCGGTCGGCCGGTGTTGGTGTTCCATGTGTCCGGCGGCACCACCGACCTGCTGCACTGCGATGCGGCGGGCAGGATCACCTGCCTTGGCACCTCCCGGGATTTGTATGCAGGGCAGGCGGTGGATCGCCTGGGGGTGCGGCTGGGGTTCAGCTTCCCGGCCGGCGCACAGGTCAGCCGCCTGGCGGAATCCTGCCCGGACGAGATCCGGCCTCGGGTCAGCGTAAAGGGAACCGACTGCAGCCTGTCCGGCTTGCAGAACCAGTATGAAAAGCTGCTGGCCGAAGGGGCGGACCCGGCCTATGTCTGCAAGTACTGCCTGCTCTGCGTGGCCGAGACGCTGTGCCGGATGGCGGACACAGCCCGGCAGAACGGCGCGGAACTGCCGGTGGTGTTTGCCGGCGGCGTGATGAGCAGCGACCTGATCCGCCGTTATGTGACCGCACGCCTGCCCGGCGCACGGTTTGTCCCGGGTAAATTCGCCAGCGACAACGCCATCGGGGTGGCGCTGCTGGCAGCCAA
>DWWE01000054.1 GCA_019119835.1 Candidatus Gemmiger stercoravium | reverse complement strand
TCTGCGGGGTATCGACCTGCTGAATCAGGCCGTCCTTCATAACGACGATGCGGTCGCCCATGGTCATGGCCTCGGTCTGGTCATGGGTAACGTAGATGAAGGTGGTAGCCAGCTTCTGGTGCAGCTTGATGATCTCGGTACGCATGCTGGTACGCAGCTTGGCGTCCAGGTTGGACAGAGGTTCGTCCAGCAGGAAGACCGCCGGGTTACGGACCATGGCGCGGCCCAGGGCAACACGCTGACGCTGACCACCGGACAGAGCCTTCGGCTTACGGTCGAGCAGATGCTCGATCTCGAGGATCTTGGCAGCTTCACGCACGCGCTTGTCGATCTCGTCCTTGGGCATCTTGCGCAGTTCCAGGCCGAACGCCATGTTCTTGTACACGGTCATGTGCGGGTACAGAGCGTAGTTCTGGAACACCATGGCGATGTCGCGGTCTTTCGGGGGCACGTCGTTGATCAGGCGGTCACCGATGTACATTTCGCCCTTGGAGATCTCCTCCAGGCCGGCGATCATACGCAGGGTGGTGGACTTGCCGCAGCCGGAAGGACCGACGAAAACGATGAACTCCTTGTCAGCGATTTCGAGGTTGAAGTCCTTGACGGCAGTGACATTGCCGGGATAGATCTTGTAGATGTGACGGCAGCTGATACTGGCCATTGCAATTCCCTCCGATGGTTTTTTATTGACACCCTTGGGTGTCTGTTTTTCTTGACAAATCTATAATACCAGCTTAGAATGGGAAATGGAATAGCATTTTATTGATAAAGGAGGCCAGAAATTGATATTTGATTGGAACGCCTGCTGCGCCGTGCGGGAGGTCCGCGAACTGCAGGGGGAAGCCCCGCTGACCCTTGAGGGGGACGGGCTGTGGGTGGGGGTGCTTTCCAGCGGGCGCTGCCTGCTGGCCGCCGCCGGGCAGAACGCCGGCAGCGGCGCTTCGGGGGACATTCTGCTGGGCCGCGGCGGGTTCACGCTGCAGCCCGCCACCCCCTGCCACCTGCTCTGCCTGCGGATGGAGGGGCTGGCGGTGGAGAAATTTCTGCGCGGGCTGCCCCGCCCCCGCTTTGCCGACAGCGCCGCCTGCCCCAACGCGGCCGAGCAGCTGGCCCGGCTGTGCAGCGCCCCGGCCGAAAGCGACGCCCCCGACCCGGCGCTGGGCACCGCGCCCTATGCGCTGCTGTGCGCCCTGGCCCACGCTGACGAGGAAGCCCGGCGGCTGTCCCCGCTGGTGGCCGAAGCGGTGGAGACCATCCGCAACAACTATATGGCGCTGTACGGGGTGGAGGACCTGGCCGACGCGCTGGGGGTGAGCAAGTGCCACCTGGTGCGGACCTTTTCGGCCGAGATGGGGGTATCCCCCGGCAAGTACCTGACCCGCACCCGGCTGGAGGCCGCCAAGCTGCTCCTGCTGGAGCGGGAGTACAACCTGGATATGATCGCCAGTCTGTGCGGGTTTTCGGGGGCGAACTACCTGTGCCGGGTCTTCCGGCGGGAGGAAGGGCTTTCCCCCATCGCC
The DNA here is from genome assembly GCA_019119835.1 of Candidatus Gemmiger stercoravium. GTDB lineage: Bacteria > Bacillota > Clostridia > Oscillospirales > Ruminococcaceae > Gemmiger > Gemmiger stercoravium. The sequence continues at coordinate 8,645 of DWWE01000054.1, read as the reverse complement.
TGGCGGGACGCCGCCGCCCCCCACGCCCCGGCCAAGCACCTGCCGCCGCGGAACAACGAGATGTATGTATAAGATGTGTCCCCTATGCGCCTGATGAATCCGGCCATGCAGAATTTATGCCGAGATATGCGCCGCCGCGTTTTCGGCCTGCGCCCTTCCGCATCGTCCACACATCAAAAAGCCCGGACCCGGTCGGAAAGACCGGGTCCGGGTTTGCTGTTTGCCGGCTGCCGTCGTCATCTCCCCGTGCGCCGGCCGGACCGCACCGCCAGCCACCCCGCGCCGGCCAGAACCGTCAGCAGGCTGAGGGCCTCGGCGGCGCGCCAGTACCAGGGTTCCCGGAAGGAGACGGTGAAGCTGCCGCTGTACCCCGGCGCCAGGGTGACGGTCACCGTGTTGTTCTCGCCGCAGCTCAGCGCCAGCGCCTCGCCGGTGGCGGCGTCGCGGGCGGTGTAGCCCTTGTACCACAGCAGCGGCAGGCGCACCCAAGCGTCCACATCCGAGGTGTTGGCGGCGGTGACGGTGACCCGGGTGCCCTGCTTGTCAAAGGCGGTCAGCTGGATGCCATCCGCCCAGACTGGGTCGGTGAGCAGGGCGGCGGTGTCGGTGGGGCCGTTTTCGGCGGGCAGGTAGTGGCCGCAGCTCATGGGCCAGAAGGGTTCCTCGGTGCCGCGGTAGTAGCTTTCGGGGGCCGCCGTGGCGGTGTACTGCTGCAGCTGCGCCCCGGCGCTCACCGCCGCCAGCAGGCAGAGCGCCGCCGTCAGCACCGCCCGGCCCCGCCCCGGCAGCAGCGCCAGGCCGGCGCCCACCGCCCCGGCCAGCAGCAGGCAGGCCGGGCCCAGGAACCGCCAGGGGAACTGCAGACTGCCCACCAGCCGACGGGCGGTGCCGCCGAGGGCGTACAGGGCGTCCCAGGGAAAGAGGTTGCTGGACAGCGCCAGGCAGAACACCCCGGCCGCCACCGCCCCCAGGCAGGCGGCGGCCGGCATCCCCGCCCGCTGGCGGACCAGCTGCCAGACCGCCGCCCCCGCCGCCATCGCGGCCCCCAGCAGCAGCGCCGGGCCGGGGGTCAGGGCCATGTCCGCCACAAGGTTCTGCTGCTGCCCGGCCGCAAGGGTGTACCCCACCCCCAGCAGCTGGCCCAGGGCCGCGCCGTTTTGCTGGATCGGCTCCACCCCGCCGGGCTGATTGATCTGGAATTTGCCGGTGAGGTAGTAGTCCAGCAGCGGCACCAGAAAGCCGGCGTTGAGCAGGCAGAACGCCCCCGCCGCGCCGGTCAGCCGCAGCAGCGCCGCCCGGCGGAAGGTGGCCCGGGCCAGCACCAGCGCCGCCGCACACAGGCAGAGCACCGTCATCTCAAAGCTGAGCAGGTGGCTTTGCAGCACACCGGAAAGCCCCAGCACCAGCAGCGCCGCCCCGGGCAGCCGGGCGGCATCGGGGTGCAGGGTGCGCCAGAACCCGGCCGCCGCCAGCGGCAGAAAGGCCAGCGCCGTGTACTCACCCAAAGCGGCCCGGTCGGTGACATCGCAGAGGCGGTAGGCCGCCAGGGTGTAGAGCGCCGCCGCCCCGAAAGCCGCCGCCCGGGGCAGCGCCAGCCGCCGGGCCGCATAGTAGCCGCCCCAGGCGGTGAGGAGGGTGACGGCGAACAGGTACAGGTCGTAGGCGACGGTCACCGGCACGCCCGCCAGCCGCAGCAGCGCCGGGGCGTACAGCAGCAGGTCGCCGTAAAAGACCCCCACCGCGTAGCCGTTGCCCAGCAGCCAGTCCGACTGGATGCGCACCGGGAACTGCCCGTCGGCCAGGCCCATGGCGATGTTTTCGATCCGCCTCAGGTGGTAGCCCAGGTCGGACCCGTGCCAGACCCCGCCGGACAAAAACGGCCCGCAGGCCAACAGCGCCGCCGCCAGCAGCCCCAGCCAGGGCAGCAGGCGGCGCAGCGCGGGAATGGATGGATGTTGGTTCATGGGTGGTCTCCTCAGTGATCTCGGCCAAAATCTCCGCAAAAAACAGAGGCGGCGGCGCAGTGCGCCGCCGCCCTGTCCGGGGCTTCCTTACCCCGGGTCTTCCTTACCGGGCGGTCTTGTAGCCGTCGGGGTTTTTGCTCTGCCAGTTCCAGCTGTCGCGGCACATCTCCTCAATGCCGTATTCCGCCTGCCAGCCCAGCTCCTGCTTGGCCTTGGCGGGGTCGCACCAGCACTCGGCAATGTCGCCGGGGCGGCGCGGATCGATGACGTAGGGCAGCTCCCGGCCGCACGCCTTGCTGAAGGCGTGGATCACATCCAGCACGCTGTAGCCGTGGCCGGTGCCCAGGTTGCAGACGAACAGGCCGGGCTTCTGCTGCAGTTTGCGGATGGCCGCCACATGGCCGCGGGCCAGGTCCACCACATGGATGTAGTCCCGCACACCGGTGCCGTCGGGGGTGTCGTAGTCGTTGCCGTAGACATGGACCTTTTCCAGCTTGCCCACCGCCACCTTGGCGATGTAGGGCACCAGGTTGTTGGGGATGCCGTTGGGGTCTTCGCCGATCAGGCCGGAAGGATGGGCCCCGATGGGGTTGAAGTAGCGCAGCAGCGCCACGTTCAGCTGGGGGTCGGCCTTGCAGCAGTCGGTGAGGATGCGCTCGGTGAACACCTTGGTGGTGCCGTAGGGATTGGTGGTGGCGCCGGTGGGGAAATCCTCCCGGATGGGCACGCTGGCCGGGTCGCCGTAGACGGTGGCCGAGGAGGAGAAGATGATGTTGTGGCAGTCATGCCGGCGCATCACGTCCAGAATGTTCAGCGTGCAGTTGAGGTTGTTGGTGTAGTATTCGATGGGCTTGGAGACGCTCTCCCCCACCGCCTTGTAGGCGGCGAACTGGATCACGCAGTCGATGTCGGGGTTCTGCGCAAAGATCGCTTCCACCGCCGCATGGTCGGTCATATCCGCCTGGATGAAGCGGAAGTCCTTGCCGGTGATCGTCTTGACCCGCTCAAGGGCCACCGGGCTCGAATTGTAGAAGTTGTCCGCCACCACAATCTCGTAGCCGGCTTGCAGGAGTTCGACACAGGTATGGCTGCCGATGTAGCCGGCGCCGCCGCTGACCAGGATGGACATAATGATCTCTCCTTTTTCTTATTCTTGGGTGGAAACGGTATCTATGCGCGGCCGATTTGGCTTTGCTATGCTTTTATTGTACACGCTGGCGGGATGCTTGCAAATAGACGTTTACGCCAAGCGCCATGTTTATTTGTTGCACAAGTGGAGGGGTTTGGGGTCGCGGCGGTAGGCGGTGGGCGTCTGGCCGGTCAGAGCCCGGAACCGCTGGGAAAAGTAAGCGGGCGAGGAATACCCCAGCCGGGCCGCCACCTCGCCGGGGGCATAGCCCAGCGCCAGCAGCCCGGCGGCCTGTTCGGCCTTCATGCGGGCGGTGTACTCCCGCAGGGTGTAGCCGGTGCGCTCGGAAAAGGCGCGCTGCAGCGCCGCCCGGCTGCAGCCGGCCGCCTGGCAGACCTGCGCCAGCGTGGGGTTTTCCTCCAGGTGCTGGGCCAGGTAGAGCCGCGCCCCCTGCACCAGATCGTTCTGCTTTTGCTCGGCCTGCGCCCGGGGGGAAAGTTTGCGGCCTTCATGGCGAAGGCGGCGGGCCGCCAGCCAGAGGGTCTGTTCCAGGTAAAGCTGCTGCAGCCGCTCGGTGCCCAGCGGCGGGTCCGGCCGGCGCAGGGGTTCGGGCAGGCGGGCGCCGTCCTCAATGACCTGCCAGCCGTCCCGCACGGCGCCGGTGAGCAGCCGCAGGGCGTTGCGCTCCTCCGGCGAGGCGACGACGGTGCGGCTGCGGAAGGTGTCCAGCAGCGTGCCGCCGGCCTCAAATTCCAGCCGCAGCACCTCCGGCGGGACCGGGCCCACCGCCTGCATCCCGCAGGTCTCGGCCGGCTGGTGGAGCAGCATCCGCCCCCGGCGCAGCCGCAGGGGCCGGCCGTCGGTCACCTCCTCCACCATGCCGTCCAGCACATACACCAGCTGCCAGCCCTCACAGGCGCGGGGGGCCAGCCCGTGGCCGATGCGCCATTCGGACACACCGGCCCGCAGGATCGTCCCGATGTTCAGTTGGGGAAGTTCCCGAGCGGGTTGGCCTGGCATGGGGGCTCCTTTCTGTGTCTGTCTCAGGCAGCCGGGGCCGTGGCCACCGCGCCGTTGTCCTGCCAGCGGCTCACGTCGGTCTGGGGGTCCATCCGGAAGGTCCCGGGCGGGTCCTCGGCCGCGGCGGGGAACTGCTCGATGCCGGGGAAGGTCGCCGTCAGCCCCAGCCGGAAGGCGGTGAGGGGGCACAGGCTCTTTTCTATGGCGTCGTACTGCAGGGTGCCGTCAGGGTTGTAGGTGTCCATCATGATGGAATCGGGCCAGTTTTCGGCCACATAGCTCACCAGCTCATCGGTCACATACAGATCGTTGCTGCCGCTGTACAGGTCCGGTGCACCGAACTGGTGCAGGATCTCGTGGGCATAGACGGTGGGCGATTCGGCCGAACCGGCGGGGAAAAAGGCGTTTTCCTTATATAGACAGGAATACTCGTGGTAGTAGGTGCTGCCGTCCTCCAGGAAATGGACCGCCGTGAAGGAACAGCCCGACACCGGCAAAAACACCAGGAAGCCGATGCTGCTGGTGCCGTAGGTCTGCGCCAGGGTATCGCTGTCCAGCCGGGTGCAGAGGTTTTCGATCTCCTCCCGGAAGGAGGGGCCCTCGTCCGCCCCGGTGCCGCCCACAAAGGGGGCCGTCCAGCCCAGGTGGGCGATCAGGTCGTCGGTGCCGTAATAGAGCCGGGGGGTCACCCCATAGCCGGCCGCCTGCTCTTCGATCCAGTCCACCGCCGTGGCCAGCGTCTGCTGGCTTTGGGCGATCTCCTCGTCGGTCCAGACGGCGCCGCCTTCCGGCTCATCCAGGTAGATGCTGAAGAGGATGCAGGGCCAGGCCAGCAGCCCGGCGCTGCCGTATTTCTGCTGGTCGGCGGTGCGCTCCAGCTGCCAGCCGCCCAGGCCCTGGCCCGGGGTGGGGCTGGGCGCGGGGCTGGCGGCGGCGGTCGGGGACGGGACCGGCCGCTGGGCCAGGCTTTGGGCCCGGGGCACACACCCGGCCAGCAGCGCTGCTGCCAGCAGCGCCGCCAGCACAGGCAGTCTTCGTTTGGTCATAGGCTGCCTCCCGGCGTTCAGGCCGGAAGCACCAGACGGGGCTTGCCCTCGGCGTCGGCTTCCAGCGTAACGGTCTGGTCGTTGCCCAGCTTGCCTTCGATGAGTGCTTCGGCCACCGGGTCCTCCAGCGTTTTGCGGATGGTGCGGCGCAGCTCCCGGGCGCCGAACCGGGTGGAGGTGGCATGGACGATGGCGGTGAGCGCCTCGGGGGTGTAGGCCAGCCGAATGCCGCGGGCCTGCATGCCGGGGCGGTATTCCTCCAGCATGAGGGCGGCGATCTTTTCCAGGTCCGCCTGCTCCAGCGGGCGGAAGGTGATGATCTCATCCACCCGGCCCAGGAACTCGGGGCGCAGGAATTCCTGCAGCGCCTTCATGCTCTTGTCGCGGGTGACCTCCTCGGCGGTGCGGTTGAAGCCGGTGATGCCCGAGCGGTCGGTGGAGCCGGCGTTGGAGGTCATGCAGATCACGGTGTTGGAGAAATCCACCACCCGGCCCTGGGCATCGTTGATCTTGCCTTCGTCCAGGATCTGCAGCAGAATGTTCATCACATCCGGGTGGGCCTTCTCGATCTCGTCAAACAGGATGACGCTGTAGGGGTGGCGGCGGACCTTCTCGGTGAGCTGGCCGGCCTCCTCGTACCCCACATAGCCCGGCGGCGAACCGATCAGGCGGGACACCGCGTACTTTTCCATATATTCGCTCATGTCAATGGAGATCAGCGGATCGACGGTCTCGAACAGCTGGTCGGCCAGCTGCTTGACCAGCTCGGTCTTGCCGACGCCGGTGGGCCCCACAAAGATGAAGCTGGCCGGGCGGTGCCGGCCGGACAGGTCGGCCCGGGCCCGCTTGATGGCCTGGGCGACGCTGTGGACCGCCTCGTCCTGGCCGATGATGTGGGCCTTGAGGGCTTCCTCCAGCCCCTGCAGCCGGCCGTACTCGCTCTCCTTGATCTTGACGGCGGGGATGCCGGTCCACAGTTCCACCACCTGGGCCACGTCGTCCAGCGTGACCTGGATGTCCGCCACCTGCAGTTCCAGCGCCGGCAGCCGTTCCCGCTCGCGGGCCAGCTCGGTCTTGACCTTGGCCAGCTCCTCGTAGTCGATGGCGGCGTCGGGGGTGTCGGTGTCGGGGTTTTCCAGCGTGCGTTCCTGCTCTTCCAGTTCGGCAATGCGGCGCTGCAGCCGGAAGAACTCGGTGATCTCCGGGTGGCGCAGGTTGCAGCTGGCGCAGGATTCGTCCAGCAGGTCGATGGCCTTGTCGGGCAGATAGCGGTCGGTGATATACCGCTCGGACAGCTGGACGATGCTGGTGACGATGGGGTCGGGCACCCGGACGCAGTGGTGCTTTTCATAGTAGACCCGCACGCCGCGCAGCACCTCGATGCTGTCGTTGATGGAGGGTTCCTCCACCTTGACGGGCTGGAAGCGGCGTTCCAGGGCGCTGTCCTTCTCGATATACTTGCGGTATTCGTTGAAGGTGGTGGCGCCGATGACCTGCACCTGCCCGCGGGAGAGGGCGGGCTTCATGATGTTGGCGGCGTTCATCGCGCCGTCCGAGTCGCCGGCGCCCACGATGTTGTGGATCTCGTCGATGAACAGGATCACGTTGCCGGCCGCCTTGACCTCGCTGAGCAGCCCCTTGACCCGCTGTTCGAACTGGCCGCGGAACTGGGTGCCGGCCACCAGGGCGGTCAGGTCCAGCAGGTAGATCTCCTTGTCCTGCAGCCGGGCCGGGACCTTGCCCTCGGCAATGCGCTGGGCGATGCCCTCGGCGATGGCGGTCTTGCCGACGCCGGCTTCGCCGATCAGGCAGGGGTTGTTTTTCTGGCGGCGGCACAGGATCTGCAGGGTGCGGTAGATCTCCCGGTCCCGGCCGATGATGTGGTCCACCCGACCGTCCTTGGCTTTCTGGGTCAGGTTTTCACAATAGGTGTCCAGGAACTTGCGCCGGGGGCGCTTTTCCTTTTTGCCGTTCTTTTTGCCCCGCTCGCCGCCCTCCTGGTTTTCGGCGGGGGCGCCGAAGCCGAAGGGGAACGCCGGGCTGCCGCCGGGGACGAACTCGTCCTCGCCGCTTTCCGGGTCGGCCGGGGTCATGGCGCCGGCCTGACCGGCTTCCTCCAGGAAGCTGGTCATCCGTTCCTCCATGTTTTCAATGTCCTGGTCGCTCATGCCGAAGCGCTCCATCAGGTCATCCACAGGTTTGATGTGCATGGCCTTGGCGCAGGTCAGGCAGTAGCCTTCCTGAATGGGCTTGCCGTCCTCCATGCGCTGTATAAACACCACTGCGGTACGTTTTTTGCAGCGGACACAAAGCATTTGATTCACCTCTCTTGTCTCAGCGGGCGCCGGCCGCAGCGGGGCGGCGCCAAAAGCGAGGGGCCCGGGCGCTGCCGCACGGGCTCCCACTTTCTTATTATCCACCCCCGCCGCTGCTTTTGCAAGGGCGGGGGCGGAATGTTCAAACATTGTTTACACCCGCCTGCCGGCGGGCCGGGCGGCTCAATAGTGGGTCAGGAAGGGGTTGAGGGTCGAGAAGAGCCCGTAGAAGAAGCTGTGGGACAGCGTACCGGCCCCCAGCGCCGGGACCCGCCCGGCGGCCAGGTTGGAGGCCAGCCAGAGCACCAGCATGAACACCCAGTCGTTCACCGCGCCGATGCCCACCCCCAGCACAAGGCCCAGCAGCCGGTTGGCCCCGCCGAGGATCGGCAGGTCGTTGAAGTGGCGCAGCACCGCCGCCACCAGCCGCACCAGCGCCCGCAGCACCAGGTAGACCACCAGGAAGAGCAGCGCCTGCACCAGCGGCAGGATCAGCGGGGCGAGGGCTTCGGCCGCATAGGGGCCGGCCTCGCCGCTGGCGCGGGACAGCGCGGCGGTGAGGGCTTCGCGGATGGCGTCGGGCAAAAAGTCCAGCCCGGCCACCAGCGCAGCCGCGTCGCCGCCGGCTTCGGCCAGCGCGGCGCTCACCTGCTGGCTGACCATGCCGCTGAAATGTTCGGCGTACAGCGCGGGCCCGAAGGTGCGGGCCGCCCAGGAAGCGCCCAGGATGGCCAGCACGCTGCCGACCAGCAGGATCAGCGAGGCAAGGAAGCCCCGCCGGCGCCCCAGCAGCGCGGCGGAAACCAGCAGCGCCGCAAAGATCAGATCATATACGATCCCGATGATGGAAGTATCCATTGTCATTCCCCTTTATTGTATGGAAGGGCCCGGTCTCAGCCGGGCGCCTCCAGGACCTCCACCCGGCCGGCCGTGAAGAGCAGCGGCTGGGCGGCGCTGAGGATCTGCTGCGGCCGGGCGTCGTACTCCTTCTCCCAGCGGCGGACGCCGTCCGCCCCGTAGCAGATCACGGTGTTGTTGTCGATCAGGTAGACGGCGGTGCCGGTACAGGTCACGCTTTCCGCCTGGCCGGCCTCGGTATCGGCCACCTGGTTCAGGTCGCTGTCCAGCAGGATCAGGTGGCTGCCGTTGTGGGTAGACAGCAGCAGGGCTG
>DWWE01000053.1 GCA_019119835.1 Candidatus Gemmiger stercoravium | reverse complement strand
CCGCCGGCGCCGCCAGCGCCCCCGGCCAGCCCGACGCCGCCGCCCTGCGCGCCGCCCTGTCGGCCCTGGCCGCCTGCCGGGGCGCCCGGTGAGCCCGCCGGCGGCGACGGATCTTATACTTTTTCGACACGCTCAAAGCCCCCGGAAACGGGGGCTTTTGCTTTGGGCGGCGAGGCGACCGAAACTGCATATTGACATCGCGTTCCCCTTGTACTACTATATATAGTATGCAACACAGGCCCGCGCCCCAGGCGGCGGGCCGGACAGGAGGAGGAACCCCATGAATGTACGCAAACGCAGCGGCAAGGTGGTGCCCTTTGAGGAAGGGTTCATCGCCCGGGCCGTCACGCTGGCGGCCGCGGCGGCCGGCGAGCACGACGAGCAGGCAGTGGACGCCGTGACCCGGCTGGTGACCGCCAAGCTGCAGGCCCGCGGCGGCGAGATCCAGGACATCGAGACCATTCAGGACACGGTGGAGGAGACCCTGTTTGAAGAACACCACTACCAGACCGCCAAAGCCTACATCCGCTACCGGCTGGAGAAGGAGAAGGAGCGCGCCGGCGGCGAGCAGCGGGACGGGCTTTTGAGCCGGGAGTTCCTGAGCCCCTACAAGCACGCCCCCAACCCGATGCAGCAGCTGGGCGCCTTTGTCTATACCCGGACCTATTCCCGCTATCTGCCCCGGTACGGCCGGCGGGAGTTCTGGTGGGAGACGGTGCGCCGCGCCGTGGAGTACAACTGCTCGCTGGCCCCCACCAGCCGGGAGGAGGCCGAGCAGCTGTATGACAACATCTACCACATGCGGCAGTTTCTGAGCGGCCGGACGCTGTGGGTGGGCGGCACCCCGGTGGCCGACGAGTACCCCATGGCCAACTACAACTGCGCCTTTACGGTGATCGACAGCTTTTCGGCCTACCACGACCTGTTCTACCTGCTGATGGTGGGCGCCGGCGTGGGGGTGCGGGTGCTGCAGGCCGACGCCGACAAGCTGCCGCCGGTGCGCACCGACCTGGAGATCCTGCACAAATCCTACGAGCCGCTGCCCCCCGCCGACCGGCGGGAGTACACCGACCTGACCTTTGACCGGGACACCGCCACCCTGACCATCGGGGATTCCAAGGAGGGCTGGGCCCAGGCGCTGCAGCACTACTTCGACCTGCTGACCAGCCGGGAATACCGGCGCATCCGGCGGCTGGTGATGGTCTACGACTCCATCCGGCCAAAAGGCGAGCGGCTCAAGACCTTCGGCGGCACCGCCAGCGGCTACGGGTCGATGATGGCGATGGTGGGCAAGATCCACAAGGTCATTGCGGCGGCCGGCCGGCGGGACGGCGCCGCCTGGGTGCGGCTGCGCCCCATCGACCTGCTGGACATCGCCAACATCATCGGGGAGAATGTGGTGTCCGGCGGGGTGCGCCGCACCAGCGAGATCGGCCTGATCGACGCCGACGACACCGCCTGCATCCAGGCCAAGAGCCAGCTTTACCGCCAGGTGGGCGGCCGGTGGGAGATCAACCGGGAGATCGCCCACCGGCAGATGAGCAACAACTCCATCTACTACCAAAGCAAGCCCGACCGGGAACAGCTCCACTGGCACCTGCAGCAGATGCGCTATTCCGGCGAGCCGGGCTGGATCAATGAGGAGGCCGGCGCCCGGCGCCGCCCCAACTTCAACGGCTGCAACCCCTGCGGCGAGATCCTGCTGGACAGCCACGGCCTGTGCAACCTGACCACCGTGAACCTGATGGGCTTTGTACACGACGGGGCGCTGGACCGGCCGGCCCTGCTCAAAGCCCAGCGGCTTTCGGCCCGGGCGGGCTACCGCATGACCTGCAAGGAGCTGGAGATGTTCAGCTGGAACGCCGTGCAGCAGCGGGACAAACTGCTGGGCTGCAGCCTGACCGGCTGGCAGGACATGGTCAACGCCACCGGCATGAGCCGGGAGGACCAGGCGGCGCTGCTGCGGGAACTGCGCGAGACCGCCCGCCGGGCCGCCGACGAGATCGCCGGGCAGCTGGGCGGGCGCCGGCCGCTGCTGGTGACCACCGTCAAGCCGGAGGGCACCCTGTCGCTGCTGCCCACCGTGTCCAGCGGGGTCCATTACTCCCACGCGCCCTACTACATCCGCCGGGTGCGGATCTCGGCCGCCGACCCGCTGTGCAAGGTCTGCGAGGACCTGGGCTACCCGGTGCTGCCCGAGGTGGGCCAGGACCCGGACGACCCCACCACCAAGGTGGTGGAGTTCCCGGTGCAGGCCCCGGCCGGCCGGGTCAAGGCCGACGTGACCGCCATCGAACAGCTGGAGACCTACAAGATGTTCATGGAGAACTATGTGGACCACAACTGCTCGGTGACCATCCATGTGCGCAACGACGAGTGGGACCAGGTGGAGCAGTGGGTGTGGGACCACTGGGACGAGGTGGTGGCCCTGAGCTTTTTGAGCTACGACGACAGCTTCTATGAGCTGATGCCCTACGAGGCCATCGACAAGGCCGAGTACGACCGCCGCCGGGCCGCCATGCGCCCCTTCAACCCCTCGCTGCTCACCCGCTACGAGCATGAGGAGACCGAGCTGGACATCGGCGCTTCGGACTGCGCCAACGGCGTCTGCCCGGTGCGCTGAACCCGCCGCCGGCGACGGATCTGTGCGTTTTCTGATCTGTACGTTTTCTCTTGTTTGGCCCCGCCCGGGCGGTTGGGAACCGCCCGGGCGGGGCATCTTGTCTGCAGGGCCGCCTTGACAGGCGGGCCGGCTGCATGTATACTATTTGTATTATTCCGTCTGAAACCGCGTATATAGTACGTTTCGTATTATTTGCAAACCAAGAAAAGGAGGCATCATGCCGGGAGTTATTCTGTTGTTTCTGTTGGGGCTGGGGCTGCTCATCAAGGGCGGCGACTGGTTTGTGGACGGCGCCACGGCGCTGGCACGGCGGTTCCGTCTGCCGGAAATCCTCATCGGCTCCACCATTGTTTCCATCGGCACCACTTTGCCGGAGGTGATGGTCTCCACCACCTCGGCGCTGTCCGGCCACGGGGAGATGGCCTACGGCAACACCATCGGGTCGGTGATCTGCAACACCGCGCTGATCGCGGCGCTGTCGGCGGCGGTGCGCCCCGGCCCGGCCGACGGCAAGTCCCTGCGGCTGCCGGCCGCGCTGTTCACGGCGGCGGCGGTGGCTTTCGGGGCGGTGGCCTACACCACCGGGCAGTTCAGCCGGGCGGTGGGGCTGGGGCTGCTGGGGCTGTTCCTGGTCTACCTGATCCTGTCGGTGCGCAAGATGCGCACCGCCCCCGCCCCCGAAGCCGCCCCCGCCGAGCCCCCGGCCCCGCTGTGGCGCACCCTGCTGGGGCTGGTGGCCGGGGCCGCGGCCATCGCCTGGGGGGCCGATTTGCTGGTGGACAACGGCACCCGCCTGGCCGAAGCGCTGGGCGTGCCCGAGGCGGTCATCGCCCTGACCTTTGTGGCGCTGGGCACCTCGCTGCCCGAGCTGGTCACCGCGGTGACCGCGCTGGCCAAGGGGCACAGCGCCCTGTCGCTGGGCAACGTGATCGGCGCCAACCTGCTGAACCTGGTGCTGGTGACCGGCACCGCCGCCACCCTGGCCCCCTTCCCGCTGCCCCAGGACGGCACGCTGTTCGGGGTGAACCGGTCGCTGGCGCTGGACCTGCCGGTGATGGCGGCGGTCAGCCTGGTGCTGATCCTGCCGGTGCTGCTGCGCGGGCGGCTGTACCGGGCCCAGGGCATCCTGCTGCTGGCCGTATACGGGGCCTTCTGCGTCGGACAGTTTCTGCTGTGATCCGCCGCATTGAAGGCGGAAAGACCCCTCCGAAACCAATCGACCTCCCAAAGAAGCCGGAATCGCTTCTTCGGGAGGTCGATTTTGTATATGCGCCGAGCCTTGCCGCGCCGAAGCCCCGGCCCGGCAAGCCGGAGCGGCGCCGCGTCACATCGCCTTCATATAGGCCAGGTCCCGGGCGGCGGCGGGGAGGATGACCTCGTCCCGCAGCAGGGCGGCGTCGGGGTGGTCGGCGTGGAGCCAGGCGCGGATCAGGGTGTAGTCCATCTGCCCTTCGCCCAGGGCGGTGGGGACCCGGGGGCCTTCGGGCGGGAAGCGGGCGTCCTTCACATGGACGGCGGCCAGCCGGGGGCCGATGGTCTCGATCCAGGCGGGCCAGAACTCCGCCTGGCGGGCGGCCGCGCCGGCATGCAGGACGTTGACCGGGTCGAAGATGACCTTGAAGTGCACCGGGTCGGCCACCTGGTCGATCAGGGCGCGCAGCGCCTCGACGGTGCCGAGGGTGTGGACGAAAACCGGTTCCAGCGCAAAGACGCCGCCCACCCGGGCGGCTTTTTCCACAATGCGCAGCACGCTGTCGGCCAGCAGCGGGCGCAGGGCGGCCTTTTCCTCTTCGCTCAGGTCGCGGGTGGCGCTTTCGCTGCCCACCGCCCCGGCGCCCAGGGTGCGCTGCATGACCAGCGTGCGGCCCACATCCTCCACCGCCTGCAGGCGGGCTTCGGCGTCGGGGTTGCTCAGGTCCCGGTAGCAGCTGAGCACCGTGATCTCGATGTCGTGGCGGGTGAAGGCGGCGCGGATCTCCTCCAGCTGGGCGGGGGTGACGGCGTTCTGGTCGGTGATGCCGGCGATGGCCTTGGGCATGGCCAGCTGGGCGGCGTTGTAGCCCCGCTCTTGCAGCAGGGCGGCGAATTCTTCGGCCGGGTGGGTGCCGAAATCATGGGCGCGGCAGCCGTATCTCATACGATATTCCTCCTGTCGGGGTGGTGAAAAGGGCGGCGCGGCGGCGCCGCCGGCAGACGGGCGGGGCAAGCCCCGCAAAGGCGGAAAGCCCTTCGCTGTGCGAAGGGCTTTCTGCCGGGAAAGGGAAACGCGGCAAATGCGCTGGGGGGATCAGCCCTTGTCGCCGCCGGTGGTGACGCCACCGATGATGTACTTCTGCAGGATGATGAACAGAATGATGATGGGGACGATGGAGAGCACCGAGGCGGCCAGGATGGAGCTCCAGTCCACGCCGGTGTTGCCGATGAAGTTCTTGATGGCGATCTGGATGGTGTACTTTTTCTGATCGGACAGAACCAGCAGCGGCAGGATGTAGTCGTTCCAGCGCCACATGAAGCTGAAGATGGTCAGGGTGATGGTGACGTTGGAGCCCAGCGGCAGCATGACCCGGCTGAAGATCTGCCATTCGCTGGCGCCGTCGATGCGGGCGGCTTCCGCGAAGGAGAGCGGGATGGACATGTAGTGCTGGCGATACATGAAGATGCCGGTGGTGGTGGTGACCACGGGCAGGATGCAGCCCCAGATGTTGTTGTACAGCCCCATGGCGCTGATGACCGAGAACTGGGGCACGGTGAGGGTCTCGCCGGGGATCAGGGTGCCCAGCAGGAAGACGCCGAACACCAGGTTGACGTAGCGGATCTCAAAGCGGTAGATGGCCAGGGCATAGCCGCACATGGCGCTGATGAGCAGCGTGATGAGGGTGCCGACCACGGCCAGGAACAGGCTGTTGCCCACATAGCCCATGAAGCCGCCTTCCAGCACCGAGACATAGTGTTCGATGGTGGGCTGGGTGGGCAGGAAGTGCAGCGGGTAGGCGAACAGTTCGCCGCTGGGCTTGAAGGAACTGAGGACCAGCCAGATGATGGGGAACAGGATCACCAGGCCGATGAGCAAAGACAGAATGGTAAGAGGAATGCTGGTATGCTTTTCTTTCATCAGGTTTCTCCTCCTCCGTTAGAAATTCTGAACTGCGCGTAGGCGATCAGGGCAAACACGATCATGACGATGGTGGAGATGGCCGAAGCGTAGCCGTACTGCATCTGGTTGAAGCCCTTGTCGAAGATGTACTGGATGATGAAGGTGGTGGACAGGCCCGGGCCGCCCTGGGTGATACCTTGGACCAGCGCGTACTCTTTGAGCAGGTTGACGGTGGACAGCAGCACGACCATGAAGGTGGTGGGGCTGAGCATCGGCACGGTGATGCGCAGGAAGCTCTGCAGCGCGTTGGCGCCGTCGATGCGGGCCGCTTCATACAGGTCCTGGGAGATGCCCGCGATGCCGCCGATGTAGATGATCATGTTGAAGCCGATGGACGACCACACCGAGGCAAAGGCGATGACGAAGGTGGCCAGGCCGGGGTTCAGCGACCATTCCAGCGGCTGGCCGCCCAGGCACTGGATGATGAAGTTGACAAGGCCGTATTCCTGGCTGAACATCCAGTTGATCGTGATACCGACGACCAGGGCGCTCATCAGAACGGGAATGTAGACCATTGTGCGGGTCAGGCTTTTGGCCACCACCCGGTTGGAGCAGAGCAGCACCGCCACCAGCAGCGGGATGATGACCCGGAACGGCAGCGCACAGATGGTGTACAGCAGGGTGCGGCCCAGCGAAACGTAGAACCGGGAGTCGGTGAACAGCTCGATGTAGTTGTCCAGCGCCACAAAGTCCATGGTCTTCCAGCCGTCGTAGTTGGTGAAGGAAAACGCAATGCTCAACACCAGCGGGAGCAGGAAGAACACCCCGAACAGAATGATGCAGGGTGCCACGAACGCCCAGAACGCGCCGGTGTGTTTCAGCGTCGCTTTTCTCTTCATGTTTCATTCCTCCTTTTGTTCTTTGCACCGGGTCCGCGTGCGGTTTTGACCCCTTGCCCCCCGGGGTCGCCGCCGCACGCCAGCCCGGCCTTTTTGTTGTTTCAGTATACATCGAAAAACTTAGCAAATACCACCGCTTTTTTGCTTCATTCCCCGTGTTTCACTTGCATTTTTTGCGTTGTTTGAACTTTTTGTGTACAAAACCGTTGTCGTTTTTACCGGATTACACAAAAGTTGAGGATGATTTTTGGCAATTATTTCAGTTTCCCAGCCGGACCCGCAGGGTGCGCAGCTCAAAGGGGCGCAGTTCCAGCCCCACCGGCCCGGCCGAGAGGGTCTCGCCCTCCAGCGGGGTCTCCAGCGGGGTGCAGGCCACGGCGGTGGCGCCGGCGGGCAGGGTCAGCTCGGCGCGGGTGCGGGCGCCCCAGGCTTCGTACAGCCGCAGGATCAGCCCGTCGCCGTCCTCGGCCTGTTTGACCGTTTCCAGGATGATGTTGGGCGCATCCAGCGCAAACTGGCTGTACACCGGCGGCAGGCTGCCGCCGGGCTGGGCGGGCACCGGCAGCGCCAGGGCCGGGGCGTTCAGGTCGTAGCCCTGGCGGATCACATCGCCGGTGCGCCAGTCCCCCAGGTGGGGCAGCAGCGCGTAGGTGAAGTGGTGGGCGCCCCGGTCGGCTTCGGGGTCGGGGTAGGTGGGGGCCCGCAGCAGCGAGAGCCGCAGCACCCCTTCGTGGACATCGTAGCCGTAGCGGCCGTCGTTGAGCAGGGCGGCGCCGTAGCCGGGTTCGGACAGGTCGGCCCACTTGTGGGCGCAGACTTCGAAGCGGGCGGCGTCCCAGCTGGTGTTTTCGTGGGTGTCCCGGCCGATGCTGCCGAACTGGATGTCGTACCGGGCCTGTTCGCACCGGATGTCCAGCGGGAAGGCGGCCTTGAGCAGCAGGTGTTCCTCCTGCCAGTCCACCCAGGTCTCAAAGTCGATGCGCCGGCTGTGGGCGTAGAGGATGATGTCCTGGGTGAAGGCGGAGCGGGAGACGGTGCGCTGCACCCGGAAGACGCAGCGCAGGGGGGTGTTTTCCCGCAGCGTGACGGTGACCGGGCCTTCCAGCTCGTAGCGGTGGCGGCGGTAGTAGGCTTCGATGTTCCAGGCGTCGTATTCTTCGGGGCGGTCCTCAAACAGCTGCAGCTCGTTGGCCCGGGCGCCGGCGGGCAGCAGTTCCCGCCGGGCCTGCTTGTCCCACACCGAGTCCAGCGTGCCTTCGGCGGTGAGGTGCAGCCGGTAGAAGGGGGTGTCCACCGTGTAGGGGCCCCGGCCTTCCACCCGGGCGGCGGGGGCGGCGGGGGCGGCGGGGGCCAGCGGGTAGAACCGCCAGCCCTTGGCGGGCAGGTCCCGGGCGGCAAAGGTCAGGGTGCCGTCCTGCCAGGCGGCGGGCAGCGGGCCGTCCGGGCCGATGACGGCAGCGGGCTCGGCCAGGGGCAGGGCGACCACCGCGTCCCGGGCGAAGCCCAGCTGGTTGAAGACCAGCACGCCGGGGCGGTCGGTGCAGACCCGGGCGGCCAGTGCGCCGGCGGCCTGCCGGGCGATCCGGCCGTCGTCGGCCAGGACCCGGTCGTACTGCTGGGCGGCCACCCGGTAAACTTCGGCCAGCGCCGAGCCGGGCAGGATGTCGTGGAACTGGTTGAGCAGGGTCAGCTCCCAGTTGTGGCGCAGCGTCTCGGCCGGGTAGGCGAAGCCGGCGCAGCTGCCGGCCAG
Source organism: Candidatus Gemmiger stercoravium (assembly GCA_019119835.1). Taxonomy (GTDB): domain Bacteria; phylum Bacillota; class Clostridia; order Oscillospirales; family Ruminococcaceae; genus Gemmiger; species Gemmiger stercoravium. The sequence continues at coordinate 19,249 of DWWE01000053.1, read as the reverse complement.
GGCGGCCAGCGTCTCGGCGGTCAGGTTGGCCATCTCGGCCCGGCGGTTGGCCTGTTTGGTCCGCGCCTGGGAGGTGAAGACCCCCCGGTGGTATTCGAAGTAGAACTCCCCGCTCCAGCAGGGCAGCGGCTCGCCCCGGCGGGCCAGGTCCTGTTCCAGTTGGTCAAAGAAGGGCGCCGCATGGCTGATGCGGGTGCGGGGCACGCCGGGGATGCCCCGGGCCAGCCGGCGCTGGGTCTCCAGCATGGCGGCGGTGGGGCCGCCGCCGCCGTCGCCGTAGCCGAAGCACTGCAGCACGTCCCGGGTCAGGTCCTTGTCCTGGAAGCGCTGCCAGCAGCCCATGACCTGTTTGGGGTCCAGCAGGCCGTTGTAGGTGGTGTTGAAGTTGGGGCGGGCGTTCAGGTCGGGGTGGGGGTCGTAGTTTTTGGTGGAGATGAAGTAGGCCAGCACCTCGGTGCCGTCGATGCCCCGCCAGCGGGTCAGGTCGTGGGGCATGCAGTCGGTGTCGTTCCAGGCCAGCTTGGTGGTCATGAACCAGCGCATCCCGCACTGCTTCATGATCTGGGGCAGCGCACCGCTGAAGCCGAAGGCGTCGGGCAGCCAGAGGATGTGGCCGGTGCGGCCGAATTCCCGCCGGAAAAAGCCCTGGCCGTGGAGGAACTGGCGGACCAGGCTTTCCCCCGAGGCCATGTTGCAGTCGGATTCCAGCCACATGCCGCCTTCCGGCTCCCAGCGGCCCTCGGCCACCCGGGCGCGGATCTTTTCATACAGCGCCGGGCAGTCCCGGCGGACAAAGTCGTAGAGCTGGGGCTGGCTGGACAGGAAGAGGTATTCGGGGTAGCGGTCCATCAGGTAGTTGACGGTGGCAAAGCTGCGGATGGCCTTTTCCCGGGTCTGGGCCAGGGTCCACAGCCAGGCCACGTCGATGTGGGTGTGGCCCACGCAGGCTTCGGTGACCGGGGACTGGCCGCAGACCCCCTCGTAAAACTCGGTGCGCAGGTACTCCCGGGCGGCGGCGACGCTGCGGAAAAAGTCCTCGCTGCCCGGGCGGCGCAGGTCCAGCAGCGCCAGGGCCCGGTCCAGGCAGCGGGCGATGGTCAGGGCGTTGGGGTCGCCGGGGTCCTGCAGGGCCATCGCCTCAAAGGGGGTCTTGAGGTCGTAGTACAGGGCGGTGACCTCGTCCTCCCGCACGGCGGTCTCCACCCGCAGGAAGACATCCTGGGCGGGGGTGTTGCAGTAGGCGTACAGCCCCAGCTGCCAGCTGTCGCCGGGGCGGGCGCAGGGGGTCAGGTCGAACTCGGTGTGGTTGACGTCCAGCCCGCAGACCAGCTCGCCGTTGAGGTAGGCCAGGAACTGGGGGTTGTTGTTGTTCCAGATGTCGGTGGCGCCGGTGGACACCAGGCAGACCAGGTGCCGGCCGGCGGCCTGGGCGGGGGCGGCGACCGGGCCGCGGAAGCAGAAGTGGGCTTCCTCGCCGCCGATGGCGTCGCCGGGGGTGAAGGGGGTCCAGCCGGGGGCGTCCTCCGGCTCGGTGAGCAGACCCCAGCTGTGGTAGGGGGCGGGCTTTTTGCGCAGCGCCGTGACCGGGGTGCGGCTGTGCAGGCTGCACGCCTGCAGGGCCTGCAGGATGGGCGGCAGGCGGTGGCGCAGTTCGTTGGTTTGCAGCATGGCGATCTTCCTTTGTGAAGCGTGCCGGAGGATATGGCACGCGCATTTTAACTGTCCCAGTATACCATGGCGGGGAAAAGCCGGGCTATCCCTTTCTTGCGCAAAGCGGCCCCGGCATGTTGCATTTGTTGCGAACCGTTTTTGCCGGAAAAACGGCCGGCGACGATATTGTTATAGGTAGGCCGCCGGCCGTTTCGGGACGGCGGCCGGAACGCCGGATGTTTTCGCATCGCATACAACAAAATCACCCATGCATTTTGAATAATTTTGAGGGTTTTGCTTACTGCAATTTGACGAAGCCTTTTCATGCGGCGCAAAAAATGCGATGTTCGGGGTGTGAGAACAGCAAGATAGGCGTAGAGAAACCGCCGGGCGGGGTGATACACTAGGGTTGTGAAAAGAAACCAGCGCTGACGTTTCCTGTATTTACCGACCCGAGACCCGCCCCCATGAGGAAGCCCCGCCGCGCAACCGGGGCGCGGGGGCCGGTCCCGCAACAACCCTGTTAGGAGGTAAACAAGCATGAAAAAAGTTCTGTCTCTTGCTCTGGCTGCTGCGATGACCATGTCGCTGGCCGCCTGCGGCGGCAGCGGTTCCGGCACCGGCTCCACCGAGTCCGGCGCCGCCACCGGCGAATCCACCGGCGCCGCCCTGACCGGCCAGACCCTGAAGGTGATGCTGTCCGAGGAACCCACCGAGGGCGACGCCTTCTCCACCACCCTGCAGAAGTGGGCGGACGAGACCGGCAACCAGGTGGAACTGATGGTCATTCCCTATGACGACCAGCTGACCAAGTTCCCGCTGATGGCGAAGAACAAGGACCTGCCGGACCTGCTCTCCACCACCCGCCTGGCCTACCTGTACCCGGAAGAATTCCTGGACCTGAACGAGTACATCGACGTGAACATCTTTGAGCCCCAGGCCCTGCAGTTCATCGCCCTGGTGGATTCCACCGACGAGCCGGTCAAGGCGCTGCCCCAGCAGTTCACCGTGACCAACGTCTTCTACAACAAGGACGCCTTTGAGGCCGCCGGCCTGACCGTTCCCACCGTGGACGACCGCTGGACCATGGAGGAAGTGTACGACGCCGCCCGCACCCTGCAGGAGTCCGGCGCCGTCAAGTACGGCATGGCGATGGACTTCTCCCGCGCCCGCTATGACAACCTGATGTACATGAACGGCGGCTCCCTGACCGAGCGCGACGGCGATTCCTTCAAGGTCGTGGTGGACAGCGAGCAGAACGTTCAGGCGCTGCAGTCCTTCATCGACGTCAATGAGGAAGGCATCCTGCCCAAGGCCATCTGGGCCGGCGGCTCCAGCGACAACCCCGGCGACTACTTCAAGAACGGCGACGTGGGCATGTACTTCTCCGGTTCCTGGAACTACAACACCTTCACCAACGACATCACCGGCTTTGACTGGGGCGTCATGCCTTCCCCGGTGGGCTCTGTGAGCGGTTCCTGCATCCTGGGCGGCGCCGGCCTGGCCATCCCCGCCAACGCGCCCCAGAAGGAACTGGCCGTCTCCTTCCTGGAGTGGTTCTACACCCCCGAAAACTTTGGGTCCTACCTCGAGCTGGACAAGGGCCTGTCCTCTCTGAAGGACGTGGCCTATGTGCCCGCCGACGAGAAGGCCGCCGCCGACTACGAGATCCTGCAGGCTGAGGTCGGCCAGACCACCGAAGCCTATGTGGTGGACGAAGATTCCCAGTGGCGCGACTACTACGACAACGAGTACCGCGACGCGCTGAAGCAGGCGGTCAACGGCGATATGTCCGCGCAGGATGCGCTGACCCAGTTCGCCGACATGCTGGCTGAAAAGTCCGGCTGGTCCCGCTGAGATCCCGCAGCAACTGAATCACACGGGGGAGTTTCTTCTCCGGGTGTGAAATGCCCCACCCGGGCTTCCGGGTGGGGCACTTTTTTATGGTCCGCCAAGCGGCTTTCCGCCCGGCGAACCTTCCGACCGTTTCCATCCATTCTGCCGAATCTGCAGGAGCAAATCATGCCGAACGAGACAAACGAACTTCAATTCCCGCTGTATCACCGGTATGTGAACCGGTGGCTGGTGAGCCAGGTGCAGGAGACCCCGGTCCAGGGCGAGCGGGTGGCGCTGCACGGCGCCGAAAACGAAAAGCTCAACGCCCACCCCAAGGACAAACCCGGCGAGGAAGCCTTTGTGGCCGCCCGCCGCGCCGCGCCCCGGGGCCTGCCCGCCCGGCTGGACCCCCGGCCGGGGGGCGAGGTGGGCGACGAGGGGGCGGCCAGCCGGTTTTCCGTGTACTGGCCCTTCGGGGACATCGGGCTGACCTTTGCCTGGGACTGCGAGACCCCCGCCTGCCTGAGCGCCTGGGCCTGCACCGAGCTGGAGGCCGCCGAGGACGGCCCCCGGCCCTTTGACCTGATCACCTGCGGCAGCGCCGCGCTGTGGTGCAACGGCAGCAAGGTGGCCGAAGTGACCCCCTACTGCCACAACACCCCGGTGCCCGCCCGCATCCGGCTGCCGCTGCGCCGGGGCCGCAACCGGCTGCTGGTGTTTTTTGACAACTATGCCGAGCGGGACGCCACCGTGATCCTGCGGCTGCGGGATGAGGGCGCGGGCCCCGAGCCGGTGCAGTGCCTGCCGGCCGGCGGCAGCAGCGCCGCCCGGCTGGCCGCCGCCGAGCGGGTGATGACCAGCCTGTCCTTCCGCCGCAACCACTTTACCGAGGGCCCGGTGCTGCTGGACTACGACCGGCAGGCCGCGGCCGCCGCAGCCCCCTGCGAGCTGCGCTTTTACGGCGGCACCGAGGAGAACCGCAAGGGCGGGGTGTTTTTTGACCGGACCGTCCGGCTGGACCCGGAAGCCGGCCAGGTGAGCCTGGGCGACTGCGACACCCTGCCGATGGGCTTTCTGCTGCTGACCGTCAGCCTGCAGACCGAGGGGGAGTGCCTGCGCCGGGACCTGGGGGTGGAGATCCATGCCCTGTCCCGCCTGCCCCGCCAGGCCGCCCCCACCGTGGCCGGGCGCAAGCGCCAGGCGCTGGAACTGCTGGCCGCCTGGGGCGAACAGAACACCAACCGGGCGCTGGCGCTGCTGGCCACCGGCGGCAGCGTGGCCGAGGCGGAAAAGCTGCTGGCCATCCAGTCGGATTACATCCGCCGCCGGTTTGACTGCAGCGACTTCTACCTGGTGTACTACCCCTACATCCTGCGCACCTTCGGGTCCCGGGGCAGCGGGGTGCTGTCCGCCAAAACCGAGCAGGAACTGACCGACTGCCTGCTGGGCTTCCGCTACTGGCTGGACGAGCCGGGCAACGACGCCATGTGGTTCTGGAGCGAGAACCACGCCCTGATGTTCCACACCTGCCAGCTGCTGGCCGGCGAGCTCTTCCCCGACCGGGTGTTCACCAACAGCGGCCGCACCGGCCTGCAGATGCAGCAGATCGCCAAAGAGCGGCTGACCCGCTGGTTCGGCACCTTCCGCCGGGAAGGCTTTACCGAGTGGAACTCCAGCCCCTACCTGCCCATCGACACGCTGGGCTTCGGCAGCCTGTACGCCTTCTCCCGGGACCCGGCCATGCGGGCCCTTGGCAAAGAAGGGCTGGATTTCGCCTACTACCTGCTGGCCGTCCACGGGCAGAAGGGGATCTTTGCGGCGTCCTCGGGGCGCACCTACATCAAGGAGCAGTTCGGCAACTGGTCCAACTGCCCGTCGGGGCTCAGCTGGATCGGCTACGGCTTCGGGGTGCCGGGGCACGCGGGCAAGGGCATCGTCTCCCTCTGCCTGTCCGACTACGAGCCGCCGGCCGAGTACCGGCCCTGGTTCGTGGTGGCGCCGGGGCAGGAGCTGATCTGCCAGTGCACCCAGGGCAACGACGGCTATGTGGACCTGTACACCTACAAGACCCGGGATTACCTGATGACCAGCGCCGTGGACTTCCACCCCGGCCGGCCCGGCTGCCAGGAAAACCCCTTCCAGCTGACCTTCAACGCCACCGCCCAGCTGTGGGTCACCCACCCCGGCGAGCGGGTGGTGTTCGGGGCGGCGCGGCCCTCCTACTGGGCGGGCAACGGCACCCTGCCCAAGGTGGACCAGTACAAGGGGTTTGCGGGGCTGATCTATGACATCGACCCCGACCACCCGGTGGACTTCACCCACCTGTACCTGCCGGCGATGGAGTTCGACCGGTGCGTGCTGCGGGGCCACTGGGCCTTTGTGCAGAAGGGCGACGCCTGGGCCGGGGTGTACTGCTCGGCGCCGCTGACCATGGTCACCGAGGGCGCCACCGCCCTGCGGGAATGCCGGGCCCCGGGCCGCCGGGTCATCTGGCTGGTGCGGGCCGCCCAGGCCGACGAGTTCCCGACGCTGGACGCCTTCATCGCCGCGATGGAAGCGGCCCCCCTGCACGCCGACGCCGAGGGGCGGCGCTACAGCTTCCGCGACCCGGTGTACGGGCCGCTGTGCTGCGGCTGGCAGGGCCCGCTGGTCCACGACGGGGCGCCGATGCGCTACCAGGGCTACGACCGGTACGGCCGGCTGACCCTGCAGGCCAAGGAGGTCTAAGACTTGCCCTCCTCCGCCGCGCTGCCCAGCGAGGGTTCCTTCTCATAGGGCAGGATGGTCAGGGGGGTGATCTCGCCGTTCTGGCGGAACTGGGACGGCGAAACGTGGCAGAATTTGTTGAAGACCCGGTTGAACTGGGAAAAGCTTGTGAACCCGCAGCTGGTGGTGATGTCGGCGATCTTGCGTTCGGTGTACAGAAGCAGCTGCTGGGCGTTGCGCACCCGGGTCATCTGGATGTAGTTGATCAGCGAAAAGCCGGTCACCCGCCGGAACTGATGGGACAGATAGTACGGGCTGATGAAAAACTTTTTGGACAGCCCTTCCAGCGAGAGTTCCTGGGCGAAGTGGTGGTGGATGTAACTGGCCACCGCATACACCTTCTGGGTGATGGAATCGCTGAGTTCCTGGGATTCGTAGCGGTTGTCCGCGGTATGGCGGGCGACGACGCAGAGGAATTCCAGGAAATGGGTGTGGATGGACAGCCGGGTCAGCGGGGTCAGCGGCTGCTTGCCCAGCGCGAAGATCCGGTTCAGGTAGCCGAATGCCTCGGCCCCCACCTCGCCGTCAAACCGGTAGATCGGCACGTCGGCGTCAAAGGGGGCCAGCGCCTGCCGGACCATCTGACCCAGTTCGTCCGGCGCGTCGGGGAACTGGAAGTTGATGATGAGCCGGCGGTGATAGTCGATGTTGTTGGCCGGGTACTCGGTCTTGTGCAGCAGCGAAGGGCGCAGCATCACGATGTCGTAGGGCTGCAGCGTGTAATAGTCCCCCTCGATGATGTGGGAGGCCCGGTCGTTGAGCAGAATGTGGATCTCGTAAAACTGGTGGAAATGCTGGAAGTTCATGTTGAACTTGGCGGTGCGGGCGTCCCAGTCGAAAAAGTAGTAGAAGGGATTGGACGCGCTGTTGATCTTGATGATGTACCCCTGTTCGAACAGCAGGGTCTGTTCCGGTTCCATCGCCATGGGCGGGCAGCCTCCTTCCCTGGTGGGTCGTCTTCGTATGGTTGGTTCCATTATAGCAGTTCACGCAAAAAGTACAATACAAATCAAAAACAAAGGCAAAAACCGGGTAGTTTTTGTTCTATCTGCCATGGTATACTAAATACAACCCATCGGCCGGATCCCGGTGTAGCCGGCCGTATCAACGTAAAGGAGAGTCCGTTATGCACAATGCCGAGATCGACCGCAAGCTGGAGCTTTGCATCGAAAGTTTCAAGAGCGTCCTGTATGAAAAGGACGAGACCTTCCTGGAGAACATGGCCAAGACCAACATCGACCAGGGCAACCTGGCCCGCTACATGCTGTGGGAGTGGACCCAGGGCGTGGGGCTGTACGGCCTGTGGAAGCTGTTTGAAAAGCGCCATGACGAGCGCTGCCTGCAGGTGCTGACCGAGTATTACGACGCCCGCATCGCCGAAGGGCTGCCCGGCAAGAACGTGAACACCATGGCCCCGATCCTGGCGCTGAGCTACCTGTACGAGTACACCCGCAACGAGACCTACGGCAAGATCTGCCTGGAATGGGCCGAGTGGGCGATGCACGAGATGCCCCGCGCCGGCGAAGGCGGGATGCAGCATGTGACCTCGGACCGGGCCAACCCCGGCGAACTGTGGGACGACACCCTGTTCATGACCGTGCTGCCGCTGGCCAACGTGGGCCGCATCTTCAACCGGCAGGACTACATTGACGAGGCGGTGTACCAGTTCCTGGTCCACATCAAATACCTGGCCGACAAAAAGACCGGCCTGTGGTACCACGGCTTCTGCTTTGACGGCTGCCACAACTTTGCCGAGGCTTTCTGGGGCCGGGGCAACAGCTGGGCCACCATCGCCATCCCCACCCTGTTCGAGATCGTGGACATTCCCGAGCAGGACCGCCGCTTCATCGCCAACGCCTTTGTGCGCCAGGTGGAGAGCGTGGCCCGCTACCAGGACGAGGGCGGCATGTGGCACACCCTGATCGACGACCCCACCTCCTACCTGGAGGCCAGCGCCACCGCCGGTTTCGGCTGCGGCATCCTCAAGGGCATCAAGGCCGGCCTGCTGGACGAGAGCTACCGCGCCGTGGCCGACCGCGCCCTGGCCCCGCTGCTGGACTGCATTGACGACAAGGGCGTGGTGCAGCAGGTGTCCTACGGCACCCCGATGGGCCGCGAGAGCAAGGACTTCTACAAGCAGATCCCCCTGCACCCGATGCCCTACGGCCAGGCCATGGCCATCCTGTTCCTGCTGGAGGAGGCCGACGCCTGATGCCGCAGACCAGCAACAAACAGACCAACCGCCTGACCTTTGCCGCCTTTGTGGTGCTGATGGTGGGCCTTGGCAGCAGCGACAGCCTGCGGGGCATCTTTTCCACCATCTTCCAGCAGCATTTCGCCCTTTCCACCACCCAGCTGGGGCTGATCGTGACGGTGAGTTACATCGGCAACCTGGTGTTCCTGCTGGTGGGGGGCAACCTGAGCGCCCGGTTTGCCAAAAAGCGGGTGCTGCAGGTGCTGATGCTGATCTGGATGGCGGCGCTGGCCCTGTTCGCCCTGACCGACAGCTACCCGGTGCTGCTGGTGGCCATGGCGCTGGTCATGGGGTCCTCCACCCTGCTCAACACCACCATGAACCTGATCACCCCGCTGCTCTTCACCGCGGCGCCCGGGTTCTTTGTCAACTTCCTGTTCTTCACCCAGGGCATCGGCACCAGCGGCAGCCAGTTTTTCCTGGGCAGCATGGCTGACGGCTTCCGCTTCTGGCAGTACACCAACCTGGGTCTGCTGGTGCTGGGGGTGGCGGCCTTCGGGATGCTGCTGTTCTGCCCGGTGCCGGAGGAACCCGCCGTGGCCCCCGGCGCCCTGCCCCAGGCCGAAGGCCGGCTGACCGACCGGCTGGGGGTGGTGGTGCCCTTTGTGCTGGTGTTCGGGTTCTACTTCATCGCCGAACACGGGGTGATGAACTGGCTGGTGGCCTACGGCACCACCGGGCTGGAGATGACCCAGGCCGCGGCGTCCCGGTATCTGTCGGTGTTTTACGGCGGCGTGATGCTGGGGCGGCTGGTGCTGTCCCCGCTGGTGGACAAGCTGGGGGTCATCCGCAGCATGCAGCTGTTCGGGGTGATCTCGGGCGTGCTGTATGTGGCGGGCAGCCTGGGCGGCGCCGCGCTGATGCCGCTGTGGGCGGCCAGCGGGTTCTTTCTGTCCATCCTCTACCCCACCCTGGTCATGAGCATCCGGCTGTACTTCCCGGCCCAGCAGGTGTCGGGGGCGGCGGGCACCATCATCAGCATCGCCTCGCTGGCCGACATCCTCTTCAACGTGGGCTTCGGCCGGCTGGTGGACCTGGCCGGCTACCGGCTGAGCATCTGCGTGCTGCCGGTGTCGATGGTGCTCTTCCTCATCACCTTCCTGCTGTTCACAAGGCGGTGCCGCCCCCTCAAGGACCAGTGACCGGGGCCGCCCGCATCCGTTTTCAACACCCGTGGGGGCGCAGCCGCGCCCCCCTTTTGGCAAGGAGGCTTTGCCATGCGCAACCATTATCAACGCATCCTGCAGGACAGCGACGACCGCGTCCGCCGTTTTTTGGAGGTGCAGATCCTCGATCCCTCCAGCCCCTTCTACGGCGGGTTCCCCAAGGCGGACAGCCTGGCCGAACCCAAGACCGCCATCTACCGCGCCACCACCATGACCGCCTGCCTGCTGAACCCGGACAGCCGCTATTACCTGGACGGCGAGCTGACCCGCCGGCTGGAACTGGCGCTGGCCTTTGTGCGGCGCAGCCAGCGCCCCGGGGGCTACTTTGACCTGATCAACTGCAACTTCTATTCCGGGCCGGACACGGCTTTCTGCGCCAAGCGGCTGATCCCGGCGTATGTGTACCTGAAAAAGGTGGAGGCCGGCGAGCTGTACGCCGCCGACGACGCCCGGGCCCGGGCCGCGGCGCTGCGCCCTGTGTATGAGGAGATCCTGCGGGACGCCGCCGAGGCGCTGTGCCACTGCGGCTTCCACACCCCCAACCACCGCTGGGCCATCGCCTCGGTGCTGATGATGTGCGCGGTGCTGTTTGACAAGCCCGCCTGCCGCACCGCGGCCGAGGCTATCCTGCAGGAGGGCAGCGACTGCAACGCCGACGGCGAATACGCCGAGCGGTCGGCCGGCAACTACAACCGCATCAACAACGACGCGATGATCATGCTGGCCGTGGCCACCGGCGACAAGACCTACTACGAGCCGGTGCTGCGCAACCTGGAAATGATGCTGACCTACATCGACCCGGACGACAGCATCTTTACCAGCAACTCCACCCGGTGGGACCGGGGGCGGAAGATCTACCCGCGGGAGTATTACCTGGAATACCTGTACATGGGCCACACCTGCGCCCGCCCCGACCTGCTGGACGCCGCCAACGAGATCATGCGGATGGTGGACCGCCACCACCTGCGCAGCTTTGACTGCCTGATCCAGCTGATGCTGCAGCCGGCGCTGATCGAGCTGGAGCACGAGGGCTGCGCCACCCCCGCCGACTACCACAAGTTCTACGAAGGGTCCGGCATTCTGCGCTGCCGCCGGGGCGGGTGGAGCTACACCCTGCTGAACCACAGCCCCAGCTTCCTGTTTTTCCAGAACGGGGATTTCTGTTTGAACCTGCGCATCGGCGCCAGCTTCTGCGAGCACCGCAACTTCACCCCCGAAACGCTGGAACCGGCGGCGGGCGGCTATGCGCTGCACCAGACCATGACCGGCTGGTACTACCTGCCCTTTGCCGAAAAGCCCGCCACCAGCGACTGGTGGCAGATGGACCACACCCGGCGCCAGAAGCTCTACGGCCCCGACATGGTGTTTGACGTGACGGTGACCGAGGTGGAAAACGGCATCGACGTACACATCCGCAACACCGGCATCGACCGGGCCCCGCTGCGGGTGGAGCTGGCCTTTGACGCCGGCTGCCGGGTGGAGACCGAAGCCTTCACGCTGGACGGCGCCGACGGCAGCGGCGTGGTGGCCAAGCAGGGCACCCTGACCGCCAGCAAAGGCGACTTTGCCATCCAGGCCGGGCCCTGCTTCGGCGCCCACAACTACACCGCCGGCAAGGAGGGCAGCCTGGGCCGGGTGGACGGCTGCTTCACCGTCTACCTGACCGACTACAGCTGCTTTGAGCACACCATCTCGCTGCGGGCGCTGCCCAGCGCCTACGACCAGGCCTGAGCCCTGCGCCGCCGCCCCCCGGTGAGAGACAACACCGCGACCCCCGAAACCAGCCCGTTTGGGCCCGGCTTCGGGGGTCGCGGTGTTTTGGTCCGGGGCGGATCAGGCGTTCCGGGCCTTGTACTCTTCGCCCCAGTTCCACATGGCGTCCAGGATGGGTTTCAGGCTTCTGCCCAGTTCGGTCAGGCTGTACTCCACCCGCGGCGGGACTTCGGCATACGCCTGGCGGCGGACCAGGCCCTTCGCCTCCATATCCCGCAGCTGGGCGGTCAGCACCTTCTGGGAGACGCTGCCGATGGACTTTTTCAGCTCCCCGAACCGCTTGGTCCCGGGCAGCAGGTCCCGCAGGATCAGCACCTTCCACTTGTCCCCAATCAACATCAGGGTGGTCTCCACCGGGCAGGCGGGCAGTTCCCCGGTCTGCGGCATAGTTCCACGCTCCTTCCAATCGTTTCTTTTGGGATGCTGCATCCGAAATGCTTCCCTATTCCCTGTTTTGGCTGTAAGGGCATTATAGCACCAAAGCCGCGCAGGCGCAACCGCGGGCGCCGGGCCGCAAAAATTTACGGCGGTTTTGCGGGAGGGATCCTGCATCCAGCACAACACGGCCATCGCCGACGAGTCCGCCTGGCAGAACCGCAACGGCAAGTTCTGATGGTTACGGGCCGGTGACCAGGCCACAAAATTGTGCGTACTTCACAGCCCGGGCAAAGTGGATTACAATAGAACCACAGGCAAAGCCCCTGCCGAAGCCCGGCCCGGACAGCCGCCCCGCAAGCGCCGCCTTGCGGGGCCTGTTCCGGGTGCCGGGGCGGCGGGCGCAGCCCGAAACACAGGAGGTGAGCGGCCATGACACAGACAGGGCCCGAGCGGCTGGATTTTCTGATCCGGTGTTTGCTGAAGGAAAAAGAAGAATACAGAGACATCGGGATTCCTGCCGATAAGCGGGAAAAACAGCGCCTCTTGCGGAGCCTGATGAATCTGCGCCCGCCTGTCCCGGCAAGTGAGGCGTTTTTGAAGGCGCAGGACGCCTACCTGCAGGCGCGGCTGGCGGAGCGGGGGGTCACCGACCTGCGGGACTTAACGCCGGTGCAGCCGGGGCTTTATCTCTGGCAGGGGGACATCACGACGCTGCGGTGCGACGGCATCGTCAACGCGGCCAACAGCCGGATGCTGGGCTGCTTTGTGCCCTGCCACGGCTGCATCGACAATGCAATCCACACCTACGCAGGGGTCCAGCTCCGGCTGGAATGTGCGGAACTCATGGCGGCGCAGGGCGCCGAGGAACCCGCCGGCCGGGCCAAGATCACAAAAGCCTACAACCTGCCCTGCCGGTATGTGCTGCACACCGTCGGCCCCGTCATTGCCGGCCGGGTGACCCCGCAGGACCGGGCGCTGCTGGCCGGCTGCTACCGGTCCTGCCTGGAGCTGGCGGCGGAAAACGGGCTGCACAGCCTGGCGTTCTGCTGCATCTCCACCGGGGAATTCCGTTTTCCCAACGAGCTGGCGGCGCAGATCGCCCTGCAGACGGTCCGCGCCTGGCAGCGGCAGCACCCACACCAGATCGAGGTGATCTTCAATGTTTTTAAGGACAGCGACAAAGAGATCTACCGGCGCCTTCTGCGATGATCTGACCCGGCTCCGGCAGGAGCTGGCGGCGGCGGACGCGGTGCTGGTGGGCGCCGGGGCGGGGCTTTCCGCCGCGGCCGGCTTCACCTATACCGGGGACCGGTTCGCGCGCTATTTCGGGGATTTCATTCAAAAGTACGGCTTCCGGGACATGTATGCCGGCGGGTTTTACCCCTTCGATTCCCTTGAGGAACACTGGGCCTACTGGAGCCGGTATATCTACATCAACCGCTATCTGGACCCGCCCGGGCCGGTGTACCGGGACCTGCTGCGGCTGGTGGGGGACAAGGACTATTTTGTGCTGACCACCAACGTGGACCACTGTTTCCAGAAAGCCGGGTTTGACAAGCGCCGGCTGTTCTACACCCAGGGGGACTACGGGCTGTGGCAGTGCTCCGGCCCCTGCCACGCCGCCACCTACGACAACGCCGGCCCGGTGCGTCGGATGGTGGAGGCCCAGGGGTTCCGGGTCGGGGCGGGCGAGCTGCTGCCCCCGGCCGGCCGCGCCCCCGCCATGGCGGTGCCCGCCGGGCTGGTGCCCCGCTGCCCGGTCTGCGGCCGGCCCATGACGATGAACCTGCGGGCCGACGACAGCTTTGTGGAGGACGAGGGCTGGCACGCCGCCGCGGCCCGGTACGAGGAGTTCCTGCGCCGGCACCGGGGCGCCCGGCTCCTCTGCCTGGAACTGGGGGTGGGGATGAACACCCCGGTCATCATCAAGTATCCCTTCTGGCGGATGACGGCGGAGAACCCCCGGGCGGTCTACGCCTGCATCAATCTGCGGGACGCCCGGGCCCCCGGGCAGATCGCCGGCCGGTCGATCTGCCTTGAGGGGGAGATCGGGGCGGTGCTGGGGGCGCTCGGCGCCGGGGACGGGCTCAGGCCCTGAAGACGCTGCGGCCTTCCTTCCAGGTTTCCAGCACCCGGATGTCCCGCAGCGCGGGGGCGGGGGTCTTGAGCGGGTCGGCCGAGAGGGCCACCAGGTCGGCCAGCTTGCCGGGGGCCAGGGTGCCCTTGCGGTCCTCCTCAAAATACTGCCAGGCGGCGTTGACCGTGACCGCCTTGAGGGCTTCCAGGGTGGAGATGCGCTCCCCTTCGCCCAGCGGGACGCCGGCCCGGGTGACCCGGTTGACGGCGCACCAGATCGTTTCCAGCATGTTGGGCTGGATGACCGGCGCGTCCTGGTGGAAGGTGAACCGCAGCCCCGCCGCCAGCGCCGAGGCCGTGGGGCTGATGCGGGCGGCCCGTTCCAGCCCCACGTTGCGGATGTGGACATCCCCCCAGTGGTAGACGTGGGCCACAAAGAAGGAGGGGGTCATGCCCAGGTCGGCCAGCGCCGGCAGCTGATCCCGGTCCAGGAACTGGGCGTGGATCATGACCGGGCGGATGTCCGGCGCACCGGGCACCGCGGCCCGGGCCCGGGCGTACTGGTCCAGATACTGCTGGGCCGCCGCGTCGCCGTTGCAGTGGGCCAGCACCTGGCGGCCCTCCCGCAGCGCACGGCAGAGCTGGGCGAACAGTTCCTCGTCCTGCAAAGCCGGGTAGCCCCGGTAGCCGGCGGGCTCGTCGGCGCCGGGCGCCGGCAGGTAGGGCGTGCGCATCCAGGCCGTGCGGGCCTGGGGCGACCCGTCCAGGAAGGTCTTGTACCCGCCGATCTTGAAGTGGTGCCGGTACTGCCCCAGGTTGTCGGCAAAGGTGGTGAGCAGGGCGTCGCAGGCGCGGAAATCCACATAGGCGACGGTGTCCAGGAACAGGGTGTCCGCCGCGCACAGCCCGCCGTACAGCGGGGCCATCTGGTCGATGACCAGCCCGTCCTGCACCGTGGTGATGCCGTAGGCGGCGTAGCACTGCTGGGCCTTGCGGTAGCAGCCCAGCAGCTGGCGGCCGTCCGGCTGGGGGATGCGCTTGATCGTCTCGATGAAGGCGTTTTCCTCGGCATAGCCGGTCAGGCTGCCGTCGGCGGCCCGGGCAAACCGGCCGCCGGCCGGGTCGGGGGTTGCGGCGTCCAGCCCCAGGGCCTGCAGCGCCCGGGTGTTGAAAACGCCGGTATGCCCCGACACATGCTGCAGCACCAGCGGGTTGCGGGGCGCGGCGGCGTCCAGCACGGTGCGGTCGGGCGGGCGGTGTTCGGCCAGGGCGTTGTGGTCATAGCCGTAGGCCGTGACCCACCGGTCGGCCGGGATGTCGTTTTCCGCCAGGTAGCGCTGTACCCGGGCGACGATCTCCGCATAGGAGGCGGCGCCCTCCATCGGGATCTGCTGCAGGTTCATCGCATAGCTGGAAAGGTGGCTGTGCGGGTCCAGGAAGGACGGCATCAGGGTGGCGCCGTGCAGGTCGATGACCTCGGGGCTGCGGGCCTCGGCCGCCACCGCGGCCTCCGGCCCCACGGCGGCGATCCGCCCGTCCCGCACCAGCAGGGCCTCGGCGTACAGGCCCCGGGCTTCCTCCATCGTCAGGATGGTCCCGTTGCGGTAAAGGAATTCTTGCATGTAGGTTCCCCCTTTCCGCGCCCGCCCGCCCTGCCGGGCAGGGTCCGGGGCGGTGCGTCGGATCTGTTCTTTCCCCCAGCATACCACACCCGCCCCGATTTTACCATACATCGGCGGGATTTTGCCGGGATTTCACCGGTCTGGACTTCGGGGGCGGGGCATGGTAGAATGGAGCCACCTGATCCACCCGAAAGGAGGCCGCCGCCATGCCATTCACCGAAGCCGAGATCTTCTGCCTGCGGGACCGCCCGGCTTACCGGGAGGCGGCCGGGCGGTGGTTCCACGAAAAGTGGGGCGTGCCGCTGGCCGAATACCGCCGGAGCATCGACGCCTGCCTGGCCGGCCCCGGCCCGGTGCCCCAGTGGTACCTGGCGGTGCAGGGGGAGCGGATCGTCGGCGGGGCGGGGGTGATCGACAACGACTTCCACGACCGGAAGGACCTGACCCCCAACCTCTGCGCGCTGTATGTGGAGCCGGACTGCCGGGGCCGGGGCCTGGCCGGGGCGCTGCTGGCCGCCGCCTGCGGCGACATGGCCCGCCGGGGCTTTGCGGCGCTGTACCTGATCACCGACCACACCGCCTTTTACGAGCGCTACGGCTGGCAGTATCTCTGCCAGGTCCGCCCCGACGGCGAGGAGGGCACCACCCGGATGTACCGCAGATCCCTGCGCCCCGCCGCCCGCCGCTGAGCACCGGCCGTTCCCAGGGGGCGCGGGTTGTGGTATACTGGGGGAAAACCCTGTTGCGGAAAGGAAGATTCTATGCATTGTGGAGCAAGACTTTCCGGACTTCATGCGTGATGGGGTAAAGCGGAAATGGAGGCTTTTATTCAATCGTCTTTGCAGGAAATACCAATAAGAACAGAGAAAACGATCTATTCACCAAAAATAAACCTGACGATCCGATTGCTTGCTTTATCCGTGGCAGAAAGAATATCATCGCTTTTTTTATAGTTACACATTGTCAATATCAGCTGTTGCAATGTGAGAACTTTGGCTGAGGTTGTCTACAGCTTTTTTAATTGTTCCAATCGCATAAAGGGGCAAATTGATGAGCCAATCTTCCCTTTTGAAATCTGCCATCGAAGTACGGATACATACGTCAGGCGAAAACTTTTCCTGATACGTTTTCAAACTTTTGGCTCTTAGATTTACTTCCGCTTTTACTTCTACAGGGATGACCTGCTCACCGGTATCCACAATGAAATCAACCTCGCAGGAGCCCCGGTCGTTGGTATAGTAATACACCCCCAGATCCTCGATGGTTTTAAGCTGCTGACAAACGTACTGCTCCGTCAAAGCGCCTTTAAACTCCACAAAAAGATCGTTGCCATCAAGCAGTGTGCGCTGGCGAAGCCCTGCCATGCAGCCGAGCAAACCGACATCCAGTACAAACAGCTTGAAAGCTTTCAGATCTTCATAGGCTTTCAGAGGAAGTCCGGCTCCGTTGACGCGGCTGACTTTGTGAACGAGTCCGCAGTCGGAAAGCCACATGATGGCCGTTTCGTATTCTTTGGCGCGGGCGCCCTCACGGACAAGGCCGTAAATGAATTTCTTGTTTTCCTTCGCAAGCTGCGAGGGGATGCTGTTCCACAGCATTCGGATTTTAGGGACAATTTCATTGGGGGCATGTTTGGAAAAGTCTTGCTCATAAGCAGCCAGAATCCGCTTCTGAATAACACGGACTTCATTAAAATCTTTGTCCTCCGCAAAGCTTTGTACAGCTTCAGGCATACCGCCGACGAAATAATATTGCTTCAGGGCGTCAATGTATGTTTGCTTGAAGTTCGTAATCATTTCAAAGTCTTGTTTGTCAAGCAAGTCTGCAAAACGCTCTTTATCGGTTGCCATCAAAAACTCTTTGAAAGAAAGAGGATAGAGTTTTAGGAAGCTGACTTTTCCCACCGGAAAGGAAGTCCCTTCGTGCAAGGCGATACCAAGCAGCGAACCGGCGCAGACAATGTGATATTGCGGAGCATTTTCATAGAAATACTTGAGCGAAGCCAGCGCTCTCGGAACTTCCTGCACTTCATCAAAAATCAACAGGGTATTGTCCGGGTCTATTTTACGGCCGGCATACAACTCCAACCCCATAATCAGGCGATCGGTATTCAAATCGGAGGCAAACAAGTCTGCCATTCTCGAATTGGAGTCAAAATTGATATAAACAGTGTCGCGGTAGGCTTGCTGACCAAATTCTTTCATAAGCCAGGTCTTGCCGACTTGTCGCGCCCCTTTTATGATCAGCGGTTTGCGACGTTTGCTCTCTTTCCATTTGAGCAGCTTTTCCATAGCAATCCGATACATGGAAGCACCTCCATCACTATAATACGGATGTATTATAGCATGTATAAACAAAAAATACAACGAACTTTTGTGATCAAAGCACACTTTTATCAGCGAATAAAATTCACTGCTTATGCGTATGCAATAGGCTTTAAAATAAAAATAAGCGATGATTTTTTAGATAAAGCGATTGAAGAACTTTCTGCTTTGTAGTGCAAATTGATCGATGCCGTTTCGGAAAAAGAAAAGGAGTTTTATGAGCAAAGTTATTATGATGTGCGGCGTATGTGGTTCTGGAAAGACTACTTACGCCAAGAAAAAAGAACAGGAAGGATATATCAGACTTTCCATTGATGAAGAAATGTGGAAACTTTATGGGAGAAAGGGAATTGATTATCCGGAAGAACAATATGAAAAATTGTCAGAGCAGGTGGAGGCTGCGCTTCAAAAAAAGCTGCTGTCCCTGATTCAGCAGGGAAAAGACGTTGTGATTGATTTTAGTTTCTGGAGTAAGGAAAATCGGAATTTTTATAAAGAGCTGATCCAAAAAGCAGGCGCTGAAACGGAACTTGTCTATATGAAAGCCAGTAAGGAGCTTTTGCAAAAAAGACTGTATAAAAGAAATCAGGTCTTAAATGCCAATTCGCCGTTTGTGATAACAGATGAAATATTGGAACATCATTATCACGCATTTCAGGAGCCGTGCGGCGAAGGAGAAAAAGTAATTTTGCAGAAAGAGGATATTATACAGTATTCAAAAGAAGAAAGTAAAGCAATCTGGAATCAGAACGCTGAATTTTGGGATTGTTCAATGGGGGATGAATCAAATGATTTTCACAGAGAAGTTGTCCGTCCAAAAGTAACAGAGCTTCTAAATCCTGATCCAACAGATTATATTTTGGATATTGCCTGTGGGAATGGAAATTATTCTGCATATCTTGCAGAAAAAGCTGTCTCTGTTTTGGCTTTTGATTATAGTGAAAAAATGGTGGAACTGGCAAAAAAGCGCCAAAAACGGTATGCTGATCACATTGAGTTTTGTGTAGCAGACGCTACGAATGAAACAAGTCTGATGGCATTAAAAAGAAATAAGCCATTTACAAAAGCAGTCTCAAACATGGCGGTCATGGATATTACAGACATTAAGCCGCTTTTTACCTCTGTTTATAAATTGCTTGAGGATAACGGAGTATTTGTATTTGCGACACAGCACCCCTGTTTTGTAACGCTTACAGAAAAATATATGACGCCGCACAGCTATTACGATATTGCGATTGAAGGACAGCCACAAAAACAATGTTATTATCATCGTTCTTTACAGGATATTTTTAATCTGTGTTTTGATACTGGTTTTGTCATAGACGGATTTTACGAAGAATGCTATTTTAATAAAGAAATCCCGGATATTATCATTGTCAGAGCCATAAAAATTGAGAGGTAGAT
>DWWE01000052.1 GCA_019119835.1 Candidatus Gemmiger stercoravium | reverse complement strand
CGGTGGCGGCGGGGGGCTCGGCAGGGGAGGCGTCCCCGGCCGGGTCCGGGCGGCAGCCCAGCAGGGTGGCGGCGGTCAGGCAGCCCAACAGGACCGCGGCGGCGAGTTTCTTGCTCAGGGGATTGGCAAACAGTTTCATGGGATGCAGCTCCTTTCCGGTCCGGGCGGCGGGGCGCCGCGCCAAGGGCGGTATTTGTGGAATGCCCCCATCATAAGGCGGGATTGTATCGGGCTTGCATCCATCCGGGCGGGGCAGACTGCATAAATGTGCAGCAAGACCGGGAGAAAAGGCTGCAATGTTCACATTTTATCCAAATAATTTGGACAAAATGCTGCCCAAACCTGCAAAATTCCGAAATATGGGGACGAAATTGACAAAAACAGCGGAAAGGTGTAGAGTATATATGCAGTTTCATCAGGCAAATGCAGTGACCAGGACAATGGCCCTTTTGCAACACCGCTCCCAGAAAGCCGCCGGTTGTGCGAGGCGGCAGCAAGGCGCGAAGGGGTCCTCACCTGCCAGCAGCCGGTGCGAACCCCGCCGCGGCGGGCAGTAGCGCCGGCCGGGTCTCCCGCCGTTATCCGGGGCTGCGGTGCGGGGCAGGGCCCCGGCGGCCGCAGGTAAGGGGCTGCCCCGGGCAGGGGGAATCCAAAAGTGCGCGGATTCCCGGCCATGGTTCGGGGCGGCAAGCAAAGTGGTAACGCGGAAGCCGCGCAGAAGAACTCTGTACAGCCTTCGTCTTTGCAAAGCACGGGCAACCCGTGCGGCAAAGGCGGGGGCTGTTTGCATAGGCCGCTGCCCCGGCCTGCACCGCCTGATGCCGGCTGCGACAAACCAAAAGAGGAAGGAATTCAACATGAACACACTCGTGATCGTACTCATTGCGGCGGTGTGCCTGGTGGGCGCCTACGCGCTGTACGGGCGCTGGATCGCCCGCAGCTGGGGCATCGACCCGGCCGCCAAGACCCCGGCCGTTGTGAAAAACGACGGCAAGGACTATGTCCCCACCGACGGCTGGACCGTTTTCAGCCACCAGTTCAGCTCCATCGCCGGCGCCGGCCCTGTCACCGGCGCCATCCAGGCGGCGGCCTTCGGCTGGCTGCCGGTGCTGCTGTGGATCCTGCTGGGCGGCATCTTCTTCGGCGCCGTCACCGACTTCGGCGCGCTGTACGCCAGCGTCAAGAACGAAGGCAAGTCCATGGGCCTGCTGATCGAAAAGTACATCGGCAAGACCGGCCGCAAGCTGTTCCTGGTTTTCAGCTGGCTGTTCTGCGGCCTGGTGGTGGCCGCCTTTGCCGACATGGTGGCCGGCACCTTCAACGCCTATGACACCGAAGGCGCCCTGGCCGCCGCCGCCACCACCAACGGCGCCGCCGGCAGCATCTCGCTGTTCTTCATCGCCTTCGCCATCCTTTTCGGCCTGCTGCAGCGCAAGTTCCAGTTCAAAGGCTGGAAGGAGGGGGTCATCGCCCTGGCTTTCACCGTCGTTTCGCTGGCGCTGGGCATGGTGGCCCCGCTGATCCTCGGCAAAGAAGCCTGGCTGTACATCACCTTTGTCTACATCTTCTTCACCGCCGTGCTGCCGATGTGGCTGCTCAAACAGCCCCGCGACGCCATGACCACCTTCATGTTCGCCGGCATGATCCTGGGCGCCGTGGTGGGCATCCTGGTGGCCCACCCGACCATGAACCTGCCGGTGTACACCGGCTTCCACAACGAAAGCCTGGGCGACCTGTTCCCGATCCTGTTCGTCACGGTGGCCTGCGGCGCGGTTTCCGGCTTCCACAGCCTGGTGTCCTCCGGCACCTCCTCCAAGACCATCGAGAACGAGAAGGACATGCTCAAGGTCGGCTACGGCGCCATGGTGACCGAAAGCCTGCTGGCGGTGCTGGCCCTGTGCGTGGCCGGCGCGGCCGCCGCGGCCGACGGCACCCCCGCCGCCGGCACCCCGTTCCAGATCTTCTCCACCGGCGTGGCCGGCTTCTTTGAAATGTTCGGCGTGCCGGTGTATGTGGCCCAGTGCTTCATGACCATGTGTGTGTCCGCCCTGGCCCTGACCAGCCTGGACGCCGTCTCCCGCATCGGCCGCATGAGCTGGCAGGAACTGTTCAGTGTGGACGATATGGAAAACGCCGCCCCCTGGCGCAAGGTCCTGTGCAACACCTATGTGTCCACCGTCATCACGCTGGTCTACGGCTTCATCCTGGCCAAGATCGGCTACAACAACATCTGGCCGCTGTTCGGCTCGGCCAACCAGCTGCTCAGCGCGCTGGTGCTCGTCACCCTCTGCGTTTTCCTGAAGGTGACCAGCCGCAACAACAAGATGCTTTTCCCGCCGCTGATCATCATGCTCTGCGTCACCTTCACGGCGCTGGTCCAGCGGCTCATCGCCATGGTGCAGGCATATCAGGCCGGCAGCGCCACCTTCTGGGTGGAAGGGCTGCAGCTGATCATCGCGGTGCTGCTCATCGCGCTGGGCCTGACCATCGTCGTCAACTCGCTGCGGGCCTACTTCGCCGCCAAAAAGGACAGCGAAGCCGCCGTGCAGACCCACTGAATCACCGCACAGCAAAGGCCGTTCCCCTGCCGGGGAACGGCCTTTCAGCGTGTCGAAAAAAACGGGGCTCAACCCTGGCGGGCCAGCGCTTCGTCCAGCGGCAGCACGGTGGAGACGGATTCCTCCGCCAGCACGCCGTCCTCCGTCCGGCGGCTGGTCAGCTGGTTGCCGTGCCCGTCATAGGTGTAGCTGATCTCCCGCGGGGTGCCCTGGATGGTCCGGGTCTGGGTCAGCAGGTTGCCGGCCTCGTCATAGGTGCAGACCGTTTCGCTGACCACGGCACCGTCGGCGTCGGTGGTGGTCTCGGTCAGCGGGTCGCCGTTTTCGTTGTAGGTGGCGGTCCTCTCGCTGGTAAGCTGCCCGGCGCTGTTGGTACGGGTCCGGGTCAGGATGTTGCCCGCCTCGTCCAGCGTCAGGGCTTCGGTGTACTGGGCCTCGCCGTTCAGGGTGCTCTCCATGCGGCCGGTGCCGTCCCCGTTGTAGGTGTAGCGGTCCAGCTGGGTGCCGGCGGCGGTGACGCTCTCGCTCTCCACCAGCCGGCCCTGCTCGTCATAGGTGTGGGTCTGGCTGATCTCCTGGACCTCGCCGTCGGCGCCCGGCGCCTGCGGCCGGCCGGTCAGGCTCAGCAGATTGCCCGCGGCGTCGAAGGTGTTGGTGGCGGTGAGGTTGCCCTCGCCGTCGTACACAAGGGCCTGGGTGCGCAGGCCGGCTTCGTCGTAAACGTTTTCGGTGCGCATCAGCACCGCGCCGTCCTGCTCGACCTGGGCGGACAGGACCAGCCCGGTCTCGTCATAGACATAGGTGGTGCGGGTCTCGGCGGCCACGGTGCCGTCGGGCAGGTAATAGGTGGTGTTCGTCTCGGTGACCACCGGGTCGGCCCCGGCTGCGTCGGGGGCGGCGTTGGGATCGGCGTCGGCGGTCGGCGTTTCGGCCTCGGCGGCCGCGCCGGACGCCGGCGGTTCGGACGCGGCCGGGTCCGCCGCCGGGGCGCCGCAGCCGCCCAGCAGCAGGGCAGCCAGGGCCGCTGTCAACATCCGCTTTCTCATACAGGGAACCTCCTTGTTTTGCGGCGGCCGGGCCGCCGCTGGCGGGGAAGGGCGCGCTGGCGGAAAAACTTCCCAACAGAGATGGATTCTTACATGCCCAGCGTACCATGCCCCCCACTCGCCGTCAAGCAGGAAACTGCCTAAAAAACCGGGCGGCGTTTTGGGGATTCCCGCCAAAGAAAAGGCAAAAAAGCCCGGCGGCCAGGGCCCGGCGCTTGCATTTTGGCGGCTTCCATTGTATAGTTATGTATAGTTATCCGGAAAAAAGCCGGCCGCCCGTCGGCCGCAGAAAGCTGGTTTGCTTATGATTTACGCGCTGATCCTGTTCGCCATCACCTATGTGCTGATGCTCACCTTCAGCAAGTACCGCCCCTACATCGCGCTGGGTTCGGCGCTGGTGTTCATCCTTACCGGGATGCTGCCGCTGGACCAGATCTTCACCGCCATCGACTGGAACGTGCTGCTGATGATCGCCGGCACGATGGGCCTGGTGCAGCTGTTCATCGACAGCCACATGCCCGCCCGCCTGGCCGACATGATCATGACCAAGGTCCCCAATGTCCAGATGGCCGCCGTGGCGCTGGCCCTTTTTGCCGGCATCATCTCGGCCTTTGTGGACAACGTGGCCACCGTGCTGATGGTGGCCCCGGTGGCGCTGGCCATCTGCAAAAAGCTCAACACCAACCCGGTGCCCTTCATCATCGGCATCGCGGTGTCCTCCAACCTGCAGGGGGCTGCCACGCTGGTGGGCGACACCACCGCCATCATGCTGGGCTCCTACGCCGACATGAGCTTCCTGGACTTCTTCTGGTACAAGGGCCGCCCCGGCATCTTCTTTGCGGTGGAGCTGGGGGCCGTCGTCTCGGCGCTGATCCTGGCCTGGCTGTTCCGCAAGGAGAAAAAGCCCATCGAGCGGACCACCCAGCTGACCCCCGTCACCGACTATGTCCCCACCGTGCTGCTGGCGGGCATGATCGTGCTGCTGATCTCGGCCTCCTTCCTGCCCAGCAAGCCCGACATCACCAACGGTCTGATCTGCGTGACCCTCTTTGTCATCGGCATGGTCTACACCTATGTCCGCACCCGCAAGACCGAGGCGTTCACCGGCCCCATCAAGTCCATCGACTTTGAGACCATCGGCCTGCTGCTGGGGCTGTTCCTGGTCATCGGCGGCATCACCCACATGGGGGTGGTGGATGCGGCCGCCGGCCTGCTGGCCAAGATGGGCGGCGGCAACGTCTTCCTGATCTACACGGTCATCGTCTGGGCGTCGGTGCTCTTCTCCGCCTTCATCGACAACATCCCCTATGTGGCCACGATGCTGCCGGTGGTCACCGGCCTGGCTTCCACCCTGGGCATCGACCCGACGCTGCTCTACTTCGGCCTGCTGTCCGGCGCAACGCTGGGCGGCAACATGACCCCCATCGGCGCGTCGGCCAACATTACCGGCATCGGCATCCTGCGCCGGGAAGGCTACGAGGTCAAGAACAGCGACTTCTGCCGCATCGGCATTCCCTTCACGCTGGCCGCCGTGATCCCGGCCTACATCTACTTCTGGGTCCTCTTCGCCTGATCGCCGCCGACCCCGCAAAGACAAAAGCCGCTTCCCCTTTCGGGGAAGCGGCTTTTTTGCAGTCTTGCGAGTACGGGGAAACGGGCGGAGGTCACTCGGTTTCCAGGTGGATGTGCTGGGGTACGCCGTTGATGTAGATGGGGGTCAGCTCGGCCTGGATCAGCGGGCGGGCGTACCGCTCAAAGTCGGCGGTCACCTGCATCCCGTCGGGGGTGATCCACTCGGCGGGCACGCACTTTTCCCGGTTGGCCACGGCGGTCACATCCACCAGCGCGGTCTCGGTGCGGTAGGGCTGGTCGGCCAGGCGGCGGATGCCGCACATCTTGCCGGTCTGCCCGCGGAACGCGGCCTCCACCGCCGCGCCGCCCACCTGGTAGGCTTCGGTGATGTCGGTGCGGCTGGCCAGGTGGGAAGCGCACCGCTGCAGGGTGGAAAACTCGATGGCGCGGGTCTTGCAGCCCAGCCGCACCCGGATCAGGTCGGCCAGATAGCGGCTGGTGCCGGACAGGATCGCCTTGTGGCCGAAGGCGTCCAGCTGGCCGGCGGTGCTGACCAGATCGCAGAGGAAAACGCCGTCCCGGTTCTTGACCCCCTCGCTGGCCGCGATGATGACATTGTGGCGGCGGGCTTCCAGCTCGGCCACCCGGGCCAGGAACGCCTCCTCGTCAAACACCCGCTCGGGCAGCAGGATGATGTCCGGCCCGTCGCTGTCGCTGCCGGCGGCCAGGCTGGCGGCGCCGGCCAGCCAGCCGGTGTGGCGGCCCATGATCTCGGCCACCGTCACGCTGCGGATGTCATAGACGCTGGAATCGCAGATGACTTCCTTCAGAATGGTGGCGATGTACTTGGCCGCACTGCCGTAGCCGGGGGTGTGGTCGGTGCCCACCAGGTCGTTGTCGATGGTTTTGGGCACGCCGATAAACCGGATGTCGCTGTTTTTGGCGGCGCCGTAGGCGGCCAGTTTGGCGATGGTGTCCATGCTGTCGTTGCCGCCGATGTACAGCACCGCCCCGATCTTGTACCGGTCAAACAGCTGGAACAGCGTCCGGTAGGGCGCTTCGTTCACCTCGGCGTCGGGCAGCTTGTGGCGGCAGCTGCCAAGAAAGCTGGAGGGGGTGCGCTTGAGCAGTTCGATGGCCATTTTGTCACCCAGCTGCCGGTCCAGATCCACGATCCGCCCTTCCAGCAGCCCTTCGATGCCGTACTGCATCCCGTACACATGCTCAGCGCCAAAAGCCTTGGCGCTCTCATACACGCCGGCCAGGCTGGAGTTGATCACGGCGGTGGGCCCGCCGGACTGTCCCACAAGAAGATTCCAAGCCATAATCGCACCTTCTCTATTTTTGTATTGCTAAAAAAGGGTGCGCCGCAGGGCACACCCTCAGCCTGTTGAAAATATAGAAACGGTCGCCGTCGGCGGACATGCGCCGACGACGGCGACACCGACAGGGAAATTTTACGGCAAATTGTGTGCGAGGAGCATAGCGACGAGTGCGCGGTTTGCCGTAAAATTTTGTCGAAGGGGATACACAAGGGGAAACAGCCGCGTTAGGCGATTGCCGTGCGCGGCTGTTGCCTCTTGTGGAGCGTGTCGAGTTTCTCGACACGCTCAGGGCGCGCCGCAGGGCACACCCTCTTTTTATTGTATTCAATTTACCGGAAAATGGCAAGCTATTTTTCGCCCGCCGGGTCCGGTGTGCGGTTCAGGGCGTCCAGCGCAAAGAGCGCGGCCCCCAGCGCCCCGCACAGCTGACTGTATTCGCTGACCTCCACCGGGGCGCCCAGGCTCTTTTCCAGCTCCTTCACAAGACCCTGGTTTTTGGCCACCCCGCCGGTCATCATGTACTTGGGGGTGCCGTTCACCCGCTTGGCCAGGGCGGCGGTGCGCCCGGCCACGCTCTTGTTCAGCCCGTGGATGATGTCCGCCGGGGCGGTGCTCTGGGCCACCAGGCTGACCACCTCGCTCTCGGCAAACACCGTGCACATGCTGGAGATGGTCACATCCTTCTTCCAGGCCAGGCCCAGCGTGCTCATCTCGCTCAGCGGCATCTGCAGCGTGCGGGCCATCATCTCCAAAAACCGCCCGGTGCCGGCGGCGCACTTGTCGTTCATCACAAAGTTCTGCACCGCACCCTCGGCGTCCAGCCGGATCACCTTGGAATCCTGCCCGCCGATGTCCACCACGGTGCGCACCTCCGGGTCCAGGTGGTGGGCGCCGCGGGCGTGGCAGGTGATCTCGGTCACCGCCGCGCCGCCTTCGCCGCCGATAAAGTCCCGCCCGTATCCGGTATACACCCGGGCGCCCAGGTCGGCTTCGGTCAGGCCGGCCCGGGTCAGCGCCTCCTCCAGCGCCTGGCGGGCGCCGGCCTTGGCCCCGGCGCCGGTGGGCACGATGCTGTAGGCCACGATCCGGCCGCTCCGGTCCAGGATCACCGCATCGGTGCTGGTGGAGCCCGAGTCGATGCCGGCGGCGTACCGGGCGCCGGGGGCGGTGACGGCGTCGGCGCTCTCCTGCCGGGGCTGGGCGCCGATGCTCTCGGCAAAGGCGCCAAGGCGGGTGCTCAGCTGCCCGCCGCCGCTGGTGTAGGTCTGGCGGGTGCAGTCGGTTTCGATCTTCAACATGGGGATGGTTTCCGCCTCCGTTCCCGGCACCGCAAAGCCGGTGGCATAGTAATCGCAGAACTGGACCGTGTGGTACACAACCCCCGCCGTCTCCCGGTCCACCAGGGCCCGGCGGCCGGGCAGGGCGGCCTCCATCCGCATACAGGGGGGCTGGTCCAGCAGCGCCCCCGCGTAAACGGGCAGAAAGGCCGCCAGTGTGTCGGGCAGGTGGTTGCCCGGCAATTCCACCCGGCGGTTGCCGCTGCAGGTGGCGTCCACCACCGGCAGCGAGAAAGCCTGCTGCACGGTGTGGTACAGCACGCTGCCCCCGTGGGCCCCCAGCAGGGTGATGTGGGGCCCCGGCCGCCGGCTGCGGCGCACAAAGGCCCGGGCGGCCAGCGCCGGGTCAAAGGCGCGGCCGGAATAAGCCTGCAGCGCCTGGGCCAGCCGCCCCAGGTCCCGGGCCAGCCGGGCCCGGGCGGCCGGACCGGTCTGGTGGGGCAGCGGCAGAAAGTAGAGGAAGTCCAGCCCGCCGGAGGCTTCCAGCACATCGTAGACCCGGCGCATCGCGTCGCAGCAGTTGGTCAGCACCAGCGCCCGCACCCGGGACTGCTCCACCTGTTCCAGCACCGCCTTGGCGTAGCCGCACAGGTTCGGGTGGGCGTGGCGCTCGGCGCAGGAAAAGCTCTCGGCCAGCGGGTCCAGCGCGGCGCAGTCCGCGCCGAAACCGGCGATCAGCTCCAGCGGGGCGTATTTGCAGGCATAATAGACGGTCATGCGCCCGCCTCCTTTCCGGTGTGGCCCGCCCGCTCCCGGCGGGCGGCGGCCAGCATCTCCAGGAACGCCTCCAGCCGGGTGGCGGTCTGCCCGTCGCTGGCGTTGGCCCGGTCACAGCCGTCCCCGTCCAGCAGCAGCACCGGGTACCCGGCCTCCTCCAGCCGGCTGCGCACCAGCTGGGCGGCGCCCTGGGTGCCCTTGCAGCCCCAGTGGCAGAAATAGATCAGCCCGTCGGCCTGCTGCTGGCGGCAAAGCTCCAGCAGCCGGTCGATGCGGTGCCCCGCCCCGCCGTTGAAGCTGTTGTACACCAGCCGGCGGGCCATGCTCTCGTAGGGGTGGTCGGGGTCCATGACCAGCCCCTGGGTGTCGGCGCTCATCTCGCAGGCGGCCAGGTGGGCGCCGGGGGCAAAGTCCAGCGCCCGCTGCACCGGCGGCTGGTAGAAGGGGATCGTGTGGGCCCAGACCAGCCGCAGCGAGTCTGCATCCGCCCGGGCATACCGGGGGGCCCGGGCGTCCTGCAGCAGCTGCCGGGCGTAGCGCTCGGCGGCGGGGGTGCCCAACATCGTGTGGGCGACGAAAACCTCATAGGAAGCCGACACCACATCCCCGGGCAGCACCTTGCCCGCCAGGGCGGCCCGGGCCCGGGCCAGCAGGTCCAGCGTGCGGCCGCTGCGGGCCACGGCGGCGCGCAGGGCGTCCTCATTCAGCCGGCGGCCGGTGCGCAGCGAGAGAAACTCGGCAAATTCCCGCAGCCGGTCGGCCACCTCCCGCACCGCCGCCTCGTCCCGGGTGTAGGGCACGTCGATGTAGAAGGCGGGCACGCCGAACTCTTCGGCCAGGCGGCGGAAGGTCAGGTTGTTGGCGTCGCAGGCCAGCGAGGTGCAGGCGGTGAAGAGCGGCCGGGGCAGCAGCCCGCTGAACCCGGCACCCAGCAGCGCCTTGTGGTAGCTGCAGAAGTTGGGGGAGACCCCGCCCTCCTCGGCCCGGTGGAGAAAGAACTTTTCGGCCCGGGCGCCGTTGAGGTAACAGGACAGCCCCTCGGCAAACAGCGGGGCGACGCCGAAAGCCTGCAGAAGCTCGCAGGGCAGAAAGACGTTGACGATGGCCGACCTGCCGCCCCTGGCCAGCGGGCGCACCATGGCGTCCATGGCGGCGCGGGCCGCATACCGGCGGGCCGGGGTCAGCCGCCGGTCGGGGGCCAGGGTCAGCCGGGCCCGCTGGGCCCGCAGCCCCAGCAAAAGCAGCCGGCGGGCCGCGGCGGCGTCCCGGCCGGTCAGGTCCTGCACGGCGGCGCCGAACCGCGCCACAAGGCCGGGGCCTTGCTGTTCGGGTTTCAGGGTTGACAAAGTTCAGGCCCCCAGTACATAGGTCTCAATGGCGGCGGCCACACCGTCGTGGTTGTTGTCCAGCGTCACGGCGTCGGCGGCGGCCAGCACATCGGGGCTGGCGTTGGCCATGGCCACCCCCAGCCCGGCCAGCCGGATCATGGCCAGGTCGTTGCCGCTGTCGCCGCAGGCCATCACCTGGGCGGGGGCCAGCCCCAGCTCGGCGGCCAGCGCCATCAGCCCGCGGCCCTTGTTCACGCCGGGGGCGTTCACCTCCAGGTTGCAGGGCACGCTGCTGGTGATCTCCGCCCCCGGGCAGGCCGCCGCCACGGCGGCCCAGGCGGCGTCGCGGGTGGCGGCGTCCCCGTACAGGATGCTGAACTTCTCCACCTGGCCGGGGTGGGCCGCCAGGCAGGCGGGCATGTCCGGCACCACCTGGCGGCTGGCCCGCACATAGGGCAGCAGCGCCGGGGGACAGGTGCTCTCAACGCGGGCGGCGCTGTCGGGGTCGCCGTAGCACGCGCCGTCAATGAACACCCCGATCACCCCGCCAAAGGGCTGCACCGCCGCCAGCACCTGCTGGGCCAGCGTGTCGTCAAAGGGCAGGCGCACCACGCTGCGGCCGCTGGCCAGCTCCACCACGCTGGCGCCGTTGGCGGTCAGGGCGTAGCGCACGCCGGGCATCTGCAGAAATTCGGCGGGGATGCCGCCGGCCTGCCGCCCGGTGGCGGGCACCACATCCACGCCGCGGTCCAGGGCGGCACGGATGGCCTGCAGCGTGCGGGCGCTGATGCGCTTTTCATCGTCAAACACAGTGCCGTCCAGGTCCAGGGCGATCAGGCGGATATCCGGCATGGGGAACAGCCTCCTTTGCAGCTTTTCGTAAGGGGAAGGCTGCGGCCGGGCCCCTGCCGGGACCGCCGCAAACCTCGTCGAAATCTACAAATATTGTAGCTCAAATTTCAGCAGTTTGCAAGGTTTTCGGCCGTCTCGGGGCTTGACTTCCCACCCGGCGGCGGGTATAGTGGAAACAACAGATCGCCCGTAAAGGAGGGACCCCGGATGCCGCGCCCTGCGCCCGGGCCGCGGCTGTGGCAGCTGGATGCGCTGCGCGGCCTGGCCCTTTTGAATATGCTGGCCTACCATGCCCTGTACGACTGGGTCTATGTCTTCGGCCGGCCCGGCGGCTGGTACGACATCACGGCCCCGGGCTGCCATGTCTGGCAGCAGTACATCTGCTGGAGCTTTTTGCTCATCGCCGGGTTCAGCGTGGTCTTCTCCCGCTCGGTGTGGCGGCACGGGGCCGTCACGCTGGGCTGCGCGGCGGTGCTCACGGTGGTCACGGCGGTGGTCATGCCCAGCCAGGCCATCTGGTTCGGGGTGCTGCACCTGACCGGCAGTGCGCTGCTGCTCACCGCGCTGCTGCGCCCGGCGCTGGACCGGGTCCCGCCGGCGGCGGGGCTGGCGGGGTCGGCGGCGGCCTTCCTGCTGCTCAACCAGCTGCCCAACGGCTTCCTGGGGTTTGAAGGGCTGCGGCTTGCCCGGCTGCCGGCGGCGCTGTACGCGGGCAACTGGTTCTGGCTGGGCCTGCCCGACCTGAGCCGGTTTTCCTCGGCCGATTACTTCCCGCTGCTGCCCTGGGTGTTCCTGTTCTGGTGCGGGTACTTCCTGGCCCGGTGCCTCGGCCCCGGCCGGCTGGCGGCGCGGATGGGCCGGGCCCCGGCGCCGCTGCGCCCGCTGTGCGCGGTCGGCCGGCACACCCTGCTTGTGTACATGCTGCACCAGCCGGTGATCTACGGCGCACTGGCGCTGTGGTTCGGGCTGGCGGGGCAGGGCTGAGGGGGATCGGCCGCGCCGGTGGAAATGCCCGAATTGTAAACTTTATGCGAATTTGCCCGAACCGGCCAAAACGTGGTTGACAGCCGGCCGTGCTTTATAGTATACTTTTGTTTACTGGTTGATTAGAAATTTTTGACCGGCAAACTCCTGTCTAAAGACCAAGGGAGGGATAAAGATGTCGGAGATCCGTGTCAAGGAGGGCGAATCCCTGGAGAGCGCCCTGCGCCGTTTCAAGCGCAGCACCGCCCGCAGTGGTGTCCTGGCCGAGGTGCGCAAGCGCGAAGCGTATGAAAAGCCTTCCGTGCGCCGCAAGAAGAAGTCCGAAGCCGCCCGCAAGCGCAAGTATAAGTAATTTCGCTCAGGCGTTTATACAAAGGTTTGAATCGGAACGGCTTGGTGCGGTGGGGTAGGACAACGGCCGTGTGCTTTGGCAGCGCCGCGCACCCCCGTACCAGAAAGCAGGCCCGCGCAGGCGGGCCTGCTTTATTTTTGCAGGGCTTACCCGCCCCGTATCAGAAAGTGAGGCGCCCATGCTGCTGACCCCTGAAATCATCTTCCGCCGGGTGGAGGACATCACCCCGGCCTACCTGCAAAGCCAGGGCATCACCGCCCTGGTGCTGGATGTGGACAACACCCTGACCGGCGACGGCAGCCAGCAGCTGGACCCCGGCGTCTCCGCCTGGCTGGAGGCCATGCGGGCGGCGGGCGTCAGCCTGACCATCGTGTCCAACAACACGGGGCGCCGGGTGCGGCCCTTTGCCCGGCGCATCGGCCTGGCCTGGGTGCCGCTGGCCTGCAAGCCGCTGCCGGTGGGCCTTATGGTGGCCCGGCGGCGGCTGGGCGTGCCCCGGCGGCAGATGGCCATGGTGGGCGACCAGCTCTTCACCGACCGGCTGGCCGCCGGGCTGTACGGCATCCGCTGCCTGAGCGTGCTGCCCCGCACCCCCCACGACAAATCCCGGGGGGTGCGCTTCAAGCGCCGGCTGGAAGCGCCCTTCCTCCGCCGCTATTACGAGAAAGGGGGCAAGACCCATGGTTCGGAATGACGCCCCACGGTTCGGCACGGCCGGCCTTTCGGACAGCTTCCGGGCCGGCGGCGGCAAAACCCCCGAGGACATCGCCGCCTTCACCGCCTCCTTCGGGCTCACCGCCTTCGAATACCAGTGCGGCCGCGGCGTGCGCATCTCGGACGCCCGGGCCGCCGCGCTGGGGGCCGCCTGCGCCGGGCGGGGCATCGCCCTGTCGGTCCACGCGCCCTACTACATCAGCATGTCCAGCCTGGAGGAGGACAAGCGGCTGCACAGCATCGACTACCTGCTGCAGAGCTGCGCCGCCGTGCGGGCCATGGGCGGGCGGCGGGTAATCTTCCACCCGGGGTCCTGCGGCCGGCAAAGCCGGGAAAACGCCCTGGACAAAGCCCTGGACACGATGCGCCGGGCCGTGGCGGCGGTGGACGCCGCCGGTTTCGGCGACTGCATCCTCTGCCCCGAAACGATGGGCAAGGTCAACCAGCTGGGCACCCTGGAGGAAGTGCTGGCCCTGTGCGCCGTGGACCCGCGCATCACCCCCTGCATCGACTTCGGGCACCTGTATGCCCGCAGCCAGGGCAGCGAGTTTGCCGGGGCGGCGGCCGCCGGCGACTATGCGGCCCTGCTGGCCCTGCTGGACCGGGCACTGGGGGACGAGCGGGCCCGGACCTTCCACGTCCATTTTTCCCGCATCGCCTACACCCAGGGGGGCGAAAAATGCCACCTGACCTTTGCCGATACCGCCTACGGCCCGCCCCACCAGCCGCTGATGGCGCTGTTCAAGGCCCGGGGGCTGTGCCCCATCGTCATCTGCGAATCGGCCGGCACCCAGGCCGAGGACGCCGCCGCCCTGGCCGCCGCCTGGGCCGCCGCGCCGCAGGCATAAGGGCGGGGGCGCCCCGGCAGGGCATTTTCGGGTTTTTTGGCCCGGAAAGGCGCAAAAGACTTGCATTGGCGCGGGTTTTATATTAAAATAGTTAACAGGTATGTATTACTGACCAACTAAAGTATTGGAGGAATCCTTTTATGATCTCTGCAGGCGAGTTCCGCAACGGCGTCACCTTCGAGCAGGACGGCCAGGTTCTTCAGGTCGTTGAGTTCCAGCACGTCAAGCCCGGCAAGGGCGCTGCGTTCGTGCGCACCAAGACCAAGAACGTCATCACCGGCGCTGTGACCGAAACCAGCTACAACCCCACCGCCAAATTCCCCCAGGCGTTCATCGAGCGCAAGGAAGTGACCTACTCCTACGAGGATGGCGACCTGTACCATTTCATGGACAACGAGACCTATGACGATATCCCGGTCAACGCCGCCGACGTGCCGGAAAACTTCAAGTTCTGCAAGGAGAACGAGGTCTGCAAGCTGCTGTCCTACAAGGGCAAGGTGTTCAGCGTCGAGATCCCCAACTTCATCGAGCTGGAGATCACCGAGACCGAGCCCGGCTTCAAGGGCAACACCGCCACCAACACCCTCAAGCCCGCCAAGGTGGAGACCGGCGCCGAGATCCGCGTGCCGCTGTTCATCAACGAGGGCGACAAGATCCGCATTGATACCCGCACCGGCGAGTACATGGAGCGGGTGAACTGATCGGCTTTGACCCGCAGCGTTAAGGAGGTAAAGGCTATGGCCATGGACCTGAATGCAAAGGCCGCCTACATCCGCGGCCTGATGACCGGGATGGAGTTTGACCCCAACAGCAAGAACGGCCGGATCATCTCGGCTATGATGGATCTGCTGGAGGAAATGGCGGCGACCGTCACCGAGCATGACAACGCCCTGGACCAGGTGTATGACGAACTGGACGCCATGGACGAGGATATGGACGATCTGACCAGCGCGCTGTTCGACCTGGACGAGGACGAGGAGGAGGACGACGACGCCGAGTATGAGGTGACCTGCCCCAACTGCGGCGTGGTGACCACGGTGGACGAGGATACCCTGATGAACCGGGAACTGGTCTGCCCCAACTGCGGCGCGGCCTTTGACATCGAGCTTGCCCCCGAGGAAGAGGAGGACGAGCCCGCCAAGCCCGACGCCGCCACCGAGATCAAGATCGACTGATCCCGCCAAAGCGCATACTGAACATACGGACAGCCCCTGCCGGCAGGCAGGGGCTGTTTTTGTATGCGGCTATTCTTGCTTGAGCGCGGCTTGGTATCCGTTTGCCCTGTCCCCGGTGATGACAAGGGAATAGGTCTCGCCCGGCCGGGCGTTCCATGAAAGGGGCTCCATATATTTTGTGATGGCATCCGGGTACACATTTTCATAATTGGGGGTCACATAGTCGGTTATGATGCGGAACTGCATGGACAGCTCGACAGGGGACGCGGCGCCGTTCAGCTCTTTTTCACCCAACACCACCATGATCTCGGCGTCATGCCGGATCAGCGAACCGTCCACATTTGAGGTGCCTCCGCTGTATGTGTGCCCCCCGGCCGTATAATCATAGACCAGCAGACCAAAATCTTCTTTTGTAGCAAGCTGAATACGCAGGGCAATTTCGTCATCGGCGGGCCGGTATTCGGCGGGGAACAGCATCGCATGAAGAAAAAGCACGGCCAACCCCAGCACAGCCAGGGCGGCAGCGGCGATCCCGATTTTCTTTTTGCTCATCTCAGTCATCCTCCCGGTATCAGGCGGCCCAAAATCCGGCCGGGCCCCCGCCCGGCCCCGGAAAACACAGGGCGGGATCGGCTCGGCAGCCTTCCCGATTGATTACATAATGGCCTGACCCTGCATATAATACACGGCGTATAAAAGAAGAAGCCCGCCCTCGGCGGCCAGCAGCAGGCCGCGCACCCAGGGGCGGCGCACACTGCCCAGCGCCAGATACAGCCCCAGGCAGCCGAACAGATACCGCCCGCCCGAGATCAGCCAGGAACTCAGGTAGCTCATGCCGAAGTAGGCCAGCGCGTACACCGCCGCGGCCGGCGCCGTGCCCCGCCAGAACAGATACCCCAGCGCCGCCAGCCCCACAAAGTAGAGCACCAGCTGGGGCAGATAGATGAAGCGGGCCAGGCCGGGGTAGTCCAGGGCCATGCCGTATTGCTGCACCAGGTTGGCCCCGAACCACCGGGCCGTCTGGTACCAGGGGGCGGCGCTCTGGTGGTCCAGGTAGCGGAAAAACTCCCCCTGCACGGCCCAGTTCAGGCTCAGGTACAGCCCGTACCCGGCCGGCGCACCCAGCAGCGCCGCCCAGCCCCCGCGCCGCCGGGGCCGCGGGGCCTGCCACACCGCATACACCGCCGCAAAGAACAGCGCCAGCCCCTGGGTGCGGCACAGCGCCGCCAGCAGCCCGGCCAGCCCGGCCGCCCCCCAGCTCTGCCGGTCCAGCGCATACAGGCAGCCGATGCTCAGCAGAAGAAACAGCCCCTCGGTGTAGACGCCGAAGGCAAAAAAGCTGAAGGGGTAGAGCAGCAGCGCGGCGGCGGCGCAGCGGGCGCCCCTCGCCGGCAGCCGCCGCCCGGCCAGCGCCCGGAACAGCACCGCCGCCCCGGCAAAGCTGGCCTGGCTCAGCACCATGCCGCACAGCGCGTACCGCCCGCCGCAGGCCATGCCCAGCAGCCGCACCAGCAGCGGGTAGAGCGGGTAAAAGACCAGCAGGTTGCTCTGCTCGCCGGTGCGCGGGTAGCCGTTTTCGGCCAGGAACAGGTAGTGGGGGCTGTCCCCGGCGGTGGTGAACCGCTGCCACAGCCCCGCCCAGAATCCGGCCGGGCCGCCGTGTACCAGGCAGTAGGCCGCCAGCACCACGGCCCACTGGCAGGCCAGCGCCCCGGCCGCCCAGGCCAGGGCTTCCCGCCGGCCAAGGGCGCCGGCCGGGGCCGGGGTGTCCGGCCGGGCGGGCAGGCGCCACAGGCCCAGGTCCCGCCCGCCGCACAGGATCATCCAGCCCACCGCCGCCACAATGGCCGCGCTGCCGCCCCAGAACAACAAGGTTTCCATCGGATCACACCCCCAGCATGTAGACCGCTCCGTACAGGTTGAACAGCACCGCCGCCCCGCACAGCCCCCAGGCCGCCGGGCCGGGGGCGTCCTCGGGGCCGGTGCGGCCCAGGAACCACAGCAGCGGGTAGACCTGCAGGTCCACCAGATACCGCGCCCCGAACTGCCAGCCGCCCAGCGTCTTGTGCAGGCAGGTCAGTACCAGCGCGGCCAGAAAGACCGCCCCCAGCACCCGCCCGCCGGTGGGGAAGGGCAGGTCCCGCCCGCCGGCCGCCGCCCGGCTGCGCAGCGCCCGCACCGCCGCCAGCAGCCAGAGCAGGAACAGCGGGTCGGCCGCAAGAAAGAAAAAGCCGTTGAAATGTTCAAACTGCAGGCTGCCGTCGGCGGTCAGCGTCACCGGCCGCAGCAGGTTCAGCAGGTTGGGCAGCAGGTAGGCCAGGCCGAACTGGCCGTGCTCCGCCCGCTGGAACTCGGGCAGGTAGTTGTGGCCGAACTCCACCACCGAGCCGAAGCGGGCGTAGTTGTACCCCATCAGCAGGGCGGCCACCCCGGCCACCGGCGCCCAGGCGGCGGCCAGCTTCGGCAGGGCGCCGCGGCGCCCCCGGGCCAGGCGCAGCCCCCGCAACGCCCACAGCCCCAGCAGCAGCACATAGAAGGGCCGGCAGCCCACCGCCGCGGCCAGGCAGAACCCTGCCAGCGCCTGCTGGGGCAGCGTGTGCCCCAGCGCCCAGAAAATGCCCCACACGGCCAGGCAGAACCCCAGCACCTGGGCCAGAAACCACACCCCGCCGCTGGTGGACAGCCAGAACAGGTTGGACCCGCCCGCGCAGAACAGCGCGAAGAAGGCAGCGGCGGCGGGCGGGGCGCCCCGCCGCCAGAAACACCCGTACACCCCCGCCGCGGCCAGCAGACCATATACCCCGCAGATCAGGTTGCTGGGTACCGCCTGGGCCCCGCCGCCCAGCGCCACAAAGGGCAGCAGCGCCGCCGCCGGCACCGGCGGGAAGGACTGGTAGTACCGCCCCTGGTAGACGGCCAGTTCCAGCCAGGGGTAGGCTTCGCCGTCTTTGATCCAGATGCGGCCGGCCAGCCAGTTTTCCGCCTGCAGGGCGTAACTGTCGTAGGGGCTGTGCTGCAGCAGGGTGCCGCCCGCCAGGTCATGGTAGAGCAGCAGCGCCAGCGCCAGGCAGCCCAGCAGGGCGGCCAGGGCCGCGCCGTGGCGGCGGGGCAGGAAACGGGGCATAGGGCACCTCCTTACCATCGGGGCGGAATGCAAAAAAGCCCGACACACCGCTGCCAACGCCGCGGGTGCCGGGCCTTTTCCAACTTACTTTTTCTGCTCTTTCAGCTGGCCGCGCAGCATGATGTCCCCGAAGGACAGCGCATTGAACAGCCCGACCTTGTTGGCCTGGCGGACGATGCGCTCGGGCAGCGGCTTGGAATCGTCGGTGGACAGCAGGATGATGTGGACCTTGTCCGCCACATCGACGCCGTTTTCCTTTTTGGTGTTCAGCACCTGCAGGTAGACGATGTAGGGCTCGGTCATGCTGCCGTAGTAGATATCGTTGCCGCAGCGCACAAGGGGGCGGCCTTTATAGGTCAGTTTGGGGGTAAACGCCATGGTGAAACCTTCTTTCCTGCGGCGGATGTGAAAAACGCCGATTTAGAGATATAGAATATTGTAACACAAACCGCCGCCCCAGGCAAGCCGCTGCCGGGTTTTCCCAGGGGTCACAGGTCCATTTTTTCCCGCTCCTGCTTTTCCTGGTTCAGCGCCACCTGCTCGGTGAGGATGCGCAGGCGGGAGTCCAGCTGGCTGATGCGGATGGACAGCAGGAACTGTTTGACCAGCAGCAGAAAGATCACGACGATGTACACAAAGTTGATGGGGCTCTGGAAGCCCAGCAGCCGGGACGCCCAGTAGGCGATGCCGGGGAAGATGGCCAGCACCAGCAGCACCCCGCTGAACAGCAGCCAGAAGATGGTATCCTCAATCTGGATTTTGGCGTGGCGCACCCGGCGCAGCACATAAACGGCGGTGATCAGGCTGCCCACGATCAGGCAGACCCGAAGCAGCATCTGGTCAAACATCTCACAGGCTCCTTTCGGGGTAGGGGGTCTCGGTGTCCCGCTTGCGGAACCACTGGATCAGCAGGATGGAGACCGACATCTTCATCATATACTGGATGCTTTTCCAGAAGGTCAGGTAGCTGTGGCCGGCCTGCCGCTCGCCCATCCGGACCTGCACCTCCTTGACGATGGCGCCGTTCTTGATCAGGTAGCTGATGGTGTCCGGCTCGGGGCCGTAGTTGAGGTTCTGGGCGAACTCCTCCACCATGGCACGGTTGAACATCCGCATCCCGCTGGTGGGGTCGCAGATGGCCCGCCCGGTGGTCAGCCGGATGGACCAGCTGATGATGTAGCTGCCCAGCATCCGCAGCGTCTTGGGCTTTTTCACCGTCAGGAACCGGCTGCCGATCACGATATCGGCCCCGTCCTCCAGCTCTTCCAGCATGGCGGCGATGTATTCGGGCCTGTGCTGGCCGTCGGCGTCCAGCTGCATGGCGCAGTCATAGCCGTTGTCGGCCGCATAGCGCAGCCCGGTCTGGAAAGCCCCGGCCAGCCCCAGGTTCACCGGCAGGTCGATGAGCCGGTACCCGTGGGCGCGGCAGAGGGCGGCGGTCTTGTCGCGGCTTCCGTCGTTGACCACCACATAGTCGTATTGGGGGCAGTTCCGGGTCAGCCCTTCCACCACCCGCACGATGTTCGCCTCCTCATTGAAGGCGGGAATCACAATCAACAGTCTGGGCATACAAGCTCCTTTTGCACAGTCGGCGCACCGGGGGTCAGCCATCGGCCCGGCCGGCGGCGATTGCCTTTATTGTAGCAAACACGGCGTCCCATGTAAAGTGTTCGCCCAGGTGCCGGCGCACCCGCTCGGCCCGCTTGGCGGCGGCGGCCGGGTCGTCCCGGACCCCGGCCAGCGCCGTGCGGATGGTCTCGGGCCGGGTGTCGGGCAAAAGGATCCCATAGTCCGGCCCGGGCAAAAGCTCCTCGGTGCCGGCGGTGGGGGTACACACGATGGGGCAGCCGCAGGCGGCGGCTTCCAGCAGGGTGGTGGGGAACCCCTCGGCATAGCGGGTGGGCAGGCAGCAGCAGTCTGCCTGGGCGAACAGCTGCACCACCCGGTGATGGGGCAGCGCCCCCAGCAGGTGGGCGCCGGCGTCGGTCAGGGCCCGGGCTTCGGGCCCGTCGCCGGCCACGGCCAGGGCGGCGCCCTCCAGCCCGGCCACCGCCCGGGCCAGCTCGCCGGCGCCTTTTTCGGGGATCAGCCGGCCGGCAAAGGCCACCAGAAAGGTCCCGGCGGGCAGCCCCAGGGTCCGGCGCCAGTCGATGGGGTCCCGGGCCAGCTCGGCGGCCAGGGCGTCCGGGTCCACAGCGTTGGGCAGGCAGCCGGCCGTCCGGATGCCGAACTGTTCCAGCCAGCGGCAGACCGCCCGGGACACCCCGTAAAACGGGTAGCCGGCGCTGCGCACCACCCGGCAGGCCAGCTGCTCGTACAGCCGCCCGGCCAGCCCCGGCAGGCCGCCGCCCATCGGCATATAGCCGGTGGAATGGTCGATGACCAGCGCCGGCAGCCCCCGCCGGCGGGCGGCCCGGGCGGCCCAGAGGCTTTCGGTGTACATGCGGGTCTGGATCACGCAGAAGTCGATGGGCTCCTGCCACAGCTGCCGGGTCAGCCGGCGCAGCGCCGGGCCGGGGCGCAGCACCGGGAACCGGCCCTTCATCACCGGGAAGACCGGCAGGCGGTAGATCTCGATGCCGTCGGGGTCCCGCTCCCGGTCGGGCAGACCGGGCAGCGCGCTGGTCACCACGATGGCCCGGCCCCCCTCCTGCACGCAGCGGCGGGCCAGGTTCCAGGTATACCGCTCCACCCCGCCGGGGGTCGGCAGGTACTGGGCGGAAAAAAAGCAGATGGTCATGGCGGGGCTCCCTCCCTGGCGGCGGGCGGCCCCGCCGCGGCTTGAACCGGGCGTCACCGGGCGATGACGGCCAGCATGATGTTCAGCAGCACCCCGGTCTGGGTCAGGCACAGGGCGGTGACCAGCGCGGCGGTGGCGCGGGACTCGTCGGCCAGCTGGATGCGCCGCGGCCCGAAGGCCAGCACCGCCAGCGGCAGCGCCGGCAGCAGATACCGCCCCTGGAACCCGTAGATCGTATCGTACCGCACCGGGGTCCACACGATGCAGCCGGCCACCGCCAGGGCGGCGCAGCCCAGCGCGGCCAGGGCGCACCAGACCCGGTAGCGCCCTTCCGGCAGCTGGATGTCCCCGGCGCCGCGGGCGGGCAGCGCCGCCAGCCCCAGCAGGGCGTAGAGCGCCAGCACCCAGCCCCAGGCCAGTTCCAGCGAATTGTAGCTCAAAAGGCCCCCCACCAGCCCGCGGATGGCGTCGTCGGTATCGGCCACGGCGCTGCGCACCACCAGCGCCAGGGTGGCGGGCAGGTGGGTCAGCACATAGCCGGGGGTGTAGGTGACGGTATCCTCCGCCGCCACGGTGCTCTGGCTGGCCCGCACGGCGCGGGCCTGTTCCACCTGGTCAGCCAGCGTCTGCCGGTCCAGCGGGTAGGCGGACGGGTCCTCGGTGCCGACGGTGACGCCGCAGGGGTCCAGGATCTCATGGCACTCGCTGCTGGAATAGAATGCCTTGAACATGTCGGTCCGGCCCTTGTCGGCCAGCTGCTGCCGGAAGACCTCCCGGGCCTGCTCCTCCGCCATGACATTGCGGTCCAGGTAGATCAGCGAGGCCGCCTGGATGAATCCGTCGTCGCTCAGCGTGTTTTGTTCCATCGCGGTGGGGCTGAACAGAAAGCTCTGCCCCAGCCGGGCGGCGGTCACGTCGCCCTCCTCCAGCGCCTGCACCCAGAAGGCCACCTCGCTGTCGGTCACCTGGGCGTCGGGCTCGGTGCAGTAGTACAGCCGGCGCACAAAGGCTTCGGTGGTGGCGGCCAGGTATTCCTCGGGGATGGCCGTGTAGTAGTCATACCCCTCCACCGCCGCCGCAGGGGCGGGGGCCTGGCGGGCGGCGGCCTCGGCCGCCTGCTCGGTATCGGCTGCCTGCTCGGCGCCGGCCGTCTGTTCGGCGGCAGCCGGCTCGGGGGCGGCGGTCAGGCTGTCGGTCAGCATGGCGCCGTTGAAGCCCAGCACCAGCAGCAGGCAGGCCGCCGCATAGCCGGCCTTTTTCAGCACCGGGCGGGCCCCCAGCCGCAGGTTGGGGATCAGCAGGAAGAGGGCGGCCAGCGGCAGATAGACCACCTTGGCCGGCGCCAGCAGAATGCCGGACACCGCCAGCGCCGCCAGATCCCGCGGGCGCAGCGGGCGGCCCTCGCCGCCGAAGACGGCTTCCAGGCACAGGGCGGTGAACAGGAAAGCCAGCCCCAGCAGCATCGAATCCCGGCTGAAGGAGGCCGCCAGATGCAGCGTCATGGGCAGCAGCGCCGCCGCCGCGAACACCCGCCGCCCGAAGGGGGCGCGGCGCACCGCGGCCGCCGCCAGCGCCGCAAACACCAGCAGGTTGCACAGCCGCCCCAGCATCAGGGTGGGCACAAAGCCCAGCCGCAGCACAAAGCCCGCAAACACGCCCGCCGCACTGGCCAGGTAGAGGATCGGGTTGCGGTCGGTCTGGTATTCGGCCAGCTCCACATGGCTGTCGAATTCATCGGGGCTCAGGGTCAGCAGTTCGTCGGCCCACTCCTGCCAGGTGAAGACGGTGGTGTTCTCGTCCTGCAGCATCGCGTTGGCGTCATGCTCCCGGCGGTAGCTCATCTCGATGGGCACGTTGCCCATCCGCCATTCGTCGCCGCTGAACCAGTTGGCCCAGCGGCAGGCCAGGGTGAAGGACTGATTGATGTGGTATTTTTCATCCGGGGCGGCGTAGGGGGGCAGCACCACGCTGTACAAAAGCCCGAAGGCCACCACCAGCCCGAAGACCAGCCGCGGCAGCCGCACGGCGCCGCGCAGCGCCGCCCGCACCCCGAAAAACACCGTCACCGACGCCAGCCCCGCCACGATCAGGAAGTACCGGGTCAGGAACCCGCCGATGCGCCGGGTCGTGGCCAGCAGGGCCAGGGTGCCGTCCACCGTCTCGCCCCGGATGGTCAGGCTCTCTTCCCACAGGGCGGCGCCGTCGGAATGCCCCACGCACAGCCGGCCGTCGCCGGTGTACCGGGGGCTCAGGGTCACCAGATACCGCCGGCCCGCCTCACCGGG
This sequence comes from Candidatus Gemmiger stercoravium, assembly GCA_019119835.1. GTDB lineage: Bacteria > Bacillota > Clostridia > Oscillospirales > Ruminococcaceae > Gemmiger > Gemmiger stercoravium. The sequence goes on along the minus strand of DWWE01000052.1, from coordinate 56,463 downwards.
CACCGGCGTGTCCAGGCCCAGCGTTGTGTATTGTCCGGGGATGATGTTGGCCATCTCACCGGCGGAGCGGGCCAGCACCTCGCCGGTGTCGGCGTCCGCCAGGGTCAGGTCCAGCTGGCCGGCGGGCTGGTCGCCCGACAGGCCGAAGACGAACCCCAGCGCCAGCAGATCCTCGTCGGTGGAAAAGGTCTGGGTCACGGTCTCGCCGGGTTCCAGCGGGTCGCTCATCACGGTGTAGTCATCGCTGATGTGTACCGCCAGGCTCTTGGCGGCGGCGGGGCGCACCAGCGCCAGGGCCAGCGCCAGCGAGACCGCCAGGCAGAGCCCTGCGGCCAGCAGCGCCAGCGCGCCGGCCCTGTGGCGGGTATACAGTTCGTGCAGTTTGGTCATGGGGGTCCCCTCGTTCAGCAGCCGGTCCGCCGGGGGCGGCCGGGTTCACAGCTCGGCGTCAAAAGCCTTCCGCGCCGCATCGGCCAGGCGGCCGTCGCGGCGCAGGATCTCCTCCACCGCATCCCGCACCGCGCCCTCGCCGCCCCGGCGGGGGCAGCGGTAGTCGGCCCGGCGGGCCACGGCGGGGGTCGCGTCGGCCGGGCAGGTCACAAACCCGCACAGCGCCATGGCGGCCAGGTCGTTCAGGTCGTCGCCGCAGTAGGCGACCTCCTCCCGCCGCAGGCCCTGCTCGGTCAGGAACCCGCGCAGGAACGCGGCTTTGTCCGCCACGCCCTGGTACAGGTAGGTCACCTTGAGCTCTTCGGCCCGGCGGCGCACCGCCTCGCTGGCCCGCCCGGTGCAGATCATCACCTGCAGCCCGGCCGCCCGGGCCAGCACCAGCCCGGCGCCGTCCTTGATGGCAAATTTCTTCATCTCGTTGCCGGCGCCGTCGTAGTACACGCCGCCGTCGGTCATCGTGCCGTCCACGTCCAGCACCAGCAGCCGGATCATAGCCCCGCCTCCTTGGCGTACTCGCTGGGGGTCACAAACTGCAGCGGCAGCCCGCCGGCGATGCTGCGCATCGCCGCGCCCACCTGGGCGTTGTAGGCGGCGCCCCGGTCGGTGTGGGTGTGCAGGCTGCTGTCGGCATAGGCCCGGGCGCCGGGGCGGTAGCCGTCGGCGCCGGCCAGCAGCGCCTGGCGGGCGCCGCACAGCCGCAGCAGCCGCAGCAGCATCAGCACGCTGTTGCCGGCCTGGGCGTCGTCGCCGGCCAGCCGGTCGTAGTTGACCACCCGGGCGGTGTCCGGCGCGGCGTGCAGGTTGCTGGTCAGGATGGCCGGGCAGGGCAAAGCCGCCGGGTCCACCTTGTCAAACCGCTTGCTGCTGGAGAAAAAGGCGTAGTCCGGCCGGCAGAAATCCGGGCAGAAGTTGGCCGAAACGCAGACATCCGCCCCGGCCCCGGCCACGGCGGCCCGGCCGGCCTCGGTGCCAAGGCTGGCGCCCGGGGCCAGCACCAGCACCCGCTTGCCGCCAAAGGCGGTGCGCAGCGCCTGCATGGCGGCTTCGTCGTCCACATGGCGGCTCTGGTAGTCCCGGTACAGGCGGTCGGCGTAGGCGGCGTCGAAGGCGGTGGCCTTGGCCCGGTCCAGCCCGGCCAGGATGTGGTTGATGTCCCGGTTGGTCAGGTCCCCTTTGGCCAGGTAATGCTCGGCATAGTTGCGGTGCAGGTTGTACCGGGCCGACAGGAAGTAGGCCGGCGTATACCCCCAGGCCGTGTCCCCCTTGAGGGGGGCGATGTGGTCCTGGATGGCGTCCATCAGCTCGTCGATGTCATAGCGGGCGCCCAGCGTGTCGTTGAGGTAGTCGGCCATCAGCTCGATGGGCAGGTTGCCGGGGATGCGCCCCATCCCCAGCAGGCTGGCGTCCACCGTGATGTCCCTGCGCAGGTGCTTGTCCACAAACTCCTGGGCCAGGCAGAAGCTCAGCGCCATGTTTTCGTGCAGGTGCAGCCCCACCCGGATGGCCGGGTCAAGGTTGTGGTCCACCAGGCTCAGGATGCGCTCCAGGTCCCGGCGGCGCATGCTGCCGAAGGTGTCCACGATGGAGAACTGGTAGGGGCGGATGGCGTTGACCTGGTCAAGGATCCACAGGATGTCCCGGTCGGCATAGCCCATGATGTTGATGGGGTTGATGGACAGCTTGTACCCCCGGGCCTGGACCTCCCGGGCGAAATCCATCCCCTCCCGGATGTCATAGTCGTGGGCGGTGATGCGGATCAGCTCGATGCCCTCGCCCGCATAGGGGGAAAGCTGGGCGATGTCGTAGTTGGAGCGCATGGCCATGCCGGCATACATCGTCCGCCCGCGGCCGGCGGGCAGCAGGCGGTTGAGCTCCTCGATGCGGCGGCAGACCGTCACGTCGGGGTCGTAGCCTTCCACATTGCGCAGAAAGCCCACCTCCACGATGTCGGCGCCGGCGCGGGTCAGGGTGGCGACGATGTCCCGCGCCGCGCCGAACCCCCAGCGCCAGTCGTTCACATAGCCGCCGTCCCGCAGGGTGCAGTCCAACAGTTTTACATTTCCCATGGTGTTGTCTCCTTCGGGGTCAGGTGTAGGGTCAGCCGCGGCGCTGGCGCAGGGTCTCGCGCACCAGCTCCAGGTCCTTGGGGGTGTCCACGCTGACCGTCTTGTACGGGCTCCGGATCGCATGGACCGTGTGCCCGTTCTCCACAAACCGCATCATGTCGTTTTCCTCGGCCTTTTCCAGCAGCGACTTGGGGGTGTCGTGGTAGAAGGCCAGCGCCTGGCGGCTGTACAGCTGGATGCCGGTGACCTTCTCGTACTCAAAGTCCAGCGTGCCTTTGGGGTAGGGGATGGGGCTGCGGGAGATCATCAGGACCTCCCGCGCCGCATTGGTCACCACCTTCTGGTTGGAAAAGTCGATCACATCCGCCGGGTGGGTCATCACGTTGGTGAGCACCGCCACATAGTACGGGTCGGCGGGGGCCTGCGCCGGCAGGATCAGGTCGAAGGCCCGGGCGTCGATGAGCGGCTCGTCCCCCATCACCTGCAGGTAGAGGTCGGCCTCCACCCGGGTGCTCACCTCCCAGATGCGGCCGGTGGGGGTGTCGTGGTCGGGGCTGGTCATCTCCCAGTCCATGCCGTAGCGCCGGCAGACTTCGGCGATCCGCTCGTCGTCGGTGGCAATGAGCACGCCGTCCAGTGCGGGGCACTTTCTGGCCTCCTCATACACCCACCAGATCATCGGCCGGCCCAGAATATCGGCCAGCGGCTTGCCCGGCATCCGGGAACTCTGATACCGCGCCGGGATCACAGCGATGGTTTTCATGGCTACACCTCGATTGTATGCTCGTTGTTGATGGGCAAAGGGCGGGGCGCCGGCTCACTGCCGGCCTTCCGCCAGGGCCAGGGCCTCCTCCAGCGAAAGGAAGACGCAGCTCTCGGCGGCGGTAAAGCCCCGCAGCACCCAGCTCTGCACCGTCACGGCCCGCTTGAATTTCCCCGGCAGGCAGAAGTTCAGCACCTCGCTGGGCATGGTGCGCTGCAGCACCACGGCGCCGGGGAACAGCGCCCCGTAGTCGGTGGGGTCCCGTGGGTGGGTCTTGATGAACAGCGGCCCGTCGGCATACCGCCGGGCCACGGCCCGGAACATCCGGTCCTGGGTGGGCTGGTCCATCAGCCCGTCGGCCACAAAGCTGCGGGGCAAAAGCAGGGTGGCGTCGGCCAGGGCGGCGGGGTCGTCGGGCAGCGGCCGGGTCAGAAAGACCCGGCGCACCGCCGCCTTCTCCGCCGGGGTCAGGCTTTCCAGCAGCGCCTGTTTGGAAAAGGTCACGAGCTTTTCCCGGGGGAAGATCCTGCAGCGGGCCGCGTCCTCGCTTTCCACCGCCCGGCACCAGGGGCTGTCGCCCCAGTACAGGTAGCCCCGGCCCTTGCGGCGCTCGGCAAAGTCCGGCGCGGCGCGCTGGGCTTCCAGCAGGTGCTGGTCCGGGTCCAGGGTGCCGCCCACCGTATCCTCGCAGAGAATGTAGGGCGCCCCGCAGTCCTGCAGGTAGCGCCCGGCGGCGCTCCAGTCGTTGCAGATGTAGATGCTGCGGTAGCCGCCCCGGCGCAGCGCCGGGCCGGCGCCGGCCTTCTCGTAGGCGCGGCGGTTGCGGCGGTGGGCGAAGGGCCCGGTCACGACGCCCGGCCAGCGGGACTCATGCAGCACCCGGGCGCAGGCGAAAACCTCCGCCACACCGGGGCAGGCGGCCAGGGCCTCGGCGTCGGGGATCTCCTCGCTCAGCCAGACTTCCTGGGGGCCGCCGGCCCGCCGCGCCCGCAGCAGGGCGATCAGCAGGTGGTAGGCGGTGTGGCAGATGTAAAGATCCGGTCTGTCCATCCCTCAGCCCTCCGCGCCGCCGGCCAGCAGCTTGACGGCGGGGAAGTGGACCCGCCCCCAGCCGGCGGCCCATTCGGGCATGGACAGGTCGCTGTTGGTCACCTCAAAGGCAAACTCGGTCACCGGCTTGTCCAGGCAGACCGCCTGGGCCAGCGCCCCGTCAAAGATGTCCAGGTAGAAGAAATACTGTCCCTCCCCCAGAAGGGACGGGTCGAAGGAAAACTCGGTGGTATAAAGCCGCCCCGGCACCGCGGGGCCCAGGTCCACCGGATGGGTGATGCCCACCGGCGTGGAGTCCCGGTAATGCAGGTTGAGCTTCATGTTCACCCCGGCAAAGGGTTCGGACACCCGCCAGGTGATGCGCACCCGCATCGGCTCGTCGTCGGCAAAGACGCTGGATTCCTTGTCCACAAAATCCAGCGTTTCCAGCCGCAGCCGTTTGCCGGCCGAGCCGGTCATGCGGGACACGCTGGTCAGGTCGTAGTGGACCACGTTCACGTCGGTGGTCTCCATATACACGGCGATGGCCTTTTCCACATCCCCGTCAAAGATCACCCGGCCCTTGTCCAGCACGATGCAGCGGGTACACAGCTGGCGGATCGTGCTCATGTTGTGGCTGACATACAGGACGGTGCGGCCCTCCTGGCCGGCCACGTCGCTCATCTTCCCCAGGCACTTCTGCTGGAACTTCATGTCGCCCACCGCCAGCACCTCGTCCATGACCATGATCTCGGAGTCGAGATGGGCGGCCACCGCGAAGGCCAGCTTGACGAACATGCCGCTGGAATACCGCTTGACCGGGGTGTCGATGAACTCCCCGCATTCGGAAAACTCGATGATCTGGTCCAGCTTGGCGTCTACCTCGGCCTTGGTCATGCCCAGGATCGCGCCGTTCATATAGATGTTTTCCCGCCCGGTCATCTCGTTGTTGAAGCCGGTGCCCACCTCCAGCATGCTGGCCACCCGCCCGCGCAGGCGGATCTCCCCTTCGGTGGGGGCGGTGATGCGGGACAGGATCTTGAGCAGGGTGCTCTTGCCGGCGCCGTTGCGCCCGATGATGCCCAGCGCCTCGCCCTGGTACACCGTCAGGTCCACGCCGTTGAGGGCCATGAAGGTCTGGCCGAACAGCCGCGCATCGGTGCCGATGACGGTGTTGGGGTCCTCTTTGCCGCGCACCCGGGCCCACCAGCTCTGCAGGTCATGGGTCAGGGTGCCGCCGCCGATCTGGCCGAGCTTGTACTGCTTTTTCAGCCCGGTCACCTGAATGACCGGGCGGCGCTCCTCTGCGTTGTGCATACAAAGCTCCCCCCTTACACGGTATCCATAAAGGTCTTTTCAATGCGGCTGAACAGCACCACGCCCACCGCCAGCGCCGCCAGCGTGAACACCAGGCTGTAGGCAAGGCCGCCCGCCGAGACGGTGCCGCTGCCCAGGGTGGCCAGGCGGAACACCTCGATGGGGGCGGTCATGGGGTTGAGCTGCATCAGCGCCCGCAGCCGGGGGCTTTCCCCCAGGCTGGACAGCGGGTACACCACCGGGGAAATGTACATCCACAGCTGCACGCCGAAGCTCACGGCGATGGCCAGGTCCCGGTACTTGGTGGTCAGGCTGGACACGATGATCCCCACCCCCAGGCCCAGCAGCATGACTTCCAGCACCACCAGCGGCAGCGCGGCCACCCAGGCCGTCAGCCGCAGCGGCGCGCCGGACAGGGCGAACCCGGCCCAGAACAGCGCGAACATCACGAACTGGATCAGGAAATTGATCAGGCTGGTCAGCACCTGGCTGATCGGGGTGGTCAGGCGGGGAAAGTATACCTTGCCGAACACCTGGCTGTTGGCCACGAAGGTGTTGGCGGTGTTGTTGATGCAGGTGGAAAAGAAGGTCCACACCGTGTTGCCCGCCATGTAAAACAGGAAGGAGGGGGTGCCGTCGGTGGAAAGCCCGGCCAGCCCGCCGAACACCACGTTGAACAGCACGGTGGTGATCAGCGGGTTCAGGATGATCCAGGCCGGGCCCAGGATCGTCTGCTTGTACAGAACGGTGAAGTTGCGCTTGACGAACATCACGATCAGGTCGCGGTACTGCCAGAGCTCCCTCAAATCAAGATCGAACCAGCCGGTGCGCGGCCGGATCACGGTGGTCCATTCCCCGGCGGCGGGGCGCTTGTTATCAGCCATAGTCTGCCTTTCTGCTCGCTTGGTTTTTGGACGTTTTTCCGCAAAAGAGCAGAAAACGCCAAGCATACAGCCTATTGTACCATGTTTGGGTCAAAAAAACAATCCGCGCCGCGCCCCGGGCGGCGGGCACAGGGGGTCCCGGTGCCCGTTCCGCTGCCAGGGTGCAGCGCGGAGGAAAATCGACTCAGCTGCGGAGCCAGCGCCCGCCCAGCAGGTAATAGCCCGCCCAGTCCAGCTTGCCGTACAGGGGGCTGCCGGTGCGGGCGGCCTCGGCCAGCCGCCACAGCAGCCGCAGGCTGCGCCAGCGCAGCGGCAGGTAGTAGGGGCTGTAACACCGCCCGGCGCGCATCCGGCTAAGCAGGTCGGCCAGCCAGGGGTGGCGCAGCGCGGCGGCGGCCCGGCGGCGGCGTTCGGGGGCGGGGGCCGGGTCCCGGCGCAGAATATCCGCCGCCCCTTCGGCAAACACCCGCAGTTCGGCCCGGTACAGCGGCCGCAGGTCGGCTTCGGGCGCACCGGCGGCCAAAACCGCGGCGTTCAGCTTGGCAAAGTGTTCCGGCCAGATCTCGCAGGTCTCGGGGTGGTACCGGGTGGACAGGGTGCCGTCCTCCCGGCTGCAGTCATAAAAGGTCAGCGGGCTTTGCACCACCGTGTAGTGGAAACCCGGCTGCCGGCGGCCCAGCAGGGCGATGTAGTCCAGTACGAACTGTAGATCTTCACCAAGCGTATACGCTTCGTTGAATCGAAGCTGCCGGGCCAGCTCGCCCCGGTACAGCTTGTTCCAGGGCATGGCGATCAGGCAGTCCAGCCACAGCCGGGCCAGGGCGGCCGGCGGGGCGGGGGCGGCGGCGGGGCCGGCGGGGGCCGGGTCGGCCGGGTCGTCGGTATACCGCCACAGCACAAAGGCGCCGGGGTCGGCGGCCTGGGCGTCCAGCGCGGCCTGCAAAGCGCCGGGGCGCAGCGCGTCGTCGCTGTCCAGAAAGACCACATACTCGGCGTCGCAGGCGGCCAGCCCGGCGTTGCGGGCGGAGGAAACGCCCCCGTCCTCCTTGTGGATGACCGTCACCCGCGGGTCGCGGGCGGCGTAGCCGTCGCAGAGCTCGCCGCAGCGGTCGGGGCTGCCGTCATCCACCAGTACGCAGGCCAGCGTGCCGGCCAGCCGCTGGGTCAGGATGCTCTGCACACACCGGTCCAGCGTGCGCTCGGCACCCCACACCGGCACCACCACGCAGACGGTGGCAGGGGTAGGTTGGGTCATGGGCGGCCTCCTGCAGGGGGCTCCGGCTCGGGGCCGAAGTCAAGAAAATCGTAGGTGATGCGCACAAACTCCTCATAAAAGCGGGCAACCGAGAACCGCTGGGCGGCTTTGGCCCCGGCGGCGCCCATCTGGGCGCAGAGGTCGGGGTGCTCCCGCAGCATCCGGATGGCCCAGCTCAGCTGGGCGGAAAGTTCCGGTCCCCGGTCCACCAGCACGGCCTGGCTGCCCTCCAGGTATTCGGGCATCCCGCCGCTGCGGGTGGCCAGTACCGGGCGGCCGCAGCCCATGGCCTCCATGGCCACCAGGCCGGCGGCTTCCTCCACCAGGGTGGGCACGCAGACCAGGTCGGCCAGGCGGTAGTAGTCGGGCAGGCGGTCGTTGGGGACATAGCCGGTGAACCGGACCCGGTCGCCCAGCGCGTGGGCCTGCTGTTCCAGCTTGTGCAGGAAGGGGCTCTGTTGGGTCCGCCCGAAAAACGGGCTGCCCACGATCAACAGCTTGCAGCGGCTGTCCTCCAGGGCGGCCAGCGCCTCCAGCAGTTTGTGGATGCCCTTGTCCGGCTCCAGCCGGCCGCAGAACAGCACGACGAAATCCTCCGGCGCAAAGCCCAGCGAGGCCCGCAGCCCCTCGTCGGCGGGGCCGGGGGTGAACCGGCCGGTGTCGATGCAGTTGTGCAGGATGTAGGCGTGGTGGCGGTCCAGGCTGCTGGTCTTGAGGTACTCGTCCCGGATAAACTCGCTCAGCGCCAGGATGCCCCCGTAGATCTGGTCCATCGTGTGGCTGCAGCTGGTCAGGCCGTGCAGGTGGGCCAGGCAGCGCTGGCGGCCGAACATCCGGCTGATGGCGCTGCACTGGGTCAGGGTACCGCCCTCGGCCACGATCAGGTCGGGCGGGGGCAGTTCCAGCGCCAGCGAAAGCTGGACCTTCTGGTACCAGGGGTCGTAGGGGGCGGCGATGCCGAAGCAACGCTCGATGAAGACCAGCGGCCAGTACCGCCGGGCCCCCTTGGGGCGGGCCACATACAGCATCTTGGTGTGGCGCAGCGCCCGGGCCCGCTCGGCGGCGTCCGGGTCGGGCACGCTGGCGCAGAGCAGGTCCAGCCGGCCCTGGCGCTCGTTTTCTTCGATCAGATGGGTCAGCAGCGTTTCCACCGCGCCACCCTGGACCGCCGGCACCGGCAGTTCGGGCGGCGGCACCAGCAGGATGCGCGGGCGGTGCGGCCGGCCGGCCGCGCTGGGAAGCAGTGGCAAGGCAGAAACCTCCTTTGCATGGACAAACGAAGGGGAGGGGCGGCAGGCAGAACCGGCGCCCGGGCCCGCGGCCCGGCAGGCCCGGTGGGCTTGCGCATCCCTCCCCGGTATGGGTGATGGGGTCGGCCTGCGCCGCCCCGGAAAACGGGCTCTCAGGCCAGATATTCGGCGGCGATCGCCTCGATGGCGGCGGGGTCGGCGGCGTACCAGGCGGCATAGTCCTGCCCGGCGTCGGCCACGGCGCGGCCCAGCGCCACGAGGAATTCGGGGATCTTCTCCCACCGCAGGATGCCCAGCTCCCGGCCCATGGCCTCGCGGCCCTGGCCTTCGCAGCCGCCCACAAAGAGGGTGAAGGCCGGCAGGGGCTTGCCGTCGATGACCTTGGCCGCCCCCCGGAAGCCGATGGCCCCGGTCTGGTGGGTGCCGCAGCTGGACGGGCAGCCCGAAATGTGGATCTGGGGCAGCGCGCCGTCGGGCAGGCCGGCCCGGCGCACCGCGGCCACGCAGTCGGCCAGCAGCGCCTGGGAATCCCGCAGCCCCACCTGGCAGGTGGCGGCGCCGATGCAGGCCACCGAGGTCTCGAACAGGCTGGCGGCGGTGTTGCCGGCGGTCAGTTCCAGCATCCGGCGGGCCTCCTCGGCGGTCAGGTTGACCAGCCAGGCGCCCTCGTCGGGGGTCAGGCGCAGCTCGGCCCCCTCCATCTGCTGCAGCGCGTCGCTCACCGCGCAGAACACCGCCGGGTCGGGCATCCCGCCCAGCGGGTGCCAGGCCACGGCGTACAGCCCGTTCTGCTTCTGGGCCAGCACCCGGCGGTCGGCGGCCAGCTCCGGGTCGGGGGCGCCGGTTTTGGTCAGGGCCGGCGCCGTCACGCCGGTCAGGGTCAGGTCCTCGGTCTCATAGACCTGGCGCAGCTTGTCCCGGTAGGCGGCGGCGTAGGCTTCGGGGCCGCCCAGGGCGTCCTGCATATAGCGGGTGCGGGCCTTGGCCCGGTTTTCGTAGTTGCCCCAGGTGCGGAAGGTCAGCCACATCGCCTTGATATAGTAAAGGATCTGGTCGGGGGCCACGGCCTCGGCCACCTTCACCCCCAGGCGGGGGTTGCCGCCCAGCCCGCCGGCGCTGTACACGTCAAAGGCGCCGTCCGGCCGGGCCGCAAAGCCCAGGTCCCGGTAGGTGGCGTGGGGCAGGTTCTTCGGGGAGGAGGAGAAGGCCACCTTCAGCTTGCGGGGCATCTTTTCGGCATGGACGAAGTGGAGCAGGTAGGCCCCGGCGGCCTCGGCCCAGGGGGTCACGTCAAAGTATTCCTCCGGGTCGGCGCCGGCCAGCGGCGAGCACATCACGTTGCGGGGGTAGTCCCCGCCGCCGCCCAGGATCGCAATGCCGGCGTCCAGCGCGCCCTCCATCACTTCATAGAGGGCCTGGGGCGGCAGGTCGTGCAGCTGGATGGTCTGGCAGGTGGTGAAGTGCAGCCGCCGGATGTCATGGCGGCGCAGCGCCCCGGCCACAAAGGCCATCCGCCGGGCGTTCACCCGGCCGGCGGGCATCCGCAGGCGCAGCATGCTCACCGCGTCGTCCCGCTGGGCGTAGCTGCCGTAATAGCCGGAAAACCCCTTGTAGGCGGCCTTGGCCAGCCCGCCGGCGTGGAAGGTGTCGGTGGCCTGGCGGAAATCGGCCAGTTCGGCCTTCCAGGCGCTGGGGTCGATGGGGTGGGGAACAGACATGGCGGCTCCTTTCTTTATGGGAAGGGGAAAACGGTCGGGCGGTTCAGCTCTTCATCGGGCAGAGCATCTCGGCCGGCATCATGGCCCAGCGGGCGGCCGAGAGCTTTTCGGTCATCTTCAGCTGCTTGCAGTTGGGCAGGTAGCTGATGAGCCCCTGCATCAGGAACTGCTCCTTGGAGATGGCCTTGATCAGCCGGGGGGTGGGGTTCTGGCGCACCTTGGCGCACAGGAACAGGTACCGCCGCCAGCAGGCCGCGTAGGCGCAGTCGATCACGGTGCGGTTGGCGCCGTTCTCCACAAAAAAGCGGTACCGGTCGGCCAGGCCGTCCACCGCGTCAAAGGCTTCGGCCTTCATTTCGGTGCGGCAGATGCTGCCCCCCCGCAGCCGGTAGCAGTACAGGTGGTCGGCCAGGCAGACCACCCGGTCACACCGCCAGAACAGCCGGTGGGCCACAAAGTCGTCTTCATGCAGGCGGCCTTCGGGGTAGTGCAGCAGCTTCCACACCTCGGCGCGGTACAGCTTGTTCCAGGCCACCGTGTAGTAGGTGCCGTTGGGGGAATAGAAGTTGTTGAGCAGCTCCTTGCCCACAAACACGCCGGTGGCGGTGGGGTCGGTGTAGCTGGGCGGGTCCAGGCTGTCGCCGTTTTCGGCCACGTCCTCCACCGCGCACACCGCCATGTAGGCGTCGTGGGCCTCGCAGGCGTCGTACAGTTTTTTCAGGTAGCCCGGCCGCAGGATGTCATCCGAGTCCACAAAGGCGTAATACCGCCCCGCCGCCGCGTCGATGCCGGTGTTGCGGGCGGCCGACAGGCCCTGGTTTTCCTGGTGGATCACCCGGATGCGGCTGTCCTCGGCGGCCAGCTCATCGCACAGTTCCCCGCAGCCGTCGGTGGCGCCGTCGTCCACCAGCAGGATCTCGTAGGGCTCGGCAAAGGTCTGGCTCTGGTCCCGGATGCTCTGCACGCACTCCCGCAGCCAGGGCTTGGTGTTGTAGATGGGTACGATGACGCTGACGGCAATATGTTCCATGTTACTCCCTCGATCCAGTTTGAAACTCTATGCCCCGGGCGGGGCGGCTCAGGCGGGGCGGCGGGGGCCGGCCAGGCGGCCCCAGGCGCGGGCCAGGCGGTAGGCCAGTTCCGGGCTGCGGCAGAACAGGCAGGCCCGCAGCCGCTCGCCGTAGGGCACATACCGGTCCCGCACCAGGTCGGGCAGGATGCCGGCCAGGTGCTTGCGGTGGACCTCAAACCCATCCCGCAGTTCGGCCTGGTTGCCGGCGGCCCCGGCCAGGCACCAGAAAAGGTACAGCGCCTTCCAGTACCAGGCCACCGCCCAGCGGTAGTACAGCGCCGAGCCCGGCCGGGCCGCAAAATACTGCAGCCACTCCCAGTACATGCGCAGATCGTCCAGCTTGCGGGGCGGAAAGGTGGCGGCGTCGGTCATCTGGCCGCGGCGGGTGCGGTAGTGGTACAGCACGTCGGGCAGGCAGACCGCCCGCTCCCCCTCGAACACCAGGTGCAGCACGCTGGCGTCGTCACCGAAAAACATTGATTCGTCGTACCGCACCCCCTTGTCCCGGAAGGTGCGGATGTCGAACAGTTTGTTCCAGCTCAGCGGCCCGTAAAAGCTGCCGGTCTGGAAGGTCTCCAGCAGCAGTTCCTCGGCGTCCCGCACCCCGTGGGTGCGGATGGACACCATCCGCCCGGGCAGCGGGGCGTCCGCTTCGTCGATGGCGTCGCCGGTGCAGGCGGCGATCCGCGCCCCGGTGGCCTGGATGGCGTTGTACAGCCGCTCGTACATATCCGGCTCGATCAGGTCGTCGGAATCCACAAACCCGATGTAGGCCCCCCGGGCATTGTCCAGCCCCACATTGGCCGCCGAGGCCGGCCCGCCGTTGGGTTTGTGGAACACCCGGATGCGCGGGTCGGTGCGGGCCAGCTCGTCGCAGAGCGCGCCGCAGCCGTTGGGGCTGCCATCCTCCACCAGCAGCAGCTCAAAGTCGGTGAAGGTCTGGGCCAGGATGCTCTGCACCGTGCGGGGCAGATAGTCCCTGGCATCGTATACGGTTGTCACAATGCTGATGGTGGGGGTCTGCGGCATGGGGCCGGCTCCTCTCTATAGGCCAGAATCAGGAAAACTACAGTTTCAGTGTAGCAGTTTTTGCCCGCTTTTGCAATGTTTGCCGGAAAATCGCTCTCACAATCCCAGCAGACGGTTTTTGACCATCGTGTAGGCGGCCAGCATCCCGGGGGCCCGCAGCGCCGCGCCCAGGCGGTAGGGCAGGGCGGCCAGCCGGTTGGGGTCCTGCCGCAGCCGGGCGCGCAGGGCGGCGCGGGCCTCGCCGTCGGCCAGGATGCGGGCAAACAGCGCCCGCCGCCGGGCAAAGGGCATCGCCCCGCCCCGCCCGGTCAGCAGGCCGTACTGGTTCAGCGCCGCCCGCACCCGGCTTTTGGTCAGCAGGGCGGTCCGCTCCGCATCGTCCCAGCCGGCGCCCCGCAGCAGCCGGTCCAGCGCCGGGCGGGTCACGGCCTCGGCGTCCAGCAGGTCCCCCCGCAGCCGGCGGGACAAACTGCCCCCCGCCAGGTCGTTCTGGCGGTAGTATCGGCCGCCCAGGCAGCAGATCAGCGGCCGGGCGTCGCAGGCGGCCAGGTACTCCAGGTTGAACAGCACGTCCTCGTTCACGGCCAGCGCCTCGTTGAAGCGCAGCCCGGCCTGGCGGATCACATCCGCCCGGAAAAGTTTGGGGTAGGGGGCGGCCAGGTAGCCGCTCTCGAACAAAAGCGGGTCCAGCGCGGCGCCCAGGTCCGCCAGGGTGTCCCAGCGCCCCGGCGCCAGCGGGCAGGGGGCGGGGCCGCTGGCCCGCTCCATGCCGAACAGCACCAGCCCGGGGCGGGCCTGCAGCGCCGGGGGCAGGGCCTGCCACAGCCCGGGCAGCAGCTCATCGTCGGCATCCAGAAAGAGCACCCAGTCCCCCCGGGCGGCCGCCAGCCCGGTGTTGCGGGCGGCCCCGGCGCCGCCGTTTTCCCGGTGCAGCGCCCGGATGCGCGGGTCGCCGCCGGCCAGCGCGTCGCACAGCGCCGGGGTGTCGTCGGGGCTGCCGTCATCCACCAGCAGCAGTTCCAGATCACCGGGGGCGCCGGCCAGCGCACTGGCGGCCGCCCGGCGCAGCGTGTCCGCCGCCCGGTAACAGGGGATGATGACCGAGACCCGCGGCGTCACAGGGCTGCCTCCCGCCCGAGCTGGGCCAGGATCTGCCGGTAGATGCCGGTCAGCGCCCCGGCGTTCTGCCGGGGGTCATGGGTCTGCAGCGCCCGCTGCCGGGCCGCAGCGCCCAGCGCGGTGCCCTGGTCGGGGGCGCTCAGCACCCGGGCCGCCGCTTCGGCCAGGGCGCCGGGGTCCCCGGCCGGGGCGTACAGCACCCCCTGCCGGCCGTCTTCCAGCAGGTCGGGAATGCCCCCCACCCGGGCGGCCACGCAGGGCAGGCCCAGCAGCATCGCTTCGCCCAGGCTGTTGGGGCTGTTCTCGCTATAGGAGGGCAGCAGATACAGGTCGGCATCCAGATAGGCCTGGCGCATGGCCGGCTCGTCCAGCGGGCCGGTGTAGCGCACGGCGTCCTGCAGCCCCAGCTGGCGGATCAGCCGGGCGCACCAGGTCTGGTAGGGGAACATCCGGCGGATCACCGGCCGCAGCAGCGGGCCCTTGTCCAGCGGCGGCCAGCCGGCCACCGTCAGGGTCAGCCCGGGCCAGCGCTCCCGCAGGCGGGGCAGGGCCTGCAGGGCGGTGTGCAGGTTTTTCAGCGGGTAGTTGCCCTGGCTCATCAGCAGTTTGGGCGCGGTGCCGAAGGTCCGGGGCCGCCAGCCGGCGCCGGTATAAAAGCCGGGGCGCAGCGTCTCGTTGCAGGCAAAATACCGGGCCTTCGGGGCGCAGTCGGCGGCCAGCGCCCGGTCAAAGGTGGTGCGGCCGGTCACGAACCGGGCGTTGGCCAACAGCGCGGCCTCGCCGGCGGCCAGGTGGTCGTACAGCGCCTGCTGGCGGTCCAGCAGCGCCCCGGGCACCACCCGGTCGATGGCCCGCTGTACCGGACCCGAGCGGCGCAGCCGCTTGGGCACGCCGTCGCACAGGTGGGCCGCGCAGTCCCGCATGACCCCCTGGATGCCCACCAGCACCGGCAGCCCGGCCGCCCCGGCCGCCGCCTGCATGGCCCGGGCGGCCGGATACTCGGTGCCCCAGATGTGGACAAGGTCGAACTGCCCGCCCCGCAGCAGGGCGGCAAAGTCCGACTCACCGCCGCCGGGCAGCAGCGCATAGCGCACCCCGCCCCCCTCGCCCCGGGTCAGGGCGCCGACCCGGCTGTCCACGCTGCACACGGTCAGCGCCGGGGCGTCGGGCAGGGCGCGCAGAGCTTCCAGCTGGCCGGTCAGCCAGCCGCCGCCCACCTCTTTGGCGGGCAGGCCGCAGGCCGCGGCCGCCGCCGGGATCGTAATGCTCACCAGCCAAAGGACCTGCATGGCTGCCTCCTTGTCCTCACAAAGTCTCGGGCGCGGGGTCTGCCAGCGCCTGCAAAAAACGGGCCGCCACCGCCCCGGGGGTAAAGTCCGGGTACAGGCGGGCTGCCTCCGCAAAGGGCAGCTGCCGGCCGGCGTTCGCCTCCAGCCAGGGGCGCAGCGCGGCGGCCTGGGCCTGCGGGTCGCCGGGGGCCAGGCAGAGCGCCAGCGGCCAGCGGCGCAGGTAGGGCAGGGCGGCGTCCCGGTCGCCGGCGGCCAGGTGCAGCACCGGCTTGCCCGCGGCCACATACTCGAACAGTTTGCTGGGCAGCTGGTTGGCCGCCGTGTTGCCGATGCTCACCAGCACCCCGGCGGACCGCTCCAGGGCGCGGGCCCGGTCGGGCGGGACCGGCCCCGGCAGCCGCAGCCGGTCCCCCAGCGCGGCTTCGGCGCGGGCCCGGTCGGCCGCAAAGGCGTCCCAGCCGCCGCCGGCCATCGTCAGCGTCCAGCCGCCGCCCAGCGCCCCGAACAGCGCCAGCAGCGCCCCGGGCTCCCGCAGGCCCGGGTACAGGGTGCCGCAGAACACGCAGCTCTGCCGGTCCACCGCCGGGGCGGGGCCTTCGGGGGGCACCAGGCTGGGAAAGCCCAGCCGGGACACCCGCCCGGCCAGCGGGGCCAGCGGGCCGCCGGGGGCAAAGTCGGGCAGGGCCTGGTCGGTGATGAAGACATGGTCCATCGCGGCCAGCAGCCGGCGTTCCCGGTCATAGCCGCCGGGGGCGCGGTAGCTCTGGTTGGCGGCGTAGGGGTCCATCTGCCACAGCAGTTTTTTGCCCCGCAGCCGGGCGCTTTCCAGCGCAAAGGCCGCCCGGTAGGGGGCCGCCACCGCGCAGACCGCGTCGAAGGGGGTCCGGGCGTCCAGCCGCTGGATGGCCCGGCGGGTGTCGGTCACCCGCCGGGGCGCCTTGAGCAGAAACTGCCGCACCGCGGCCCCCGCGGCCTGCGGGTGAAGGACCAGCCGGGCCAGCCGCAGCGGCACCGGGCTGTGCCCGGCCGCGCCGCCTTCCAGCGCCCGCTCCATCGCGGCCTCGTCGGCAAAGGCCAGGGCCTCGGTGCGGCAGCCGGGCACCGCCGGGGGCGGGGTCTGCCCGTCCCACAGTTCCAGCAGGGTCACCGCATGGCCGGCCCCGGCCAGCGCCGCCGCCAGCCGCCGGCCCAGCCGCGGGTTGGCGGCCGCCGGGGCCTCCACACTGTCCAGCACAAACAAAAATCGCATTCTCTCACCCACATCTGGCGGCCGCGGCCGCCGGGAAACTCACTGCCTGTCCCGCAGCAGGCGGCGGCAGACCGCGGCCCACAGCCGGGTGCAGTGGACGGTAGCCCAGGCGGCCGCCTTGATGGAAAGGGCCAGCCGGGGGTTTTTGCCCAGCCGCGGGTCCCGCAGCCCGGCGCGGATGCCCACCCCCAGCTCGTTGAACTGCACCCGGTAGTCGGCCGCGTCGGCCCGGCGCAGGATCATGCTGGCCAGGTAGACCAGCTTTTCATAGTAGAAGGCGTCGGCGGACTGCTGCATCTCGGGCCCGGCATGTTCCCGGATGTAGATGGCCGCCCGGCGCTGGTCGTCCAGGCTGGCGGGGTTCAGCGGCCGGTGGCTGGCCGAATCCGGGTGCTGGCGGTAATGGTAACCGACAAAGTCCACAAAGGCGCAGCCCGGCAGCCGGCTGAACACCTGCCAGTTGGCCAGCAGGTCCTCGTTGTAGGCATAGCCGTTGTCCAGGTCGGCGGGGGTCAGCGCCTCGGCGCTGTACAGCTTGTTGCACAGGCTGAAATCCACCGCATGGTCGTGGAGCAGCGCTTCCAGATGGGCGGGGGCGGCCAGCACCCGGGCGCCGGCGGGCCGGGCGGGCAGGTCGGCGGGGGCGTCGCCGGAAAAGCTGTCGTACAGGCAGCAGGCCACCGGCATTTTGGCCGAGCGCGCCGCCCCGATCAGCACCCGCAGCAGATCGGGGTGGAACAGGTCGTCGGCGTCGCAGAAGGCGATCCACCGGGCGCCGTCGGCCAGGGCGGCCCGCAGCCCGGCGGCCCTGGCGGCCGAGACCCCGCACTGGGCCTGGTGCAGCGCGACAAAGCGCATATCCTCCCGCCCGGCGGCTTCGCACAGCTCACCCGACCCGTCGCTGGAGCCGTCGTCCACCAGGTAGCAGCGGAAATCCTGCAGCGTCTGGGCGGCGATGCTGCGCAGGCAGGCGGGCAGAAAGGCCCCGGCATTGTACACCGGCACCACCACGGCGGCCAGGGGGGCGGCTGGTCTCATCGGGTCACCTCCGCATAGCGGCGCAGGTAGAACGCCTGCAGGATCTCGGCGCTGGTGCGCACATCGAACCCGGCGGCCAGCGCCTGGGTCTGGGCCAGCGGGTTGCGGGCCAGGCTGGCCCCGGCCAGGGCGTCGGCCCAGGCTTCGGGGTCCTCCAGCGGCAGAAACTCGACCCCGCTGGCAAAGGCCGCGCCCCGGTCGATGGTGTCCGCCACAAAGCAGGGCAGCCCGGCAGCCTGGGCCTCCACCAGCACCACCGGCAGCCCTTCGAACAGGCTGGGCAGCAAAAAGGCGTCCATCGCATGGTAGAAGGCCTGCACATTGGTGCGCACCCCGGCAAAGATCACCCGGTCCGCCACCCCCAGCCGGTCGGCCAGGGCGCGGGTCTCCTGCTCCAGCGGGCCGGTGCCCAGCAGCAGCAGCCGGGCGTCGGGGCGGCGCCGGCGCACCGCGGCGAAGATGCGCAGCAGCCCGGCGTGGTTCTTCTGGGCCGAAAACCGCCCCACATGCCCCAGCAGCAGCTCCCCGGGCGCCACGCCCAGGTGCTCGCGCAGCCGGGCGCGGGCCTCGGGGTCATGGCGGGCAAAGGCGTCGGTATCCACGCCGTTGGGCAGCACCGTGAAAGGCGAGGCCCCGAACAGCATCTCCCCGGCCTTGCGGCTGCAGGCGAACCGGTCGGTCAGGTCCCGGTTGAACCGGGCGCTCATCACCTTGTCCAGCCGGCCGATCAGGTTCGGCTCGTAGGCGGTGTTGTGGCTGTGGCCGACCCGCACCGGCACGCCCCGGCGGCGGGCCGCCGCGTTGTAAAACATGCCGAAGCCGCTGTAATGGCCGTGGACGATCCGGTATTCGGTATGCCGGGCGAACAGCCGGTCCAGCTGGTGCAGGTAGCGGGGCAGGTTGTTGTCCTGGCGCACGGTCAGCTTGGTGATCCGCCCGCCCAGGGCCTGGATCTCATAGTCATAAAAGCAGGGCTTGTCGTAATGGTACAAAAAGTCAAACTGCACCCGCTCCCGGTCAATGGCACGGTAGACGTTCATCACAAAGGTCTCCATGCCGCCGGCATCCATCGCCGGCATGATCTGCAAAACTCGGATCGGCGCCATCGGCGGTCCCTCCCCTTCCTGTCGTTACGGTTGTTCGCCCTGCTCAAGGGCCCGGCGGTAGTCGTCCAGCCGGGCGCGGGCCTCGGGCGAAAGCTGCGGGTACTCGTGGCAGCAGCGGTCCAGCGCGTCGGTCACGATCTCGCTCACCAGGTACCGGGCGTACCACTTCTGGTCGGCCGGGATCACATACCAGGGGCTGTGGGCGGAGGCGGTCTCGGTGACCACCTCGTCAAACACCCGGGTGTAGGTGTCGAACAGCGCCCGCTCCTTCAGGTCCTCGGCCGAAAACTTCCAGTTCTTGGCCGGCGTCTCGATCCGCTCAAGAAACCGCTCCTTCTGCTTGTCCTTGGACACATGCAGCAGGATCTTCACGACCCGGTAGCTGTTCTCGTACAGGTATTCCTCATACTGGCGGATCTGCCGGTAGCGCTTGCGGAAAAACTCCCGCTTCTCCTCCTCCAGCACCCGGGGGGCCATGCGGTAGGTCTTCTGCAGGTCGTGGACCTGCACCACCAGCACATCCTCGTAGTAGCTGCGGTTGAAGATGGCAATGCTGCCCCGGGCGGGCAGCGCCCGGTTCACCCGCCACAGATAATCGTGGGCCAGCTCCTCCTTGCCGGGCTGCTTGAAGCTGTGGACCGTCACCCCCTGGGGGTTCAGCCCGCCCATCACATGCTTGACCATGCTGTCCTTGCCGGCGGCGTCCAGCGCCTGCAGCACCACCACAAGCCCCTCCCGCCCGTCGGCGTAAAAGGCGTCCTGCAGTTCGGCCATCCGCTGCAGGTTGTCGGCGGTCTTGCGGATCAGCCGGTCTTTCTGCTCCTTCTCCCGGCTGCCGGCGCCGCAGGGCAGGTCCCGCAGCCGGCAGGGCTCGCTGCCGTCGAACCGGAAACCTTCTGCCTTCATGGTGCGTCTGCCTCCCTTCACAAACGATGCGCATATATAGGCATAGTATAAACGGTTTGCGGGGTTTGTGCAAGGCGGCGGGGCAGATTTCCCGCCCCGGCCCGCCGGCAGGGCGCCGGGTTGCGCACACTGCTCCAACCGGGGGGACGGTTTTTGGTCAGCTTGCCCATTGCTGCACCCGGCCGGCCGGGGTATACTGGTGATAACAGGAAGTGCCCCTGCCGGGGCAGGGAAGAGGGATGCCGAATGGCAAGGCTGCGGATCTTTACGGCGGCGCTGGCGGCGGCGGTGCTGGCCGGCTGCGCCGCCCGGCCCGACCCGGGCAAGACGGGGGCGCTGCTGAACGCGCTGCAGAACACCGCCGCCCTGACCGACTACGCGGTGGTCAGCCACACCGTCATGGAGGTGGGCAACGGGCAGGACGGCGACGGGCTGAGCGTTACCCAGCGGTTCTGGCGCACCGGCGAGGACGCCATGCAGAAGATGACCGCCTGCGACGCCGCCGGCGCCGCCCTGTTTGAAAACGGCGCCGCGCTGCTGGACGGGGTCTATTATTGGTACGACGGCAAGACCTGGACCCTCGACACCACCGGCATGGCCGCGGCCGCCAACCTGAACTGGGTGCCCAAGGTCACCTGGCCCGAGAGCACCGGCGGCTTTACCCTGCAGCAGAAGGGGGACACCTACACCGTCACCTTCCGGCCCAGCGCCTTCCCCTCGCTGATCCAGGCCCAGGTGGACGCCCTGAGCGCCGAGGCCGACGCGCTGCGCCGCCAGGGCTTCCCGGAGGAAGCCGCCGCCCGGGAGGCACAGCGGGACAGCGCCGCCCGGGCCGAGTACAAGGCGCTGCGCTACACCATCCAGGTGGAAGGGGACAGGGCGGTCAACTGCACCACCTACTCCAAGGTCGTCCAGCCCAGCGTGGCCGGGCTGGACGCCGCCGGCATCGAGGCGCAGCAGATGGTCACCAGCGAGATCACCTACACCTGGCAGCTCACCGGCACCGACCCGGACAAGATCCGCGCCATCCTGGCCGAAGTGACGGCCGACGCCCGCGGCTGAAGACACAAAAACCCCGCCCGGCGTTCCGCAGCTGCGGTTCGCCGGGCGGGGGCTTTTTCCGGGCCGGTCAGTGCCGGCCGGCGTCGGGGTCGTTCGGGTCTTTGCGGGCGGCATCGGCGCAGCGGTGGCGGCAGGCGGCGCAGTTGCCGCCGCAGCCGCCCTGCCAGCCGCCGTTGTTGCAGATGAACACGATGGCGATGGCCAGCGCGACGAAGACCGCCAGCAGGACCAGAAAGCTGCCAAGGGTCATGGGCGGCGCCCTCCTTTCAGGGGTTCGGGTCAGGGTGGACGGATCGGGGAAACGCGGCCGCCCGGTACCCCGGGCGGGGCCGCATTCCTTTGCCCCCCAATATACCACACTTCACGCAAAAAGAAAAGCCCGCCCTGCGGCAGCGTGTCGAGAAACTCGACACGCTGCACAAGAGGCAACAGCCGCGCACGGCAATCGCCTAACGCGGCTGTTTCCCCTTGTGTATGTCCGGGTTGCGGTGCCCGCATCGCACGGCGTACGCGAAAGCGTACTTGTGCTCTGCGACCGCTGCCCCTGCTCCGCCTCGCTGCATCCGCCGCAGGCGGCGCTCGGCTCCGCAGCCCTTCGACAAAATTTTACGGCAAACCGCGCACTCGTCGCTATGCTCCTCGCACACAATTTGCCGCAAAATTTCCCTGTCGGTGTCGCCGTCGTCGGCGCATGTCCGCCGACGGCGACGGTTTTAGATTTTTTCGACAGGCGGAAGCCCGCCCTGCGGCGGGCGGAAAAACTGCACAAAAAACTTCCGCCCCCGGGCCGGCAGGCTGACGAGGCTCACAAATTTGGCGACAATTTATAAATATACATTGACAATGCATAAATACAACATTATACTGGGTCATATCCCGTTGAGGAACCCCGCGGCCCGCGCCGATGGGGAGGGAGAATGAACACTGTGCAAACATCAGCAAAAAAGAGGGTAATCACTATGAAAAAGGTTTTGTCTGTTCTGCTGGCCGCCAGCCTGGCGCTGGGCATGACCGCCTGCGGTTCCACCGCCTCCTCCGAAGCCGCCTCCGAGCCGGCTGCTTCCGAGAGCACCGCCTCCAGCGAGGCCGCCTCCGACGCCACCTCCGACACCGCTTCGGCCGAAGTCACCACCGTCGAGCCGGGCAAGCTCATCATGTCCACCAACGCGGCCTTCCCCCCCTATGAGATGACCGCCGACGACGGCAGCTTTGAGGGCATCGATGTGGAGATCGCCGGCGCCATCGCCGAAAAGCTGGGCCTGGAGCTGCAGATCGACGACATGGACTTTGACGCCGCCCTGCTGGCCGCCCAGACCGGCAAGAGCGACATGGTCATGGCCGGCGTCACCGTCACCGAGGACCGCCAGACCGTCATGGACTTCTCCGACTCCTACGCCACCGGCATCCAGGTGGTCATCGTGCCGGAGGATTCCGACATCGCCTCCATCGACGACATGACCGGCAAGATGATCGGCGTGCAGCGCGGCACCACCGGCGACCAGTACTGCTCTGCCAGCGTGGAGGACGGCGGCTTCGGGGAAGAGAACGTCACCCGCTATGACAACGGCCTGACCGCCGTGCAGGCGCTGAACAACAGCCAGGTGGACTGCGTCGTCATCGACAACGCCCCCGCCCAGGAGTTCGTCGCCGCCAACCCCGGCCTGAAGATCCTGGACACCGAGTATGCCAATGAGGAATACGCCATCGGCGTGGCCAAGGGCAACACCCAGCTGCTGGACGCCATCAACACCGCCATCGCCGAGCTGAAGGCCGACGGCACCATCCAGTCCATTCTGGACAAGTACATCAGCGCCGAATAAGCGCCGGTTCCAATCATTGCCGAACCCCAAGGGGCGGCCCTCTGCCGGGCCGCTCCTTTTGCCGGGTCGGCGCGGATTTTGCAAAAGAAAGGGGAAGGGCGCATGAACCTGGCCCAACAGTTTGAGACCCTGTCCGAGCTGGCCCGCAACGGCGAGGTCCTCCCGTTCTGGCAGGATGTCTTTGTCAAATTCTACCAGGCGTTCCTCTATGAGGACCGCTGGACCCAGTACATCCAGGGCGTGGGCACCACCCTGCTGGTCACCGCCATGGCGCTGGCCATCGGCGTGATCCTGGGGTCGGTGGTGGCGCTGGTGCGGGTCACCCACGACCAGCAGCGCCGCCGCCGCAACCCGGTGCTGGGGGTGGTGAACGCGGTGCTCAAGGTCTATGTCACGGTCATCCGCGGCACCCCCATGATGGTGCAGCTGCTCATCATGAGCATGGTCATCTTCGCCTCCAGCCGCAACTACACGATGGTGGGCGCGCTGACCCTGGGCATCAACTCCGGCGCCTATGTGTCCGAGATCATCCGCGGCGGCCTGATGGCGGTGGACCCCGGCCAGATGGAAGCCGGCCGCAGCCTGGGCCTTGACTACCTGACCACGATGGTCCGCATTGTGATCCCCCAGGCCATCCGGTCCATTCTGCCCAGCCTGGGCAACGAGTTCATCATCCTGCTCAAGGACACCTCGCTCATCACCACCATCGGCGGCAAGGAGCTGCTGTACGCGGCCCAGGGCGTCATGAACCGCACCTACGAGGCCATGTTCCCGCTGCTGGGCACCGCGGCCATCTACCTGGTGCTGGTCATGATCTTCACCTGGCTGCTGGGCAAACTGGAAAGGAGGCTGGCGCAGAGTGATCGACGTTAAGGGACTGCGTAAAAGCTACGATGGCGTGGAGGTACTCAAGGGCGTGGACCTGACCATCCACAAGGGGGATGTGGTCTGCCTGGTAGGGCCTTCCGGCTGCGGCAAATCCACCTTCCTGCGCTGCCTGAACCGGCTGGAGGAGCCGGACGCCGGCACCGTCACCCTGGAAGGACAGGAGATCACCGACCGGGACATCGACGCCATGCGCGCCAGGATGGGGATGGTGTTCCAGCACTTCAACCTGTTCCCCCACCTGACGGTGCGGCGCAACATCACCCTGGCCCCGGTCCATCTCAAGCGGATGACCCAGGCCGAAGCCGACGCCAAGGCCATGGAACTGCTGGAGCGCATCGGCCTGGCCGACAAGGCCGACGCCTACCCGAACATGCTGTCCGGCGGGCAGAAGCAGCGCATCGCCATTGTGCGGGCGCTGGCCATGAACCCCGAGGTGCTGCTGTTTGACGAGCCCACCTCCGCCCTGGACCCCGAGATGGTGGGCGAGGTGCTGGAACTGATGAAGGAACTGGCCCACGGCGGCATGACGATGGTGGTGGTCACCCACGAGATGGGCTTTGCCCGGGAGGTGGCCAACCGGGTCATCTTCATCGACGAAGGGGTGGTCAAGGTGGACAAGCCCCCCAAAGAATTCTTCTCGAACATCGAAAACGAGCGCCTGAGGACCTTCCTGTCCAAGGTGCTGTAAGCGGACCCCCGCCCGGCTTTTGCCGTGCGGGGGTTCGGCCTTATACAGCCGGTTCAATCTTCAGGAGCCCCCGGTCATTCAGGCCCAGGTAGTCGGCCAGCTGGCGGGCCATCCCGGCGTCGCCGGCGCTCACCGGCCCCAGCACCACCCGGGTGCCGCCGCTGCCGGCGGCCTCGGCCCGGTACAGTCCCCGGTCGGTCAGCCCCAGCCACCGGGCAAACTTTTCAAAGATCTGCGCGTCCCCGTCGGTCAGCGGCCCCAGCACCACCGTCTGCTGGGCGGCGGCGGGGGCGGCGGGGCGCCGGACCGGCCCTTCGCCGGCCGCGTAGGTGTACACCCGGGGCGAGGCGGTGGTGAAATCGTCGTCCAGCCACACCAGCGGGTTGCGGCGCACCCCGTCCAGGATCACCTCAAAATGCAGGTGCGGCCCGCTCACGTTGCCGCTGTCCCCGCTGTAGCCGATCAGCTGCCCGGCCCTTACCCGGTCGCCCGGCTGCACCAGCACCTGGCTCAGATGGGCGTACCGGGTCTGCAGGCTGCGGCCGCCGGTGCCGGCATGGCGGATGCGCAGGGCGTTGCCGTAGCTCTGGGTGCCGGTGGTGGTCCGGCCGTCCCAGTTCTGCACCCAGTCCACGGTGCCGTCCTCCGCCGCGTAGACCGGCGTTCCCACCGGCGCCCGCAGGTCGATGGCGTTGTGGGGGCTGCCGTCGTTGTACAGGTAGCCGCCTGTCAGCACATGCTGGGCCAGCGGCCAGTCCAGCAGGACGGTCCCGTCGGAAAGTCTCATGCCCTTTCCCTCCTTTGGGGTATTCTACGCCGCCGCGCCGGCAAAGGTGAATCCGCCGCCTTGCGCCCCGGGGCAAAATAGGCTACAATAAAACCGGCGGGGCCCGCCGCGGGCGCCCGCCCCAGAGTGCTGACAAAAAGGAGTGAACCCCATGAGCAAAGCTGTGATCTTTTTCGCCCCCGGGCTCGAAGAGTGCGAGGGTCTTCTGTGTGTGGACATTCTGCGCCGCGCCGGCGTGGAGGTGACCATCGCCGCGGTGGGCGGCGACCGGGTGGTGCGCTCGGCCCGGCAGGTGAACGTGCTGGCCGATGCTTTGGCCGAAGAGCTGGACTACAGCGTCTTTGACGCCGTCATCCTGCCCGGCGGCATCCCCGGGGTGGACAACCTGAAGGCCGACGCCACCGTCCGCCGCGTCTGCACCGAGTTTGCCGCCGCCGGCAAGATCGTGGCGGCCATCTGCGCCGCCCCCACCGTGCTGGCCGACTTCGGCGTGCTGGCCGGCCGGCGGGCCACCGTCTACCCGGGCATGGACGCCCCCCTGGCCGCCGCCGGGGCCGAGTATACCGGCCTGCCGCTGAGCGTGGACGGCAACATCGTCACCGGGGAAGCCCTGGGCGCGGCCATCCCCTTTGCGCTGGCGCTGGCGGGCCGCCTGGCCGGCCAGGACGCCGCCGACAGCGTCCGGAAGGGCATCGTCTACCGCTATTGATCCC
The DNA here is from genome assembly GCA_019119835.1 of Candidatus Gemmiger stercoravium. Classification (GTDB taxonomy): domain Bacteria; phylum Bacillota; class Clostridia; order Oscillospirales; family Ruminococcaceae; genus Gemmiger; species Gemmiger stercoravium. The sequence goes on along the minus strand of DWWE01000052.1, from coordinate 30,965 downwards.
ACAGCCTTCCGCCGCCCCCGCAGGCGGCGGAAGGCTGGTTTTGTATATTTTGTAAAAATTATACGGATAGGAAACCATGAAGATCTTTCTGATTGAGGATGACGCGGCGCTGGCCGCCGAGCTGGAGGCGCTGCTGCGCCGATACGGCTACGAGACCGCCCGCCCCTGCGGTTTTGAGGACGCCGCCGGGCAGGCCCTGGCCGCCGCCCCCGACCTGGTCCTGCTGGATGTCAACCTGCCCTGCGCCGACGGGTTCGCGGTCTGCCGGCAGCTGCGGGCGGCGGCCCCCGACCTGCCGGTGATCCTGCTCACCAGCCGCACCTCCGACTTTGACGAGCTGTTGGGCCTGGAACTGGGGGCGGAGGATTTCATCACCAAGCCCTGCCACCCCGGGGTGCTGCTGGCCCGGCTGCAAAAGGCGCTGCGCCGGGCCGGCGGCGGGGCGGCGCTGCGGGTGGGGCCTGCCGTGCTGGACCTGGCCCGGGCCCGGCTCAGCGGGCCGGGGGGCGCCGTCGAGCTCACCCGCAACGAGCTCTGCCTGCTGCGGCTGCTGATGGAAAGCCCCGGGCGGATCATCCCGCGGGAGACGATGATGGAGGAACTCTGGCAGAGCGAATCCTTTGTGGATGAGAACACCCTCAACGTCAACATGGTGCGGCTGCGCAAAAAGCTGGCGGGCATCGGCCTGCCCGACCTGCTGCGCACCCGGCGGGGGCTGGGCTACCTGGTGGAAGCCCCCGGGGAGGCCGCCCCATGACGGCGCGCCGGTATCTGGCCGACCACGGGCTGCTCATCGGGCTGCTGGTGCTGGCCCAGGCAGGCACGGCGGCGCTGCTGTGGCTGGCGGGGGTGCGGTGGCTCTTCATCGGGCTGGCGGCGGCCATGCAGGCGGCGGCGCTGGCGGCGGGGCTGGGGCGGGACTTTGCCCGCCGCCGGGCCTGGTACCGGGCGCTGCGGGCCACGTTGGATGCCCTGGACGAAAAGACCCTGCTGGCGGCGGTGGCCGCGCCCCCGCCCTTTGCCGAAGCCGAACTGCTGGCCGGGCTGCTGGCCGCCGGCGACAAGGACATGAACGACCGGCTGGCCGCCGCCGACCGCCGCGCCCGGGACCACCGGGAGTATGTGGAGCTGTGGGTCCACGAGATCAAGACCCCCATCGCGGCGGCCCAGCTGATGGTGCGGCGGGACCCCACGCCGGTGACCCGGGCCATCGGGGAGGAGCTGGGGCGGATCGACCGGCTGGTGGAGCAGGCGCTGTACTATGCCCGGGCGGCCTCGGTGGAGAAGGACTTCCGCGCCGAGCGCACGACGCTGGGGGCCATGGCGGACGCGGCGCTGGCCCGGTGCGCCGGGCCGCTGGTGCGCGCCGGCGCCCGGCTGGACCGGCAGGGGCTGGACCTGCCGGTGAGCGCCGACCCCAAGTGGTGCGGCTTTGTGCTGGAACAGCTGATCCTGAACGCGGTGAAATACTGCCCCGCCGGCTTTACGCTGCGGTTGCAGGGCAGGGCGGGGGCTGCCGGCGCCCTGCTGACGGTGGCGGACGACGGCCCCGGCATCCCGGCCGCCGACCTGCCCCGGGTGTTCGACAAGGGTTTTACCGGCGAAAACGGCCGGCGCTACCCCCACGCCACCGGCATCGGGCTGTACCTGTGCCGGGAACTGTGCAGCCAGATGAACCTGACCCTGCGGGCCGAAAGCCCCGCCGGGGGCGGCGCGGCCTTCACGCTGTATTTCCCCGCCGAGCCCCACCGCCCGGCGCCCGCCGGGTCCCCGCTTACAAAAGTGTAAGGCGGCGGTAAGGCAAAGCCCATAGCTTCTTCGGCCCGGCGGCGGTACAATGGCGTCGAAAGGAGCGAAACTGCGATGGAAACTGCAAAAACAGGCCCGCAGGGGCCGATCCTGGAGGTGCAGGACCTCCAGAAAGTGTATGGCGCCCGCGGCACCGTGACCCGGGCGCTGGACCACGTGAGCTTCACGGTGGAACCCGGCGAGTTTGTCGGCATCATGGGGGCATCGGGGTCGGGCAAGACCACCCTGCTCAACTGCATCTCCACCATCGACACCGCCACCGCCGGCCGGGTGCTGGTGGCCGGGCAGGACATCACCGCGCTGCGCGGGCGGCAGCTGGCCGCCTTCCGGCGGGAGCGGCTGGGCTTCATCTTCCAGGACTTCAACCTGCTGGACACCCTCACCGCCCGGGACAACATCGCCCTGGCCCTGTCGGTGTGCGGCACGCCGCCCGCCCGCATCGAGCCCCGGCTGGCCCGGGTGGCGGCGGCGCTGGGCATTGCCGAAACGCTGGACCGCTACCCCTACGAGCTGTCCGGCGGGCAGCAGCAGCGGGTGGCGGCAGCCCGGGCCCTGGTCACCGACCCGGCGCTGGTGCTGGCGGACGAGCCCACCGGCTCGCTGGACAGCCACGCCGCCCGGATGCTGCTGCGGCTGCTGGGGGAGATGAACAACCGGTTTGCCGCCACCATCCTGATGGTCACCCACGACGCGGTCTCGGCCAGCTACTGCCGGCGGATCCTCTTCATCCGGGACGGCCGGCTGTTCAGCGAACTGCGCCGCGGCGACGCCGACCGGCGGACCTTCTTCGAGCAGATCATGGATGTGGTGGCCGCGTTGGGAGGTGACCCGGATGACCTTCTGTAAGCTGGTGGCAGGCAACGTGCGCCGCCATCTGCGGGACTACGGGGTCTATTTCCTGACCCTGACCCTCGCGGTGGCGCTGTTCTACGCCTTCAACGCGGTGGGGGAGCAGCAGGCTTTTCTGGAACTCAGCATGACCAAGGCCCTGTTGTTTGAACAGATGACCGCCTTGATCCGGGTGCTCTCGGTGCTCATTGCGCTGGTGCTGGGCTTCCTGGTGCTTTACGCCAACCAGTTCCTGCTGCGCCGCCGCCAGAAAGAATTCGGCCTCTGCCTGCTGCTGGGGATGGGCAAGGGGCGGCTGGCCCTGCTCTTCACCGCCGAGACCCTTCTGGTGGGGGCGCTGGCCTTCGCCGCCGGCCTGGCGCTGGGCCTGGGGCTGGCCCAGGTGCTGGCCCTGGCCTCGATCCGGCTGTTCGCGGTGGATCTCAGCCGGTTCCGGGCAATCTTTTCCCCCGGTTCGCTGGCCCTCACGGCCCGGTGCTTCGGGCTGATCTACCTGGTCACCCTGGCGGCCAACCTGACCAGCCTGACCCGGCTGCGGCTGGCCGAACTGCTGGCCGCCGCCCGCCGCAACGAGCCGGTGCGCCGCCAGCCGCCGCTGCGCACCGCCCTGCTGGGGCTGCTGGGGCTGGGGTGCGCGGCCGCCGGGCTGGCCCTCTTCTGGCGGCGGGGCATCCTGCCCAGCCGCACCGACGCCCACTTCCAGTGGGGCGTCGGGCTGCTGGCCGTGGGCACGGTGGCGCTGTTTGCCGCCGGGGCCGGGGCGCTGGTGCAGTGGCTGGCCCGCCGCCCGTTTTACCGCCGCGGGCTCAACAGCTTTGTGGTGCGCCAGGTGGCGGCCCGGCTGCGCGGCAACTGCCTGACCCTGTCGGTGGTCTGCGCACTGCTCACGGTGGTGCTGGTCATGGCCACCGTAGGCCCCAGCACCGCCCTGGCCATGAACCGGCTGTCCGACCAGTCCACCCCCTACGATCTGAACGTCCAGTCCACGCTGGACCCGCAGATCGACCTGGCCGCCTACCTGACCGAGCAGGGTTTCCCGGTGGCGGACTATTGCGAGCGCTGCGCCCAGATCACCGTCCGCGCCGCCGACAAGCTGACCTACGGTGACCTGTTCGCCGGCCAGCGGGTGGACCTCTGGCCGGTGGACGCCGAAATGGACCTGCTGAACACCCCGGTGACGGTGGTCTCGGTGTCCGACTACAACACCGCCATGGCCATCCAGGGCCGCCCGGCCGTCACGCTGGGGGCGGACCAGTACCTGCTCAGCGGCAACTACGAAGGCACCCTCGCCTACCTGCGGGCCGCGCTGCGGGCCGACCCGGTGCTGACCATCGCGGGGACCGAGCTGCACAGCGCCTCCGACGCGCCGCTGGGGATCACCTGGTATATGACCCAGATCGGCAACAACGACCGGGGCAGCCTCATCGTACCCGACGCGGTGGCCGAGCGGCTGACCGGCAGCTGCATCACCGTGCTGCTGGCCCAGTACCGCCCCGACACCGACCCGGACGCGGCGCTGGGGGCGCTGGCGCCGCTGGGGGCCGACCTGGACAGCGGCCTGCGGTACGCCGAACGCCGGATGATGGAGGACGCCTACTTCGGCAGCAACGCCATGGTGGTGATGCTCTGCTGCTACCTGGGGGTGCTGTTCCTGCTGATCTGCGCGGCGCTGCTGGCCATCAAGCAGCTCACCGACATGGCCGACGGCCTGCCCCGCTACCGGCTGCTGCAAAAACTCGGGGCCGACCCGCGGGCCGTCGGGCGGGCGCTGTGGCAGCAGATCGCCCTGTACTTCGGCGCGCCGCTGGCCCTGGCCCTGGTCTACACGCTGGTGCTGGGGACCCAGGCCGCCCGCACGGTGGAGCGCAGCATGAATCTCCACCTGACCGCCGACCTCTGGCTGGCCTTCGTCCTGCTGGGCCTTGTGTACGGCGGGTACTTCCTGGCCACCTGGTCGGCCTGCCGCCGGATGGTGCGGGAGCCCGACCGCCCCCGGCCCTGACAGCCGGCCCGGCACAAAAAATCCGCCCCGCGGCCCCCGAGAACCGGGCGCCGCGGGGCGGTCTTCTGTTGAAAATGAAAAGGCAGCGGTCTGCCGGGGCGCTGCGGCCTGAAAGCCGTTTGCGCGGCGGCCGGACCTGCTTTGCCGCCGGCGTTCAGGCCGGGGTCAGGGTGAAGGCCGCCACGCTGCAGGGGGGCAGCAGGGCGGTAAACCCGTCGTCGGTCGGCAGGGTGTTCAGCGGCCGGGGGGCCACGGCGGCGGGGGCCTCAAAGGTGTTGTGGGCGCCGGGGGCGCCGGCCAGCACCAGGCCCTGCACGGCGGCGGGGCGCACGCCGCCCAGCCGCACCGTCACCGGCAGCGAGGCCGCGTCGTCCAGGTGAGCCGCCGTCACCAGAACCCGGCCGTCCGCCTGCCGGCTGGCCGAAACCTGCAGGTCGGGCAGACCTTCGGCCTCGCCCTCCAGCAGGCGGGTCTCGGCGTAGCTTTCCAGCTGGCAGGCGTTCTGGTGGGCCTTGTACATCCGGAACACATGGTAGGTGGGGGTCAGCAGCAGCCGGTCCCCTTCGGTCAGGATCATCGCCTGCAGCACGTTGGCCACCTGGGCGATGTTGGCCATCACCACCGTGTCGCAGTGGTTGTTGAAGATGTTCAGCGTCAGCGCCGCCACCAGCGCGTCCCGCATCGTGTTCTGCTGGTACAGGAAGCCGGGGTTGGTGCCGGGCTCCACCTCAAACCAGGTGCCCCACTCATCCACCACCAGCCCGATCTGCTTGCCGTGGCCGTGCATCTTGATCAGGCGGCTGTGGTTGTCCACCAGTTCCTCCATCCGCATCGCGCTGCGCAGCACGTCGTACAGTTCCCGGCGGGAAAAATCGGTGGCGCTGCCGCAGGGCGAAGGCCCGGCCATCGAATAGTGGTGCAGGCTGATGGCGTCGATCTGCCGCCAGGCCATCTCCACCACCGTGCGGGTCCAGTTGTAGTCGGCCACGCTGGCGCCGGTGGCGATCTTGTACGGCTGCAGTTCGGGCGCGTAGCTGCGCAGGAAGGTGGCGTACTGGCGGCACAGGTCGGCGTAGTATTCCGGCCGCATGTTGCCCCCGCAGCCCCAGTTTTCGTTGCCGATGCCCCAGTACCGCACCCCGAAAGGCTCTGCCCGGCCGTTTTCCCGGCGCAGGTCGGCCATCGGGGACCGCCCGGGCATGTTGCAGTACTCCACCCAGTCGGAAAACTCCTGCACGGTGCCGCTGCCCACATTGCCCGAAATGTAGGCGTCGCAGCCGATCTGGCGGCATACTTCAAGGAATTCGTGGGTGCCGAAGGCGTTGGTCTCGGTCACGCCGCCCCAGTTGGTGTTCACGATGGCCTTGCGGGTCTCTTTGGGGCCGATGCCGTCCTTCCAGTGGTAGGTGTCGGCAAAGCAGCCGCCGGGCCAGCGCAGCACCGGCACGCCCAGTTCCCGCAGGGCGGCCACGGCGTCGGCGCGGGGGCTGCCGTCGGCGTTGGCCAGCCCGCCGTAGATGCAGCGGCCCAGGTGCTCGGCAAACTGCCCGTAGATATTCTTGTTGATGGTGCCGGCGGACCGGTTGCCGTTGATGAAGATTTGTGCCATAAAGAACCTCCTTGCATACCGGGCGGCGCGCCCGATTTTGTCCCCATTATACGGGCGCCCCGGCCGGAAAACAAGCGGGCGCCGCGTTTTTTGGAACAAAAGTACCCGGAAATAATCAATATTCCAGCACCAGGCGGTGGAAATGCCGCGGCAAATCGGGTACAATATAGGACAAAGTTCCCCGGCCGCCGCAGCGGCGGCCGGAATCTCTGCCGCAAGGGGGTACATCCATGCTCAAACATCTGCGAAAACTCGTCTGGCAGGCCAATCTGGACCTGCCGAAACACGGCCTCGTCACCTTCACCTGGGGCAATGTCTCGGGCATCGACCGGGAACGGGGCCTGGTGGTCATCAAGCCTTCCGGCGTCGCCTATGAGGACCTCACCCCGGAGGATCTCGTCCTGGTGGACCTGGAGACCGGCCGCACCGTCGAAGGGGCGCTGAACCCTTCCTCCGACACCAAGACCCACCTGGAACTCTACCGGGCTTTCCCCGAAGTGGGGGGCATCGTCCACACCCACAGCGCCTATGCGGTGGCCTGGGCCCAGGCCGGGCAGGACATCCCCTGCTACGGCACCACCCACGCCGACTACTTCTACGGTCCGATCCCCTGTGCGCGGCATCTGCGCCAGGCCGAACTGGAGGAGGACTACGAGAAAAACACCGGTCGGATCATCGTCGAGACCTTCCGCGGCCGCGGCCTGGACCCGGCGGCGGTGCCCGGCGTGATCTGCCACAGCCACGGCCCCTTCACCTGGGGCAAGGACCCGGCCCAGGCGGTCTACCATGCCGTTGTGCTGGAGGAGGTGGCCCGGATGGCCCTGCTGACCCGCCAGGTGGACCCGGCCGCCGCCCCGGCGCCCCAGTACCTGCAGGACAAGCACTATTCCCGCAAGCACGGCCCCAACGCCTACTACGGGCAGAAGACCGATGCGGCCCACTGACCCGGCGCCCCGGCGCATCTGCCGCCGCTGTCTTTTGCAGGACATGGCGGGGGAGAACGACTATTACGCCAGCGTGGTGCGCTACCGGGCCGCGCTGCCCCCGGCCCGGCGCACGCCGGACGGGGAGTACGCCCGCCGCCTGGAGGGCTGCCGCCGCTGCGAAAACCTGGACAACGGCACCTGCATGGCCTGCGGCTGCTATGTGGAGATGCGCGCCGCCCGCCTTGACATGCACTGCCCGCTGACCCGGGCGGTGTGGTGAGGCGTCGCCGCCGGGCTGCCGGCCATACATGTAAAAGGCGCGGGGACCCTTGCGGGTCCCCGCGCCTTTTTGGGTGCGTATTTTCAGAGAAAGTTGAGAAAGTGTCTGTCAGCCTGGCCGAAACCTTACAGCTCGGTCTTCCACAGCCCGTGCAGGTTGCAGTAGGCGTAGACCGTCTTGGGGGTCTCGCCGTCGCCCAGCAGGAAGGAAGCCCTGGGGGCGGCGCCGGGGCTCAGGCGGCGGACGGCGTAGCCCCGGTCGGTCTCCAGCAGGATCCACTCGATCCAGTGTTCGGCCAGCATCGGGTGCTCCACCGAGCCGACAGTCACCTCCACGGTGCTGCCGGTGCGGGTCACGGCCGGCACATGCTTCTCCTGGGCGGCGTCCACGCTGCCGGGGATCAGCGCCTCCATCTTCTGGCCGCAGCAGACCAGCGGCACGCCGGCGTCATGCAGCAGAACGGCAATGTTGCCGCAGTGGGTGCAGCGATAAATCTTCATAACAGGTCCCTCCGTATCTATCTGAATCTTGGTTGCTTTTTGGGTTGGGCCGGGCGCCGGGCGCCCGGAGCTTTGCTTGCAACCCCAGTGTACCGGAAATCCGGCCGGGATTCTGTTGCCACGGCAATAAACGGTGCGGATGCGGCACGCAGGCAGGCAAAAAAGCAAAACTTCCTGCAACTCCTGCCGGATACACCTTGAAAAATGGCGAAGATGGTCTTATAATAAAACTGGCTGTGAATCCGTTCACAAGGGATTGCCGGCTTTGCCCGGCGGTCTGCAAGCGTTCGCCTGAGCTCCCGCATCCCAGGCGCACCACTAAAGGCAAAGGAGAGAAAATTATGACGTATTCTGCACAAGTCGAAGCCATGTGCCCCATCGCCAAAGGCCCCAAGCACGGCCCGGCGCCCATCCCGGAAGAGGGCGAATGGGTAAAGGCCTACCAAATTTCGGACATCAGCGGCTATACCCATGGCGTGGGCTGGTGCGCTCCGCAGCAGGGCACCTGCAAGCTGAGCCTGAACATCAAGAACGGTGTCATTGAGGAAGCCCTGGTCGAGACCATCGGCTGCTCCGGCATGACCCATTCCGCCGCCATGGCCGGCGAGATCCTGCCCGGCAAGACCATTCTGGAAGCCCTCAACACCGACCTGGTGTGCGACGCCATCAACGTGGCCATGCGCGAGCTGTTCCTGCAGATCGTTTACGGCCGCAGCCAGACCGCTTTCTCTGAGGACGGCCTGCCCATCGGCGCGGGTCTTGACGACCTGGGCAAGGGTCTGCGCAGCATGACCGGCACCATCTTCTCCACCAAGGCCAAGGGCGTCCGTTACCTGGAGCTGACCGAGGGCTACATCCTCAAGACCGCCGTGGACAAGGACGATCAGGTCATCGGCTACCAGTTCGTCAACCTGGGCAAGATGATGGACAACATCCGCCACGGCGTCGATCCCAAGACCGCGTTTGAGAAGAACATCGGCACCTATGGCCGGTTCTCCGCCGAGCAGGGCGCGGTCAAATACATCGACCCGCGTGAAGAATAAGAGAGGGAGGTACTTACGAATGGCTACTTTTGAATCTCAGGAGCGCCGCATGCCCAAAATCAACGAGTGCCTGAAAGCGAACGGCCTCGAATCTCTGGACGCCTGCAACGAAATGCTCCTTGCCAAAGGCATCGACTGCGACAAGATCGTCCGCGGCGTGCAGCCCATCTGCTTTGACAATGCCGTCTGGGCCTACACCCTAGGCACCGCCATTGCCGTCAAGCGCGGCCTGAAGAGCGCGGCCGAGTGCGCCGCCGCCATCGGCGAGGGCCTGGAAGCCTTCACCGTTCCCGGCTCGGTGGCCGAACAGCGCCATGTGGGCCTGGGCCACGGCAACCTGGGCGCCATGCTGCTGCATGAGGACACCCATTGCTTCGCCTTCCTGGCCGGCCACGAGTCCTTCGCCGCCGCCGAGGGCGCCATCGGCATCGCCCGCACCGCCAACAAGGTCCGCAAGACCCCGCTGCGGGTCATCCTGAACGGCCTGGGCAAGGACGCCGCCATGATCATCTCCCGCATCAACGGCTTCACCTATGTCAAGACCGACTACGACTTCAAGACCGGCGAACTGACCGTCGTCAGCGAGACCCCCTACTCGGAGGGCGAGCGTGCGGCCGTCAAGTGCTACGGCGCCAACGACGTGCTGGAAGGCGTTGCCATCATGAAGAAGGAAGGCGTGGAAGTCTCCATCACCGGCAACTCCACCAACCCCACCCGCTTCCAGCATCTGGTCGCCGGCACCTACAAGAAGTGGGCGCTGGAAAATGGCAAGAAGTACTTCTCCGTCGCTTCCGGCGGCGGCACCGGCCGTACCCTGCACCCGGACAACGTGGCCGCCGGCCCGGCTTCCTATGGCCTGACCGACTCCATGGGCCGTATGCACGGCGACGCCCAGTTCGCCGGCTCCTCCTCCGTGCCTGCCCACGTTGAGATGATGGGCCTGATCGGCGCCGGCAACAACCCGATGGTCGGCATGACCGTCGCCTGCGCCGTGGCCGCTGCCCAGGCTGCGGAATAATCGCCGCAAGCCGCGCCTGACTGCGCCCTGACAGCGCAGCAAGGAAAACCTTTCCGTCCGCCCCCGCCCCGGCGCCCGCCGCCCGGCCGGGGGCGGATGCGTTTCCCCGCCGCGAAAACGCGGGGGAAATGAGACGGAAGAATCCCCTCTGAGGTGGGCAGATGCCCGGTCAGAGGGGATTCTTTTTGACTTTTTTGCCAGGGGAAAACAAAAAACGGCGGTGCCGCGGCATTTACCCGGCTGATCGAGAAAGAAGAAACTGCCTGACCTGACGACAGGACCACTGTCCCAGCGCCACAGTGCCGACACAGAGCAGTGGGACCGCCACCAGGGCCAGGACCGCGTAGAGCAGCTGCCCGGCAGGACTTCCGGAGAAAATCGCCGGCAGACGGATGCGCACAGAATCCATGAACCACAGCCAGAAAATGTGCCAGCAGAAGATCGGCATGCTGTGCTGCCCGGCCCGGCGCAGGATGCTGCCGAGCACCGGCAGCTGCGCGACGGCCACGCAGAGCGCTAGGCAGAGGATGCTGCCGGCTGTGCCGGCCAGGAAGAAGGCGGCCGGGCCGCGCAGGTCTTCAAAACGGCCGTACAGGCGCAGATTCAGGTCGTAAGTATCGTGCAGGGCCAGATAGATGAGTAGGCAAAACGCCAGCAACAGCGGCATTTTGCCATGCAGGGGCCGCCGCGCAAAATCCTGACGGGCCAGCCATTGCCCTGCCAGCAGGTAGGCGGCGCCCAAAGGCGCGGTATCCACACACCACGGCAGCAGAAAGGGCAGCTGCCGGAGCAGCTGAGCGGCTGCCAGCAGCATGATCAGGACGCCCGCCAGACAGGCCGGATGGGCGTCGGTCAGCCGGCGGAGAAGATAGAACAGAAGGGTGGCAGTACACAGAAGGGTCAGGAACCAGAGCTGACCGGTCCAGCAGCAGGTGGTCAGAAAGGGGAGCGCTGGATCATAAAAGCGGCCGTACAGAATGCTGAGGACTGCACGGGGCAGCAGGGAGAGTTGTTCGCCGCGCAGCGGATAGAGCACGGCCCAGATCGCTAACAGGGCACCGCAGGTCACAAAATAGGAGCGGACCATCCCGGTCAGGCGGCTGCGGACATGCCCGGGACGGGCCAGGTAGCCGGCCAGGATGAAAAACAGCGGAACATAAAATTCATAGATCCAGCTGCCGATCTGTTCGGGCATCAGAAGGGCGTGGGAGGCGACCACCGAAAGGATGGCAAAACCGCGGGCGGTGTCCAGCGCTGCAATCCGTGTGGAGGGAGGGCTGGTGATTGAAGCAAACGTCATGGGAGAAATCCTCCGTGTCGGTGAACGAAGAAAACCATGGGAAGCGGCCGTCTTTTCACGGTCGGGTCAGTCCTGGTCGGGAAGCCAGCGCGCCGGCGGCAGCGCGAACACCACGCCGGCCAGCAGCAGCGCCGCCGGGTTGGTGGTCAGGTGGAAACTCTGGCATTCCATGAAAGCGTAGATCAGCATGACCACCAGGCAGACCAGCAGCACCGGCTCCCCGCGCCGGGCATAACCCCACAGCGCGATCATCAGCCCCACCGCCAGCAGCAGCGCCACCACCGGGCCGAACTGGTAGAAGGTGAACAGAAAGCTGTTGTCCAGCGCCGGCCAGTCCAAAAGCGGCTGCCCGGCAATCCGCAGAGGATAGACATGGTAGGCGCACCAGATCATCGAGAGCCGGCCGTTGAGCATACTGTCCAGCCGGGACAGCCAGGCGGGGGACAGGTCCGACCACCAGGGCCCCACCTTGACGAACAGCAGGGGCAGCAGATAACTTACCGCCGCCATGGCCGGCACCACCGCCGCGCCCAGCCAGGGCAGGGGGCGGGGCAGCGGCCGCCGGCCCCAAAGGCGGCACAGCGCCAGCCCGGCGGCCAGCGCCAGCCCCGCCAGCCCCGCCGACCGGGAGGCCGGCCCCACCAGCAGAAACACCGACAAGGCGGCTACCAGCCCGGCGTCCACCCAGCGGGGCCGCCGGGACCGGAGCATGGTCCAGGCCAGCAGCAGCCCGAACAGCAGCCCGCCGAAGGTGTTGGGGTGGCCGTAGCCGTAGGTGCTGCGGGATTCATACACATTCCGCTCGGTGGCCAGGTCCGGCGGCGGGGGCAGGACGCCGGCTGCGTTCAGCCCGGCCACCAGCAGCATCGCGGCGGCGCCGACGGCCACAAAGACGGTCAGCGGCTTTTTCAGCGGCAGGTCCTTGGCGGCCAGCACCGCCACCACCAGCCCGATCCACCAGATGTTGTGGGCGTTGAAATGGACCCACCGGGCAATGAAATACAGCGCCCCGGCCAGCCCCAGCTGCCGCCAGTTGTAACGGGTGCCCAGCAGGATCTTGAGCCCGAAACAGCCGAAAGCCACCCCATCCAGCAGCGGGGAGAGCACCCCCTGCACCCAGGGCCAGGCGTCCCGCGCCATGCTGTTGCAGAAGGCCACGCTGAGTTCATAGGCGCCCAGCCCCACGCAGAACAATACAGCGCCGGCCCGGGTCCGCCAGCCGCTGCCCCAGCCGCCGAAGAGCAGATGCTCCTGCCGCCAGAGGTTTTGCAGGGCACGGCCCAGCCGGCCGGGGCCGGCCGCGGCGCGGCGCACCCCCAGCCAGAGGTCGCAGGCTGCCGCCGCAAACAGGGCCAGCAGCAGGAGATTGGCAAAGAGAAACATGGACAGGTCCTCCCAAATTTTCAAAACAGCCCGCCCCTTCCGGCCGGCATACCCTTTATTATACCTTCCCGGACCGGGGTTTGACAAGCGCGGCGGGGGGATGGTATGCTAGGATAGAGCAGATTCCGGATCGGATTCATCAAAACTGCCGGGAAGCGTTCGGAGGCACCCGGGAAGATGGCCGCAGCCGACCCGGCGGGGAGCCTGCCGAAAGCGGCCCGCTGCCGCGACGATGCCGGGTAGCCGGCGGACACGGTGGGCGGCGCCGGGGCGGCCCGGCGTGAACCGGGAACACAGGTCTTGCAAAGGGGGGACGGACCGTGGGGGCAAACGCATATCAGGCCGTTTTTCGCTGGTTCAACGCCCGCCCGGCGGCCCGGGCGGCGCTGCGTGCGGTCAGCGGCGGGGCGGTGGCGGGGGTGTACGCGCTGTACATCGGGCTGCTGGCCTGGCTGGCCTTCACCCGGCAGCCGCTGCTGCTGCCGATGGCCGGGGTGCCGGCGGCGGTGTTCGGGCTGGGCACCCTGCTGCGCCGCGGCATCAACCGCCCCCGCCCCTACGAGGCCCTGGGCTTTGCGCCCCTCTTCCCCAAGGACACCAGGGGCCAGAGCTTCCCCAGCCGGCACTGCTTTTCGGCGGCCGGCATTGCGGTGTCGGCCTGGTACTTTGCCCCGGCGCTGGCGGCGGTGCTGGCGGCGCTGGCCCTTGTCATCGCGGTGAGCCGGGTGCTCACCGGCGCCCACTACCCTTCCGACGTGCTGGCCGGGCTGGTCTTCGGCGGCGCCGCGGCCTGGCTGGGGTTTGCGCTGGTCGGGCTCTGGCTGTAAGGCAAAGGCCCCGGCAGACGCCTGAAAGCGTCTGCCGGGGCCCTCGGCGTGTCGGGTCGGGCGGGCTGCCGCACGGACGGCGGCCCTCAGCCCGGGGCGCCTTTGCCGGATGGCGGGGTCCGCCTTCCCCGGCCGCGCCGCACAGGGCTCACCGGATGAAGTTGGTGCGCGCCGCGTTCTCGGCCCGGGGCGGGGTGATACCCGCGGCGCGGCCGGCCTCGATGCAGCGCAGCAGCCAGGCCATGTTGTGGCCCAGGTTGCGCATGATCTGCATACCCTCCTCGTCCAGGGCGGCCTGCTCGGCGGTGCCGCCGTGGACCATCGGCCAGTAGGTGGAACTGACCAGCGGCATCTGGCAGATCTGGGCCACCTTTTCCATCGCCTCCAGGGCGGTGGTGGTGCCGGCCCGGCGGGCGCTGGTCACCACCGCCGCCGGCTTCTGCTGCAGCACCCGGCCGGCGCTGTAGGCCAGCCGGTGCATAAAGCCCAGCATCCCGGCGGCCGCCGTGGCATAGTGGACCGGCGCGCCGAACACAAAGCCGTCGGCCGCTTCGGCCAGGGGCAGCACCTCCGCCGGCGGGCCGCCGAAGACGCAGCGCCCGGCCTTGGCGCAGCCGCCGCAGCCTACGCACCCCCCCACCGGCCTGGCGCCGATGTGGTAGATCGTGGTTTCAATGCCGTCGGCGTTCAGGGCGGCGGCCACCTCCCGCAGGGCGGCGTCGGTGCAGCCGTGGGCGTGGGGGCTGCCGTTGATGAGCAGTACATTCATAAACAAAACCTCCGTTTCCTACAAGGCGGAGCCGGCCGGCCCGCTGCCGGCCCGGCCCCCATTCCAGTATATCACACCCCGCAACCCCGTTTCCCACCATCCTGTCGAAAGGCCGTGAGCCCATGTCCAAACCTTCCTGTCCGCTGCAGGCGCAGCGCTGCGGCGGCTGCCCCCAGCTTTCGGTGCCCTACGCCGGGCAGCTGGCCGCCAAACAGCGCCGGGCCGAAGCACTGTTCGCCCCGCTGGCCCCGGTGGCGCCGATCCTGGGCGCCGCCGACCCCTGGCATTACCGCAACAAGGCCATCGCCAGCTTTGCCGAGCAGCGCGGCCGGCTGACGGCCGGCATCTATGCCGCCGGCACCCACCGGGTGCTGCCGCTGCCCGAGTCCGGCTGTCTGCTCCAGGCGCCGATCCTGGACAGGACCATCGCGGCGGTGGTGCAGACCGCCCGCGCTCTGCGCTGGCCCGCCTACCGGGAGGACCAGGGCACCGGCCTGCTGCGCCATGTGCTGGTGCGCTGGGGCCACGCCACCAACCAGGTGCTGGTGGTGCTGGTCACGGCGGCCGACCGGCTGCCCGGCAGCCGCCAGTTTGTGGCGGCGCTGCGCCGGGCGGCCCCCTGGGTGACCACCGTTGTCCACAACTGCAACCCCCGCCGCACCAGCGCCGTGCTGGGGCGGCAGGTGCGGGTGCTCTACGGCCCCGGCCAGATCGAGGACACCCTCTGCGGGCTGACCTTCGCGCTGTCGGCCGGCAGCTTTTACCAGGTCAACCCGGCCCAGACCGAACGGCTGTACGACCGGGCGCTGGCGTATGCGGAGCTGAGCGGCCGCCCCACCGTCCTGGACGCCTACTGCGGCATCGGCACCATCGGGCTGTGCGCGGCGGCGGCCGGGGCCGGGCAGGTCTTTGGGGTGGAGCAGACCCCCGCCGCGGTGCGGGACGCCCGGGCCAACGCGGCCCGCAACCGGCTGAAAAATGCCCGCTTCGCCTGTGCCGACGCCACCCCCTGGATGCGCCAGGCCGCCGCCGAGGGCCTGCGCCCCGACGTGGTGTTCCTGGACCCGCCCCGGGCCGGCAGCACGCCGGACTGTCTGGCCGCCGTGGCGGCCATGGGCCCCCGGCGGGTGGTGTATGTGAGCTGCGGCCCGGACACCCTGGCCCGGGATGCAGCCCTGCTGGCCGGGCATGGGTACCGGGCCCGGGCCTTCCAGCCGGTGGACCTTTTCCCCCACACCGACCATTTGGAGGTGGTCGCCCTTTTCACCCGGGAAGGGTGAGGGCGGCCCGCCGCATCAAAACAAAGCGTCCCCCGCCTGTGCGTGCCGAAACGTCCGACACGCCCGGGCGGGGGATGTTTGCTGTCTGCCGGCGGGCGCCGCGGGCCATACTGGAAACCAGAGGAAAGGGGGAGTTTGGATGCGGCGATATGCCATCGACCCGAAGACCGGCCGCCTGCACCCGAGGCCGGAAGGCGCGGTGCGGGTGCTGAACCCGGCGGAGCTGACCGGTCCCGGCGCACCGGCGCTGTGCGGGGCGCTGGTCCGGCTGCTGCAGGAGGGCGGCAGCCGGGTGGTCCAGTACCCGGACTGCCTGCTGGGACTGGCCTGCCTGCCCGGGCCGGGCGGGGAGAAACTGGCCTTCTGGCTGGATGACCGGGCCCTGTGGCTGGCGGCCGAGACCCCGCCCGCCCTGACCGACCTGCCGCTGGACGCCGCCCCCGCCGGCCCGGCCGGGGTGCTGCTGGCCCTGCTGGCCCGCCGGGCCGAGACCGCCGCCCCGGCGCTGCAGGCGCTGGAACAGCGGCTGGACAGGCTGGAGGAAACGCTGGAGCGGGGCAGTCTGCGGGGGTTCGAGTCCGCCGCCCTGGCCGAGCGCCGGGCCCTGGCCGCGCTGCATGTGGGCTGGGCGGGGCTGGCCCATCTGGCCCAGGACCTGCAGGCCGACCCGGCCGGGCTGCTCACCCGGGGGCAGCGGGCCGGCTGGGGGCGGTTTGCGGCCCGGGCCGCCCAGCTGCGGGACGAAGCCGAGGCACTGCGGGCCACCATCCTGCAGTTGTGGCAGCTCTACCACGCCCGGCTGGAACTGCGCCAGACCCAGGTGGCCACCTGGCTCACCGTGCTCACCACGGTGTTCCTGCCCCTGAGCCTGGTCACCGGCTGGTACGGCATGAACTTCCCCGGGATGCTGGCCCCCTCGGTGCCCTGGGGGTATCCGGCGGTGGGCTGCGCCTGTGCGCTGCTGGCGCTGGGCGGGCTGTGGTACTGCCGCCGCAACAAGATGCTGTGACCGGCAGGCAGAATATCGCAGAACGGAAAAAATATATCGAAAAGCAATAAAAACATCTTGCAAAACAATATCCGCTGTGTTATACTGCTGCCATGGAAGCAAAAGGGAGGAGTTGTGTATGCCAAATTCGTCTGCACCCCGCCGCCCGCTCTGGGACGAACACAGGAGCATCGTGCTCACCCGCCTGGTCACGGTGGGGGTGTTCGCGGTCTGCGTGGCCGTCGCGCTGGGCGGCCCGGCCATTGTGGACTGGCTCATCGCCCGGGGGCGGGTGGCCGTCAGCGGGCCTGCCGTGCGCTGGGTCATGCTGGGGCTGGGGTATCTGCTGGCCGCGCTGGCTTTGTGGATGCTCTTCAACCTGTTCCGGCTGCTGGGCCGGGTGGAGAAGGGGGCGGTCTTCGTCGCCGAAAACGTCCGTTCGCTGCGGCACATCGCGCTGTGCTGCGCGCTGGCGGCACTCATCTGCATCCCGGCCGGGGCGGTGCTCTATTTCCCCTTCGCCTGTATGGGCATTGCGGCGGGGTTCATGGCGCTCATCGTCCAGGTGCTGAAAAATACCTTTGCCCAGGCCGTCCGGATGAAGGACGAACTGGACCTGACGGTGTAAAGGAGGCGTGCCGTGCCCATCCGTGTCAACCTGGACGTGATGATGGCCAAGCGCCGCATCGGCGCCGGGGAGCTGGCCGAAATGGTCGGCATCACCCCGGCCAACCTGTCCATCCTGAAAAACAACAAGGCCAAGGCCGTGCGCTTCACCACGCTGGAAGCACTGTGCAGGGCCCTTGACTGCCAGCCCGGGGACATTCTGGAATACACCCCGGATGACGCTACATAAAAAGGAGGATCCATGATGGAACCTACAGCCAAAGAGGGCGCCGGGCGTCCCCTTTCTTCCCCTGCGCCCGTTTCACCGGCCAACGCCGCCGCGCCCGATCCCCTCGCCGCCCTGCCGGGGCCCCGGCGGGTCTGGGGGTGGGCCGCGGTCCTCAGTTATCCGCTGGCCTGGTTTTACACCCGGGTCCTTGTCTTCGGCCGCGGCACCTGGCCCTGGGCGGTCTTTCCGCTTTTGTACATGGCGGCGGTCCTGGCCATGGCCCGGGCGCTGGGGCGCAAGGCCGGCGGCAACGCGCCTTTCTGGGGGGCGTGCTGGGTGCTGCAGGGGCTGGCCGCCGCGCTGTGGGGCGCCCACGCCGGGCCGCTGGGGATCTGCCAGGGGCTGGCCTGGCACCTGACCGCCATCTACTGGACCCTGGCCGCCACCGGGATGCAGGCTGCGGGCCGGGCCAACGCGATGGTGCTGCTGGACGGCGTCGCCGGGCTGTTCACGCTGCCCTTCGGCAACTTCCTGCTGCGGCTGCAGCTGCTGTGGCGGGGGCTCAAGGGGGCGTACCGCCGCCGCGCCGGCCGGATGGGCCCGGACCGGCGGCGCCGCCGGTGGGAACTGGCCGCCGGCCTTGTGCTGGCGCTGCTCCTGGGCGGCTACGCCCTGGGGGAGCTCTCGGCCGCCGACGCCGGCTTCGGCGCCCTGGTGGACCGGTGGCTGCGCTGGCCCCGGCTGGACGACTGGACCCTGGTGCGCCTGTTTGAGCAGGCTTTTTACCTGGCCCTGTCGCTGCCGGTGGGGGCCTGGCTCTTCGGTTTGGCGGGCGGCGGGCTGCGCCGCAAGGCCCCGCCGGTGGCCGAAGCGCAGGTCTACGCCTGGCTGGGACGGTGCCCCCGGCTGCCGCGGCTCACCGCCCGGCTGGCGGTGGGCGGGCTGTGCCTGGTCTATGCGCTCTTCTTCGCCGTGCAGGCGGCCGAGTTCGCCGCCGCGCTGGGTGCGCCGGTGCCGCTGACCCCGCTGGAAGTCTCCACCTTTGCGGTGGAAGGGTTCTGGCAGCTCTGCCGCATCCTGCTGCTGAACTTTGCGGTGCTGGCGGCGGTCCACTTCCTCTGCCCCTGCCCGGCCGACGCCCCGGGCCGGGACCGGGCCGGGCTTGCGGTGTTCGCCGGCTTCGGGCTGGCCTTTGCGGCGCTGGCCGCCGCCAAGCTGGGGCTGTACATCGCGCTGTACGGCCCCACCCCCCGGCGCATCCTGTCCGCCTGGCTGCTGCTGGTGCTGGGGCTGGGCTGCGTGCTGGCGCTGGTGCGGCTGTTCCGGCGCATCCAGGCGGTGCGCATCACGGTGGCGGTGCTGGCGCTCAGCTTCAGCCTGCTCTGCTGTGCCGACCTGGAGGGGCTGTGCGTGAGCGTCCACCTGGACCGGCTGGCCGCCGGCCAGACCCAGACGGTGGACTGGCTGCTGCTGGGCGGCTGCTGTGACTGGGGCGGGCGGCAGGAACTGACCGCCCGGGTCCGGGACCGGCTGCGCACCCTGGACCTGCCCGCCGAGGATTCGCAGGACGAATGGGCCCGCCAGAACTGGCTCTGGCAGGAGGAATCCTGATGCCGGCGGCAAAACATTCTGAACTTTCCTGATACGCCAAGTCGGCCCGCCGCAGGGCCGGCTGAGCGTGTCGAGAAACTCGACACGCTGCACAAGAGGCAACAGCCGCGCACGGCAATTGCCTAACGCGTCTGTTTCCCCTTGTGTATCCCCTTCGACAAAATTTTACGGCAAATCGCGCACTCGTCGCTATGCTCCTCGCACACAATTTGCCGCAAAATTTCCCTGTCGGTGTCGCCGTCGTCGGCGCATGTCCGCCGACGGCGACGGATTTTATACTTTTTCAACAGTCTGCAGTCGCCGCCCGCCGCCTTCCGGCGGGCGGCGGTGTTTTTCACCGGGAGGGTCGAGGTCATGATCTATCTCAGCGAATTCCACTTTGCTTCGGAAAATGCCGAGTGGCAGTTCTTCTGCCGCCAAAGGCGCACCTGCTATGATTCCTACTTTCCGTTCCAGCTTTTTCCCGAGCGGGAGCTGCAGCAGCTGGAACTGGCGGATGTGACCATCCTGTACGGCGGCAACGGCTCGGGCAAGACCACGGCCCTCAATGTGGTGGCCCAGACCCTGGGGCTGCGGCGGGGCGCCCCCTTCAACACAACCAGCTTTTTCCCCGATTACTGCCGCCTGTGCAGCGCCCATCTGCTCCGTCCCCTGCCGCCGGACAGCTGGATCCTGACCAGCGACGACGTGTTCGACTTCATGATGGACCTGCGGGCCATCAACGACGGGATCGACCGCCGGCGCGACGGCCTGATGGAAGAGGTGCAGGACGCCCGCTATGCCCGGGTGCGGATGAACAGCCTGGCGGATTACGACCGGCTCAAGCTGACGGTGGAAGCGCGCCGGCACAGCGACAGCCAGTACGCCCGGGCCCGGCTGATGCACAACGTGCGCACCCACTCCAACGGCGAAAGCGCCTTCCTGTTCTTCACCCAGCGCATCCGCCCCGGGGCGCTCTACCTGCTGGACGAGCCGGAAAACAGCCTGGCGCCCGACCGCCAGCAGGAACTGGCCCGCTACCTGGTGGATTCGGCCCGGTTTTACGACTGCCAGTTCCTGATCGCCACCCACTCGCCTTTCCTGCTGGCGATGCCGGGGGCCCGGGTCTATGACCTGGACAGCCGGCCGGTGCGCCCCCGCCGCTGGACCGAGCTGCCCAGCGTGCGGGCCTACTACGAGTTTTTCCGCGACCACGCGGCCGCTTTTGAACCCTGATGCCAAGGAGGGCCCCGCCATGCCTGCCGCCAAGACCCTGTACCAGGGGCGGACCTTTGACAGTTCCGCCCCCGCCGACCTGCTGCGCGACGCCGAATTTCAGGACTGCACCTTCCAGGGCTGCCGGTGGGTGGCGCTGCGGGTGCAGAACTGCAGCTTTCTGGACTGCCGGTTCACCCGCTGCCAGCTGTCCGCCGTGACCTTCAGCTTCTGCCTGATGCGGGACGCCCGGATGGACCGGTGCGAATTCCGCAACATTGCCTGGGGCGGGCTGACCGGCCGCAGCGCCGTGGCCCAGCCCTTCGCTTCGCTGGAAGGGTGCAACTTCCTGTACAGCGATTTTTCCGGCCTGGCGCTGGCGGGGTTTGATTTTTCCCGCTGCCAGTTCCGGGAATGCGTGTTTGACCAGTGCAAGCTGGGCGGCGCCAGCTTCCGCGGGGTGAGCCTGGGGCGCTCCGGCTTTACCCGCTGCGACCTGCGCAAAGCCGACTTCCGCGGCGCCGAAGGCTACGCCATCACCCTGGCCGACAACCAGCTCAAGGACGCCCGGTTCAGCTTCCCCGAGGTGGTGAACCTGCTGGAAGGCACCGGGATCCGGATTGAATGAACCTGCAAAAACCCGCCGCCGGGCCGAGAGGCCGGGCGGCGGGTTCGTTTGTCCTAACTTTGGGGTTCAGTGGCTGCGGGTGTAGTCCCGGGCGCCGTAGATGGCGGTGCCGATGCGCACGATGGTGGCGCCTTCCTCGATCGCCAGCGGGTAATCGCCGCTCATGCCCATGGAAAGGGTGTCCATCCGGGCGTTCTCATAGCCCCGGGCGGCGGCCTGCTCCAGCAGGCCGCGCATTGAAGCAAAGAACCGGCGGGTCTCGTCGGGCGCGGCGTCGGCCGGCGGGATGGCCATGAGCCCCCGCAGCCGCAGGTGCCCGCAGGCGGCGGCCGCCTCCAGCAGCGCCCACAGCCCTTCGGCGTCCACGCCGCTCTTGCTGGCCTCGCCCCCGATGTTCACCTCAATGAGGATGTCCTGCCGCAGCCCCAGGGCCTCGGCGGCCCGGTCGATCTTCTGCAGCAGCCGTTCGCTGTCCACGCTCTCGATCAGGGCGGCGCGGCCCACCACCTTGTTGACCTTGTTGGTCTGCAGGTGGCCGATGAAGTGGGCCGGCTTGCCCCCATAGGCGCCGGCTTCAGATTTTTCCACCAGTTCCTGCACATGGTTTTCCCCGAACAGGTCGATGGGCAGGCGGGCGCTGGCGCACACCTCCTCCACCGTGCGGGTCTTGCAGGCCGCGCACAGCAGGATCTCGCCGGGGTCCCGCCCGGCGGCGCGGGCGGCCTCGGCCATTCTTTCCCGGATTCGGGCGACATTTTCCGCCATCTGCCGGGCTGTTTCGTTGTTCAGCATCCTTCACATCTCCTGATATACGGCGCGGGCTCCGCCGATGTAGGGCGGGCGGGTGCGGGCGCACAGAATGTTGGCACAGCCGATGCGGGCAAGGCTCAGCCGGACCGGCACCGCCACCCGGCGCAGGTGCATGCCGATCAGGGTGCCGCCGATGTCGATGCCCGCCGCGGCCCGGACCTCCGCCACCAGCACCGGGTCCCGGAAGCGCTGCCAGCAGCTGGTGGCCCAGCTGCCGCCGGCGTGGGGCTGGGGCAGGGCGTTGACGATCTCGCAGCCGTACCGCTCGGCGGCTTCCCGCTCCAGCACGATGGCCCGGTTCAGGTGCTCGCAGCACTGGGCGGCCAGGTAGATCCCCCGCTCGCTCAGCACCGGGGCGACTCCGTCCAGCACGGCGCCAGCGGCCTCCATGCTGCTGTCCTTGCCGATCCGGCCGCCCACGATCTCGCTGCTGGAACAGCCGATGACCAAGATGTCCCCCGCCCGCAGCCCGGCGGCCTGCAGCAGCTCCTGCACGGCCTGGCGGGCCTGGGCGGTGACGGCCTGCCGATCAAAAGTTGGCGATGTTGTCATGCCGTTTCCCTCTTTTCTGTCCGGCGGCGCAGGGTGCATCGCGTCGGTTCTGCCGCCGCGCCGCCTATCCGATGGTTCCCTTTGGTTTTATTATACCACACCCCGCAACAGACGAACAGCACAAAAGCCCGCTTTGCGGCGGGCTTTTGTGCATAGAGGGGTGGGAAAGTATATAAAGGTCAGTGAATGTCTTTGGTATAGTTAGTATTATAGTCTCTTTCCAGAAAATGTCAAACCAAAGCCTTGTATTTTTGTTTTCATTTTATTATAATTAGCCAGGAAATGCTTTATTATATTCAGCAAAGACACCGAAAAAGGCCGGAAACGGCCTTTCGATGTTCCGCACAAAGAATATTTTCTTCATTTTATTTTTTTGTGTGGGTTGCATAAACCCCGCAGAAACGGAGGGAGCCTTGTGGACGATCTAGACCGAAAAATCATCCAGCTGATGGTGCAGAACGCCCGGATGCCGGTCAAGGAGATCGCGCAGAAGATCAACCTGACCAGCCCGGCGGTGTCCAGCCGCATCCATCGGCTGGAGCAGGAGGGGATCATCGGCGGGTACACGGTGCTGCTGCACCGCCCCGACGAGCCCAACCGGGTGCAGGGGCTGATCTCGGTGCAGACCAACCCGGACAAACGGGAGGAGTTTCTCCAGCTGGTGCAGGGGGAACCCGACGTGCTGCAGTGCTACCGGGTGACCGGCACCTACAACTTCACCGTGAAGGTGAGCTGCAGCGGCATCGACGAGCTGGAACATCTGCTGACCCGCATCCAGACGCTGGGCACCACCAACACCCAGATCATCCTGGCCACCCACCTGGACCGGCCGCTGGCGCTGTAAGCGCTCATCTTACTTTGTGAAAGGAGCTTCGCGCTGCGATGAAGCTGGTATTCTGCCGCCAATGCGGCCTGCTGCTGCCCCCGGGGCAGTACCGCTGCCCGCGGTGCGGGCAGGTCTCGGCCCAGACTTCGGCCCCGACACCCCCGCCCCCGCCCCCGGGGCCCTGCTACCCCGACCCGCCCCGGGACGACCGCCTGACCACCGCCCGGTACCTGGGGGCGCTGTGCCTGTTCTGGCTGCCGCTGGTGGGGCTGATCCCGCTGCTGATCTTTGCCGCCGGCGGCACCCGCAGCCAGGACCTGCAGCGGCTGGCCCAGGCGTACCTGATCCGGCAGGTGATCCTGTCGGCGGCGGCGCTGGTGCTGGCGGTGCTGTTTGTGCTGGGGCCCAACCTGCCGCTGCTGCTGATGCTGCTGGGGCGGCACCGCCTGTTGTGAAGGGAGCGGTTTTGAATGAAAGCGAGCGTCATCATCCCCAATCTGAACGGGGCGGGCTGGCTGCGGGATTCCATCGAATCCATCTGGGCCCAGACCGAGACGGATTTTGAACTGATCGTGGTGGACAACGGCTCCACCGACGAGAGCCTGGCCATCGCCCGCAGCTACCGGGGCCGGCCGGGCTACACCCTGATCGAGAACAGCGAGAACACCGGCTTTTCCCATGCGGTGAACCAGGGCATCGCGGTGGCAAAGGGCGAGTACATCGCCCTGTTCAACAACGATGCCTTTGCCGAGCCCCGGTGGCTGGCCGAGCTGATCCGCACCGCCGAGGCCGACGAGCGGATCTTTGCGGTGTCCAGCCTGATGCTGCGGTACTACGAGCCCGAGCTGGCCGACGACGCCGGCGACTATGTGACCCTGCTGGGCTTTGCCTGCAAGCGGGGCGACGGGCTGAAGGCCAGCCGCTACCAGAAGCCCGGGCGGATCTTTTCGGCCTGCGGCGGCGCGGCGCTGTACCGCCGCGCCATCCTGGACAAGATCGGCGTGTTTGACGAGCTGTTCTTCGCCTATTATGAGGACGTGGACCTGAGCTGGCGGGCCAACAACTTCGGCTACAAAAACGTCTACTGCCCCACCGCCCGGTGCCGGCACATCTGCGGGGCCACCACCGGCGCGGTGCGCTACAACCCCTTCAAGAGCATCCAGAGCGGGCGCAACAGCATTCTTTTGCCCTACAAGAACATGCCGGCGGCGATGCTGCTGCTCAACCTGATCCCGCTGGTGCTGGGGTATCTGCTCAAGGTCGTGATGTTCCGGCTGCGGGGCTTTGGCGGCGACTACGCCAAGGGCTTTGCCGAAGCCAGGACCGCCCTGCGCCGGCTGGACAAGCCAAAGTTTTACTGGCGCAATCTGCCCCACTATGTCTGGGTGGAAGGCAGCCTGATCGTCGGGCTGTTCCGCTACGCCGTCTACCGGGTGCAGCGGGCGCTGAAGATCACCTGAAACCAAAACAGAACCGCCCCGCGGCGCAACCCGGATCCGGGTCGCCGCGGGGCGGTTTTCGGTTGTCGGGGGTCAGCGGTGTTTTTGCTCCTTGCCGAGCACCAGCCGGCGGAAGCCTTCGCCCTGGACCTCGTTGGCCTGCAGCATGATCATGAAGCTGTTGGGGTCCAGCCGGCGCATGAGCTTTTCCACCTCATACAGCTGTTTGCTGCTGCAGGCGCAGAGCACCACGTCCCGCCGGTCCTGCTTGTAGCCGCCGTATGCCTTGAGGATGGTGGACCCCCGGTCCACCGCCCGGTCGATGGCCTCGCAGACGGCGGGGCCGTCGTCGGTGACGATCAGGGCCAGCATGCAGGAATTGAAGCCGAACATCATCCGGTTGATGATGTAGGAGGCCAGGAAGTTGAGGATCAGGCCGTAGATGATGGCGTCCACATCCCGGAACACCAGCCCGTTGGCCAGGATGACCGCCAGCGCCGCGCCGAAGGTCAGGTTGCCGAAGGGCAGGTGGGGGTGCTTGACCTTGATGGCCATGGTGATGAAGTCCACCCCGCCGGTGCTGGAGTTCTGCATATAGATCAGCGCGTCGCCGATGCCCATGACCACGCCGCCGCAAAGGGCGGCCAGGAAGCGGTCGCCGCTGTAGACCGGCAGCGCCGGCAGCACAAAGTCGGTGAAGAAGGCGAAGAGCACCATGCAGCGCACGCTGCGCAGGAAGAAGTCCCGCCCCAGCAGGCGGAAGCAGAACAGCACGATGGGAACGTTGAGAAGGATGTTGGACAGGCCGATGGGCAGCCCGAACAGATGGTACAGGATCGCGCCGATGCCGGCGATGCCGGTGACCGGCACCTCGGCCGCCACGGCGAAGCTGTAGACGCCCAGGGCCGAGACAAAGCAGCCCAGCACTTCCAGGGCAAGGTTTTTCAAGCGATTTTCAGTCATAACACTCCTGTTCTTGGCGGGGGAAGGTCGGGTACCGCAGCGTCAGGGCTTGCGGCGGTAGGTATGGCCGCTGCGGGCCGTGAGTTTGCGGCGCACCAGCACCACGGCCACCGCCGCGGCGCCCACCGCAGCCAGCCCCAGGCCGATGTACAGCGGCAGTTGGCTGGAGGTCTTGCGGGCGGCCTCCTGCTCTTCCAGCCGGGCCGGGTCGGGGGTGGGCTCCGCCGTGGGGGCCGGGGTGGCGGTGGGGGCCAGCGTGGGGTCGGGGGTGGCCTGCAGCATCTCGGCGGTGGGGTCAAAGATCGGGGCCGCGGTGGGGCGGGCGGTGGGCGCGGCGGTGGCAGCCGGCACCGGGGTGGGGGCTGCGGTGGGCGCCGGGGTGGCCGGCTCCTCCTCCGGCGAGGTCACGGTGACGGTGGCCGGGGCTGCGGTGGGCGCCGCGGTGGGCGCCGGGCTGGCGCTGGCAGCCGGGGTGGCGGTGGGTGCCGGGGTGGCGGTGGGGGCGGCCGTGGGCGCCGGGGCGGCGGTGGGGGCCGGGCCCAGCACGCAGTCCGCCGGCACCGCGGTCACCGTCACCGGCACGCTGCCCTCGGCGCCGGTGCCGACGCCGGTGCGGTCGCTCAGGTAGTAGGCCGGCTCGCCGGCGGCCATCTGCAGGGTGTGGCCGCCGCCGGCCAGGCCGGGCAGGGTCAGCCGGCCCTGGGCGTCGGTGACGGCGGTGACTTCCCTGCCGTCCACCAGCAGCCGGATCTGCAGCCCGGCATAGTCGGCGCCCAGTTCCACCACGCCGGTGAAGGTGGCGTCCGCAGTGTCGGCCGGCAGCACTCGCCCGGCCGGGGCGGTCCGGTCCAGCAGGGCGGCGGTGTCCGCCGCGCCCAGGTTGGCGGGCAGGGCCGCCAGCGCGTCGGGCAGGGTCAGCCCGGCGTCGGCCAGCAGGTCGGGGCAGCCCTCCGCCTCGGTGAGGCCGAAGGCCTCCAGGTAGGCCCGGGGCAGCACCAGCAGCAGCGGGGTCTGTTCATCGTCAAGGGCCAGGGCGCGGCCCGCTTCCTCCTCCGGGTCTGCCAGCGCGAGCTCGGCCACCCGGGCCGCGCCCTCCGTCTCGGTGTAGGTCATGCGCAGCCCGCTGAGCTGCAAAAACAGGCCGTAGCCCTCCCCGGTCGGGTCCTCCCTGTCGGCCAGGCCGGTCTCCAGCACCGACACCAGCCGGGCGGGGGTGATCTGCACCATGGCCAGCGAGAGGTCCCCTTCCGCCAGGCAGCCGCCCAGATCGGCCAGGGCGGTACCGGCGGCGGCGCTGCGGGTCAGCAGTTCGCCGGGGATGGCCGCCGCCACCGGCAGGCTGCGCAGGTCGGCGGTCGCCTCCCCCTGCTGCCACAGCCAGGCGGCCGCCGCCTGGGCGGCCGCGTCCGCGGTCAGGTCACCGAAGTTGGTCTCCTCCCGGCTGGTCAGCGAAAGGGTGTCCTGCCCCACCGGGAGGGCGGCCCACTGGGTCGCGGTGAGGGCATCGGGCAGGGTGGGGTCGTCGGCGTCGGCCCGGGGCAGTTCCACCCCCGGCTGCACCGCGCCCTGCATCCAGCCCTGGGGCCAGGGCTGCGGCGCCGCTGCTTCGGCCGGCGCGGCCTTGGCGGTCTCGGCAGACTCGGCGGTGGCGGTCTCGGCGGTGGCGGCGGTCTCGGCGGTGGACGCCCCCTCGCCGGCGGCCGCTTCCTCCCCGCCGCCGGTGAGCAGGCGGAGCAGATCCCCCACCACCGGCAGGTCCATCAGCCCGGAGACCCACCCGCCGGCGGGGTGTTCCGGGGTACGGGCCATGGCCGGGGCCGGGGCGGCGCAAACCAGCCCCAGCGCCAGCAGGCCGCTGGCCATCCGCAGTTTCCAGTCCTTCATGCTGTTGCCTCCTGATCGGTCGTGAGGGGTTGACATTCCTGCCCCCGAAGCCGCAAAATGCGGGCCGCCGACCCAGCCAGCCGGCTGCAGCGTGCCCGCATGTTTGCAATGTTGTGGAAAAAGGGGGGTCAGACCGTGCGCTTGATGTTGGCGGCCTTGTACACCTGCATGGCGCTTTCGTCCAGGTTCTGTTCCAGGGCGGCGCCTTCCTCATAAAGCGTCTGGTCCAGCTCGTCCTGCTTCATGGTGGTCAGCAGGTCGCTCTGCTTGTAGCTGTCCAGGTCGGCGGCGTCCAGCGGGTCCACGGCGCAGAGCACGCCGATGGCGGTGCCCATGTTGTAGGTGAACCAGACGTTCCGGCCGTTTTCGGCCACCGCATCGGTGAGGGCGTCGCCGTAGGTGACCAGGTCGTCGGGGGTCATGAGCTGGGTGCCCGCATAGTTCAGCGCCTGGGCCGACTCCATCGTGGAGCCCAGCGCCTCGACGGCCCGGGGCACATACTCCATCGCCGCTTCATACAGGGAGGTGAACCGCTCGCTGCGGCCCTGCTCGGCAGTGGCCCATTCGTTGAGGGTGGCGGCGCATTCTTCGGCCAGGCTCTCGATGGTCCGGCTCTGCTCCTCATCGGCGAAGGCGTAGGTGGAGGAGTCGAACAGCGGCAGCTGGACCATGTCCAGGTAGAGGCATTCGTTTTCCAGATAGTCGATGTATTCCTCATCGGTGACGGGGGTCTGGCCGTTTTCGCCGTAGAACAGCTGCAGAAGCTCGGTCGCCTTGGCGGCGTTGAGCAGGTAGGCTTCCAGCGAGTCCTTCCCGATGCCGTTGGCGGCGTACAGGTCGCCGCTGGAGGACCAGACGCTCTCGGCCTGGTCGGCCGCCTCGGAGGTGGCGGCGTCGGACAGCGTGCCGCCCAGCTCGTCGAACAGGGTCTCCACCGCGGCGTAGTGCTGCAGGCTGCGCAGGGTCAGCCGGGCCACATAGTCGGCGCCGTCGGTGGTCACCTCCTCATCCCCGATCGTGCCGGTACACTGGGCGTTCAGCACCGCCTTCACGTCGTCGGCCGTTTCGCCGGTGGCCAGGTCGGCCGCCGAAGCCGCCGAACTGTAGGCGTTGTACTGGGCCAGCAGGTAGATGCCGGCGGGGATCTCCACCCCGCCGATGGACCCCACCACAGCCGGGGTGGTAATGGCACAGCCCGAGGCGCTGAGCGCCAGCACCAGCGCCATGCCCAGGCTGAGGAATTTCGCACGCAAGGACTTCATCAAAAAACGCTCCTTAAAACTTTGTGATGCGCTGAGCGCATATATGAACGTATTATACCGTGTTTTGCGCCGCAATGCAAGGGCGCGGGGCCCCCGGGGGCGCCGTGCGGGCAGATTTCCTGATTTTTTACACAATCGGCAGGTTTGCATCCGTCTTGTAAAATCGGCGAAAAGCTTTGCGCAGTCTGATTGCATTGGGCCGCGGCCGGTGCTATAGTTCTGCTGGGCCCGAAAAAAGGGATCCGGCAAGCTGCGGATCCCGGCGGAGCGATTCCCCGCCTTGGCATGCCGGGGTCCCCGGCGCGCCGCTGAAAAGGCACCCGCCGCACAGGCGGCGGTTGGGACGGAGATTCTCCACCGATGGCGACGGTCTGCGGACCGTTCGGCATTCTGTTATGGATGAGCGGATTTCGCTCGTGAAACGTGAAATGGGAGAGTAATGATGAAAAACGCGAAGATGATCTCTTTGCTGCTCAGCTGCGCGATGGCGGCCGGCATGCTGGCCGGCTGCAGCACTGGCAGCGCCAGCAGCGAGGCCGCCTCCAGCGAGCCGGCCGCCGCCAGCGAAGCGGCCGCCGAGCCCACCGCCGCCCCGGCGGAGGAAGCCACCGCCGAGAGCGCCGGCATGTCGGTTTCGGCCCTGCCCGACCACTACAACGACTCCAGCGTGACCGGCACCGACTGGGACGCCTGGGTTGCCCAGTGGGAGAGCGTGGCCACCGACTATACCAAGGTCTCGCTGACGCCGGGCGCCGATGAGACCCAGCTGAACTTTGCCTGGTACTCCAAAACGGCGGACGGCGCCGCCACCCCGGTGGTCCATTTCGGCACCGACAAGGACAACCTGACCGCCTACACCGGCGAGAGCGGCGCGGTGGACACCGAGCTGACCGGCGGCGAAGCCTATGAGTACAACCATGTGACCGTGACCGGCCTGCAGGAGAACACCACCTACTACTACACCGTGGAAAAGAGCGGTGTGCAGACCGAACCGGCGGAATACAAGACCGGCAGCTTCAGCGAACTGAACCTGCTGTATGTGGGCGACCCGCAGGTGGGCGCTTCCTCCGGCAAGCCGCAGGGCGGCGAGGAGCTGGTGGGCGACGACGGCGTGGCCAACACCGCGGCCCGCAACGACGGCTACGGCTGGAACCGCACGCTGGAGATCGCCGCCGAGCAGAACCCCGAGCTGAACTTTGTGATTTCGGCCGGCGACCAGGTGAACAAGACCGGCAAGCCCAAGGAGGAGGAGTACGCCGCCTACCTGAACCCGTCGGTTCTGGCCGGGCTGCCCGTGGCCACCACCATCGGCAACCATGACTCGCTGAACCCCGACTACGGCTACCACTTCTACAACCCCAACGAGACCGAGAACGGCCTGACCGAAGCCGGCGGCGACTACTACTACAGCTACGGCCCCGCCGTGTTCATTGTGCTGAACACCAACAACTACAACGCCGCCGAACACCAGAAGACGGTGGAGGAGGCCGTGGCCGCCTACCCCGACGCCACCTGGCGGATCGTGACGCTGCACCAGGACATCTACGGGTCCGGCTATGACCACTCCGACACCGACGGCATGATCCTGCGCACCCAGCTGACCCCGATCTTTGACGCCAACGACATTGACGTGGTGCTGCAGGGCCACGACCACACCTACAGCCGGTCCAAGATGCTGTCCGGCGACGGCGGCGAACACGACGCCTACTCGATGCCGATGAATGAGGACGGCACCGACTATGACTGGGACCATGCGATGAACGTGGCCACCGGCGAACTGTATACCCTGTGGCCGGAGGAAGGCGACGCCGAGGGCGAGGCTTCCAAGCAGGCGTTTGTGGACGGCAACAAGTGCTACACCATCGAGGACACCCAGGGCAACGAGCTCACCGACCCGGAAGGCGTGCTGTACATGACCGCCAACTCGGCCTCCGGCTCCAAGTTCTATGAGCTGCTGGCCACCCAGCAGGACTACATCGCGGTGCGCAGCCAGAACTGGCTGCCCAGCTACAGCGTGCTGCACATCACCGCCGACACCTTCTCCATCGACACCTACCAGATCACCGACGACGGCCAGGTGGAGCCCATCGACGAGACCTTCACCATCCACAAGACCGTCTGACCCCGGACACACGCTGTTCCGGCTTTGCAAGGCCCTGCCTGCCCGGCGGGGCCTCAGCGTGTCGAGAAACTCGACACGCTGCACAAGGGGCAACAGCCGCGTACGGCGATTGCCTAACGCGTCTGTTTCCCCTTGTGTATCCCCTTCGACAAAATTTTACGTCAAATCGCGCACTCGTCACTTCGTTCCTCGCACACAATTTGCCGTAAAATTTCCCTGTCGGTGTCGCCGTCGTCGGCGCATGTCCGCCGACGGC
>DWWE01000006.1 GCA_019119835.1 Candidatus Gemmiger stercoravium | reverse complement strand
TCGTTGTTCTTTCATGACTGAAAGAACCAAAGGTCCCGCCGTTTCGATGCGGCGGCCGCCGACCAGGGGTCCGCAGGACCCCTGGACCCCCCGTGTCGTTACGTTGGCGGCGATTTTCGGCGGGTGCCGCGGCGCCCCACCGTAGACGGGGCGCCGCCCGACCTGCATCTCCATGACTTTTACGCCGGTGGCTGCCGCGCCGGCCCACCCTTGACGGGCCGGCGTACGACGTGCATCTCCATGGCCGTTACGCGGGCATCCATTTATGAGAAGGTTTTCCTTATCTTTGTAGCGGAGGGTCAGTGACCCTCCCGAAACGTAAATGATACCGCAACGCTGTGTGAAAGCAGCAACGTAAAGGAAATGGAAATGCACCCCGGGCGGCGCCCCGTCAAGGGTGGGCCGACGCACCCGATGCAGTCGTAAAGGTTATGGAGATGCAGGTCGGGCCCCGGCCCGTCTACGGTGGGCCGGGGCGGACGGGCGTAAAAACCAGGCCACTGACCAACCCTCACGGGGGGTCCAGGGGTCCCGTGGACCCCTGGTCGGCGGCCGCCGCATCGAAACGGCGGGACCTTTGGTTCTTTCGGTCACGAAAGAACAACATAGCAACGAGAAGTTGTCAAAGAGATAACCGCCGAGTAAAACCGGTAACTAAGCAACAAGACAACCCCCGCTAAGGCCAATAAAGAAAAAAGCAACGCCCGCGGCGCGGGAGGGTGCGGGGTTCCCCGCAGAGTAACCGCCCCCGGCAACCCCGTCAGGCCAATTTTGGCAGCGTTCGCGGCGCGGCGGGGTGCGGGGTGTCCCGCAGCGTAAACGAAAGGGGACGGGGTGCGGGGACCCCCGCAAAACGCCCGCCCCCGGCGCGGGAGGGTGCGGGGTTTCCCGCAAAGTAACCGCCCCCGGCACGACGGGGTGCGGGAACTCCCGCAAAAAAACGCCCCCCGGCAATGGCAGAAAAAAGGAGCCTACCATGGACCTGATCCACATTCACACCGAATATATCAAGCTGGACGCCCTGCTGAAGTTCGCGGGGCTGTGCGAGACCGGCGGCGAGGCCAAGGAGCTGATCCAGGCCGGGGCGGTGACGGTCAACGGCGAAAGCTGTACCATGCGGGGCAAAAAATGCCGCCCCGGCGACGAGATCTCGCTGGACGGCCGCACCGTCCGCATTGCGGAGGGCCGCTGATGCGGCTGGACCGCCTGACCGTACAGGATTTCCGCAACCTGCGCAGCGCAACGCTGGCCCCGGCGCCCCGGCTGACCGTGCTGTGCGGGCCCAACGGCCAGGGCAAGACCAATCTGCTGGAAAGCATCTGGATGCTGACCGGCGGCAAGAGTTTCCGGGGCGCCAAGGACGCCGAGCTGATCCGCCGCGGCCAGCCCTTCGGGGTGGTGGAAGCCGCCTTTGAAGCCGGCGGCCGCCCCCAGACCCTGCGCCTGACCGTGGGCAGCCGGGAAAGCGGCCGCCCCGGCCGCCGCGCCCGGCTGAACGGCGCCGACCGGGGCCGGGCCGCCAGCGTGGCCGGCACCTTCACCGCCGTTGTATTCGACCCCAACCACCTGAGCCTGGTCAAGGGCGGGCCGGACGGACGGCGGCATTTTCTGGACGCGGCGCTCTGCCAGCTGTACCCGGGGTATCTGGCCGCGCTGCGCCGGGCCGCCCGGATCACCGCCCAGAAAAACGCGCTGCTCAAAGCCTACGACATCACCCCCGGCGGCGAGATGCTGCTGGACACCTACAACGAAGCGCTGACCGCCGCCGGCGCCGAGGTGATGTGCCGCCGCGCCGAATACCTGCAGCGGCTGGCCCCCCTGGCCGCCGCCAACTACCGGGATATTTCCAGCGGGGCCGAGACCCTGGCGCTGCGCTACTGCCCCTGCTGCGACCCGGACGCCGACGCCCTGGCCGCCCGGCTGCGGGCGGTGCGCAGCGCCGAACTGCGGGCGGGGTTCTGCCTGGCGGGCCCCCACCGGGAGGATGTGGAGATCCTGCTGGACGGCCAGCCCGGCAAGATCTACGGCAGCCAGGGCCAGCAGCGCAGCGCCGTGCTGGCCATGAAGCTGGCCGAAGCCACCCTGGCCGGCGAGGTGCTGGGCGAACACCCGGTGATGCTGCTGGACGATGTGCTCAGCGAGCTGGACGACGCCCGGCAGACCTACCTGCTGACCCGGATCGAGGACAAACAGACCTTTGTGACCACCTGCGACTCGGCGGCCTTTGCCCGCACAAACGGGATGCTGGTGCAGGTGCTGGCCGGGGAGGTGCGGGCATGCTGATCCATCTGGGGCAGGACTTTGTGGTCCGGGACCGGGAGATCCTGGGGGTGTTCGACCTGGACACCGCCACCGACGCCGGCCAGAAGGAAAAACTGACCGACGCCTTTCTGCGCCGCGCCCAGCGGGAAGGGGCGGTGGTGGATGTGAGCGGCGCGATGCCGAAAAGTTTCGTGCTGACCGATTTTGCCGGCGAGACGGTGTATATTACGCAGTTGTCTACCGGGGCCTTACGCCGTAGGGCGCATTATTTTTGACATTCCCCCTTTTATTCCCGCCAGGGCCAATACAAATCAGCATTTCACCAATCCATCCGTTTACCGTTTTAGTTAGATTCAGGAGGTTCCCACATGGCAGAAGAGATCATCACGTCCACCAACCGGGAAACTGCCACCGACCATGCCTATGGCGGCGAGCAGATCCAGGTGCTGGAAGGGCTGGAGGCGGTCCGCAAGCGCCCGGGTATGTACATCGGGTCCACCGGTCCGTCCGGCCTGCACCATCTGGTGTACGAGATCGTAGACAACTCCATCGACGAAGCCCTGGCCGGCTACTGCAACCACATCGAGGTCACCATCAAGGAAGGGGACATCATCGAAGTGTCGGACAACGGCCGCGGCATTCCGGTGGGAATCCAGCCCAAGCTGGGCATCCCGGCCGTGACCGTCGTCTTTACGGTGCTGCACGCCGGCGGCAAGTTCGGCGGCGAAAATTCCGGCTACAAGGTCTCGGGCGGCCTGCACGGCGTGGGCGCCAGCGTGGTCAACGCCCTGAGCGAGTGGCTGGTGGTCCGGGTACGGCAGGACGGCGCCGAGTACGAACAGCGGTTCCGCCGCGGCAAGCCGGAAGGGGACCTGCAGAAGATCGGCACCGCCGCTTCCACCGGCACGCTGGTGACCTTCAAGCCCGACCCGGAAATGTTCGTGGATACCACCGTCTACGACTATGAGACGCTGCTCAAACGCCTGCGGGAAGAAGCCTTCCTGAACGCCGGGGTGCGCATTACCCTGACCGACGAGCGCAGCCAGACCCTGGCCGAAAACGGCGGCGCCCCCCGCCGGGATACCATGTGCTATGAGGGCGGTATCCGCAGCTTTGTGAGCTACCTGCAGCAGCGCCGGGACCTGACCCCGCTGCACCCCCAGGTGATCTATATGCGGGGGGAAGGCGAGGGCGCCGTGACCGAGGTGGCCATGCAGTACTGCGACAGCTTCAACGAGCTGATGCTGAGCTTTGCCAACAACGTCCACACCCCCGAAGGCGGCACCCATGAGGAGGGCTTCAAGCTGAGCCTGACCCGGGTGATGAACGAGTACGCCCGGGCCAAGGGCATCCTGAAGGAAAAGGACGAGAACCTGAAGGGCTCCGACGTGCGGGAAGGGCTGATCGCGGTGATCAGCGTGAAACTGCAGGAAGCCCAGTTCGAAGGCCAGACCAAGGCCAAGCTGGGCAACACCTACATCAAAACGCTGGTTTCGGGCATGGTGTACAACGCCCTGAGCGAGTATTTTGAGGAAAACCCCGCCGTGGCCAAGGCCATACTGGAAAAGGCCACCCAGGCCGCCCGCGCCCGGGCCGCCGCCCAGAAAGCCCGGGAACTGGTGCGCCGCAAAACTGCGCTGGAGTCCAACCGGATGCCCGGCAAGCTGGCCGACTGCCACGAAAAAGACCCCGCCAAGACCGAGCTCTTCATCGTGGAGGGCGACTCGGCCGGCGGTTCGGCCAAACAGGGGCGGGATTCCAACATCCAGGCCATTCTGCCCTTGTGGGGCAAGATGCTCAACGTGGAAAAGGCCCGCGCCGACCGGGTGTACGGCAACGACAAGCTGACCCCGGTCATCACCGCGCTGGGCACCGGCATCGGGGATGAGTTCGACATCACCAAGGTGCGGTACCACAAAATCTTCATCATGGCCGATGCGGACGTGGACGGCAGCCACATCTGCACCCTGATGCTGACCTTCTTTTTCCGGTATATGCGCCCGCTGATCGAGCATGGATACGTCTATGTGGCCCAGCCGCCGCTGTTCAAGCTGCAGAAGGGCGGCACCGTCAAGTATGCCTACAACGACGATGAAATGAAACTGCTGTCCGCCGAGATGCCCGGCGCCAAGATCAACCGGTACAAGGGCCTGGGCGAAATGAACCCCGACCAGCTGTGGGAGACCACCATGAACCCCGAAAACCGGGTGATCGTGCAGATCACCATTGAGGATGCCGAGCGGGCCGACGAGGCGTTCAGCATCCTGATGGGCGAACAGGTGGAGCCCCGGCGGGAGTTCATCGAGAAAAACGCAAAGTACGCGAATTTGGATGTGTGAGGTGGCTGCTGAATGGAAGAAAATATCATCATGGTGCCGGGGTCCGGCACCAAGGTCATCGTCCGGGATGTGAAAGAGGAGATCGAGAGCGCCTTCCTTGACTATTCCATGTCGGTCATCGTCTCCCGGGCGCTGCCCGATGTGCGGGACGGGCTCAAGCCGGTCCACCGGCGCATCCTGTATACCATGCACATCCGCGGCAACGACCCCAGCCACCCCTACCGCAAATCCGCCGACACGGTGGGCGCGGTGCTGGGTTCCTTCCACCCCCACGGCGACGCCAGCGTCTATGACGCAATGGTCCGCCTGGCCCAGGACTTCAGCCTGCGCTACCCGCTGGTGGACGGCCAGGGCAACTTCGGCTCGGTGGACGGCGACCCCCCGGCCGCCTACCGGTACACCGAGGCCCGCATGTCCAAGATGGCCTGCGAGATGCTTACCGACATCGAGAAGGACACCATCGACTGGGACCCCAACTTTGACGAGACCACCAAGGAACCCCATGTGCTGCCCAGCCGCTTCCCCAACCTGCTGGTGAACGGCAGCCAGGGCATCGCGGTGGGCATGGCCACCAACATCCCGCCCCACAACCTGCGGGAAGTGGTGCGGGGCATGTGCGCAATGATCGACGACCCGGACATCGACCTGGCCGGGCTGATGGAGTATATCAAGGGCCCCGACTTCCCCACCGGCGGCGTCATCATGGGGCGGTCGGGCATCCGGGCCGCCTACGCCACCGGCCGGGGCAAGATCACCCTGCGGGGCCGGGCCGAGATCGTGGAGAAAAAGAACGGCCGGTTCGAGATCCTCATTACCGAGATCCCCTATATGGTCAACAAGTCCCGGCTGCTGGTCTCCATCGGGGACCTGGTGAAGGACAAGCGGATCGAGGGCATCTCCGACCTGAACGACGAGAGCTCCAGCCGCACCGGCATGAAGATCGTGGTGGAGATCAAGAAGGACGCCAACCCCCAGGTGGTGCTCAACCAGCTGTACCGCTACACCCAGCTGCAGGACACGGTGGGGGTCATCATGCTGGCGCTGGACGACGGCGTACCCAAGATCATGAGCCTGAAGACGATGATGCAGCGGTACCTGGACTTCCAGGGGGAAGTGATCCGCCGGCGCACCGCCTTTGAGCTGAAAAAGGCCCAGGACCGGGAACATATCCTGGAAGGTCTGCGCAAGGCCGTGGACATTGTGGACGAGATCATTGCCACCATCCGGGCCTGCAAGGGCGGCTTTGCCGAGGCCAAGGCCGCCATTATGGAAAAGTTCGGCTTTGACGACCCCCAGGCCGACGCCATCGTCAAGCTGCAGCTGGGCCGCCTGGCCGGGCTGGAGATCCTCAAGATCGACGAGGAGATCGACCAGCTGCGCAAAAATATCGAGAATTACAAGGACATTCTCTCCAACCCCCGCCACTGTATGGAGATCGTCAAGCAGGACCTGCTGGCCCTGGCCGACAAGTATGGCGACGAGCGCCGCACCTCCATTGAGGCGGTGAGCGGCGAGGTGGACATTGAGGACCTGATCCCCAAAGAGCAGTGCGTCTTCACCCTGACCCATTCGGGGTACATCAAGCGCACCGCCGCCGACACCTACACCGCCCAGAACCGGGGCGGCCGCGGCGTGCAGGGCATGAACCAGAAGGACGACGACTTCACCGAGGAATTGTTCGTCGGTTCCAGCCATGACAACATGCTGTTCATGACCGACCGGGGCCGGGTGTACCGGCTCAAGGGCTACCAGGTGCCGGAGGGCGGCCGCACCGCCAAGGGCAGCCACATCGCCAACCTGCTGCAGCTGCAGGAAGGGGAGAAGGTCACCATCCTGATGCGCCAGCCCGCCGAGATCGACGAGGAAAACAGCTACATCACGATGGTGACCCGGCAGGGGCTCATCAAGCGGACGCCGCTTTCCCAGTTCCGCAACATCCGCAAGGCGGGGCTGAACGCCATCTCGCTGAATGAGGAGGACAGCCTGGTCTGGTGCCACCTGACCGGCGGGCAGGACGAGCTGATCGTGGCCACCCGCAACGGCGCCGCCCTCCACTGCCATGAATCCGACGCCCGGCCGATGGGCCGCGCCAGCCACGGCGTGCGGGTGATCCGCCTGCGGGACGACGATTATGTGATCGGCGCCGGGGTGTGCCGGCCGGGGGCGACGCTGCTCACCGTGACCGAGGACGGCAAGGGACGCCGCAGCCGCATCGACGATTACCGCATCACCAAGCGGGGCGGGCTGGGCATCCGCAACTATGCCAAGGGCGGGGTGGCGGCCGTCAAGATCGTGGACGATACCGACGACCTGATCATGGTCAGCGCCAACGGCATCCTGATCCGGATGCACGCCGACGACATCAACATCCAGAGCCGGTACGGCAGCGGCGTGCGGGTCATGCGGCTGGCCGCCGACGACAAGGTGGCGATGGTGGCCCGGGCCGACCGGGACAACGGCGCCGAGACCGAAAAGCCCGAGGAGGACACCGAGGGCGAGCCCACCGCCGAGGAACTGGCCCGGATGGAGGCCCAGGAAGCCGCCGACGCGGCCGCCGACGCCGCCGACACCACCCCCGACGAGGAGGACGAGACCTGATCCCCCGGCCGTGACGCCGACAGGACGGGCAAGCTGACCCCGGAAAACAGAAAAAACAAACCGCCCCCCAGGCCATGGGGGGCGGTTTTGTGTTGGGGGGGTGTGGGGGTGGCCGCGGGGTGAGCGGCGGGGGAGGGTGCGTCAGGATAATTCTGGCA
>DWWE01000051.1 GCA_019119835.1 Candidatus Gemmiger stercoravium | reverse complement strand
GGCGGCCAGGGCCGCGCTGGCGGCGTCGCTGTCGCCCAGGGCGGACAGGGCTTCGGCCAGGGCGCTGCGGGCCATGCCGGTCAGGCCGACCGCCTCATCGTTTTTCACCCGCTCGCCGTTCACCGCCCCGCTCAGGTAGTCGGCAAAGACGTAGGCCGCCCCCTGCAGCGCCGGTTCGGCGTCGGCGGAGACCGCCCAGCCGTCGGCGGCCGACCACATCTCCTTGGTGTAAAGCAGCAGCTGCATCCCGGTGTCGCCGGTCATCGTCTCATACACCCGGTCCCGGAAGGAATCCTCCCCGGTGTTCACCGTGCCGAAGGTGCGGGCGATGAACTGGTAGCAGCGGTCATACTCGGTCAGGTCCTGGTAATAGCTGCGGATCACGTCGGCCAGCCGGCTGTCGGCGGAAAGCTGCGTCCCGATGTTCACCGAGTCCAGGTCGGCCCGCAGGTCGGGCGCACCGAAGACGCTGCCGCTGCCGTCATCCTCCAGATTGAAGGAGGCGGTCATCAGCTGGGCGTAGCCCTCGGCGTCGGAAGCCTGGCCCTGGTAGTACCTGGCCAGCTCCATGCAGTCGCCGCCCCAGCTGCCGGTGATGGGCAGCCCGTTGTACACCAGGTTGATGGAGGCCAGCAGATGCCCGAAATCCACCGACTCGCCGCCGGCGGTGGTCAGGGTGCCCAGGCCCACCAGCTCGGCCAGGTCGGCGTTTTCCTGGCGGACATAGGTTTCAAAGTCGCCGTCCTTGGCGCCGGCGGTCAGCTGCCAGAGCGAGTCGTTGTAGCTGCCGCCGCGGGTGTAGGCCAGGGTCAGCAGCACCGGGTCGGCGCCGGTGTTCTGCTCCTGCACATAGGTCTCGGCCAGGGTCTGCAGTTCGTCCAGCTGGGTCAGCGTGGTATCGTAGTCAGCAGCGCGGGCGGAAGCCGGCAGGGCCAGCACCAGCAGCAAAGCTGCGGCGGCCCCCGCCAGCGCACCGCCCAGGCGGTTGAGATTCGTAAACGTTGCCAAGCACCTCCCTAGGTGTGCCGGGCCGGCGGCCAGGCGCCCCGCCCGCGAAAAACGGGGCGCCCGCGGGGCCCCGCCGAAATTTCATGATACGGTGCCCAGTATACCATATTTTCCCGCCGCTGTCACGCATAAAATTGTGAAAATCCCCGCGGGCGCCTTTCCGGCGCTTGACAAACGGCGGGGAAACGGGTATGCTGTAGTCAGTTAGTTATAACTAACCAATAGAGGAGCCCCGCCCGCCGCGGGGCGGAACAGGAGGCAACGGATGCAACAGGCGGTGCTGTGGGCTGCGGCCGGGACCGGGTTTACCTTTTTTATGACCGCGCTGGGCGCGGCGATGGTGTTTTTCTTCCGCAAGGCCGCCGGGCCGGCGGTGCAGCGGGTGTTTCTGGGCTTTGCCGCCGGGGTGATGGTGGCGGCTTCGGTGTGGAGCCTGCTGATCCCCGCCATGGAGGAGGCCGAGGCCGCCGGCCTGCCGGGCTGGCTGCCGGCCGGGGGCGGGTTTGTGCTGGGGGCGGCCTTTCTGATGCTGCTGGACGGGCTGCTGCCCCACCTGTACCTGAACGCCGAGCGCCCCGAGGGCCTGCCCGCCCACTGGCAGCGCACCACCCTGCTGGTGCTGGCGGTGACGCTGCACAACATCCCCGAGGGGATGGCGGTGGGGCTGAGCTTTGCCCGGGCCGCCCAGCACGGCAGCGAAGGGGCGGTGCTTTCGGCAGCCTGGGCGCTGGCGCTGGGCATCGGCATCCAGAACTTTCCCGAGGGGGCGGCCATCTCGCTGCCGCTGCGCCAGGGCGGGTTCAGCGCCCGCGGGGCCTTTGTGCGGGGGGCGCTGTCCGGCCTGGTGGAGCCGGTGTTCGGGGTGGCGGTGGTGCTGGCGGCCGGGCAGATCCAGCCGCTGATGCCCTGGATGCTGGCCTTTGCCGCCGGGGCGATGATCTATGTGGTGGTGGAGGAGCTGATCCCCGAAGCCAGCCTGGGGGAACATTCCCACAGCGGGACGGTGGGGGTGCTGGCCGGCTTTCTTGTGATGATGGTGCTGGACGTGGCGCTGGGCTGAGGGCTTGCGGGGCCGGGCCGGGGCTGGTATACTGGTTATACAATGCAAAAGCGGCAGCAGCCGCCCACGGCCGCCGCAGCGGCGTTTCGCAGGCCAGCCGGGCCGCAGGGCCCGGCCCTTGGGCCGGAGATGCCCGCCGACGGCGACGGTTTTCAACTGTTTCGAAAATCTGCCCGGCCCCTCACCGGGGCCGGGCCCATGAAAGAAGGTCCTGTTATGAACAACAATCAGATCCTTACCGCCGTCCACACCCCCGACGCCCCCGCGGCCATCGGCCCCTATTCCCAGGCGGTCAAGGCCGGCGGGATGGTGTATGTGTCCGGCCAGATCCCGCTGGACCCGACCACCGGCGCCTTTGCGGGGGCGGACATCCGCACCCAGACCCGCCAGTGCCTGAAAAACCTGCAGGCCATCCTGACCGAAGCCGGCAGCGGGCTGGACAAGGTGGTCAAGACCACCGTCATGCTCAAGGACATCGGGGATTTTGCCGCGATGAACGAGGTCTATGCCGAGGCGTTCGCCGCCCCCTTCCCCGCCCGGGCCGCCTTCCAGGTGGGGGCGCTGCCCAGGGACGCACTGGTGGAGATCGAGTGCGTGGCCGTCTGCGGCTGACACACCGTTCACAGAAATATTACAAACTGCAAACAGCCCCGGGGTGTTTTCCACCGCGTATACAAGTTTTTCACGTTGAAATTGTTGAAAACTCTGTGGAAACGGTGGAAAACCCGCCTCTTTTCGGCGCTGCATCCAGGATTTTCCCGCAGCGGGGCGGGCCGGGCGGGCCGGGGTTTTCGACAACAAAATGTTGAACTGTGCGCCCAAAGATGCTACAATAGGGAAATAAAACCCCATGCCGCCGCCCGGCGGCGCATCCCCGCCAAGGAGGGCCCATTTTCATGCGCTGGATCGACAAACTGGAACGCCGCTACGGCCGGTACGGCATCCCCAACCTGATCAACATTGTCCTGGTCGGCCAGATCCTTGTCTGGTTCATCATGATGTTTGTGGAGCAGCGGGTGCTTTTCCTGCTGCCGCTGGACCGGGCGGCGCTGCTCCACGGGCAGGTGTGGCGGCTGCTCACCTTCATCTTTGTGCCCACCCTGACCACCCGCCCGCTGACCCTGCTGCTGGAGCTGTACTTCTACTGGTGGGTGGGCAATTCACTGACCCGCGCCTGGGGGGACTTCCGGTTCACCCTGTACTGGCTGGCCGGGATGCTGGG
The DNA here is from genome assembly GCA_019119835.1 of Candidatus Gemmiger stercoravium. Classification (GTDB taxonomy): domain Bacteria; phylum Bacillota; class Clostridia; order Oscillospirales; family Ruminococcaceae; genus Gemmiger; species Gemmiger stercoravium. Next base: position 665 of record DWWE01000051.1, on the reverse strand, counting down.
GGCCATCCTCAGCTGCCTGATCACCGGGTCGGGCGGCACGTCCGGGCTGTTTCTGAGCCTCTTCTTCGCCTATGCCTGGATGTGGCCGGAACAGCGGGTGCTGCTGTTCTTCATCCTGCCGGTCAAGGTCAAGTGGCTGGGCTGGGCCGCCGGGGCGGTCTGGCTGCTGGAGTTCCTGTTCAGCCGCCTGTCCGGCCGGGTCAGCCTGCTGTTCGGGCTGGCGGGGTTCCTGCTCTTCTTCGGGCCGGAGCTGTACCACTGGTGCCGGGACACCCTTGTGAGCGCCAAGCGCCACCGGGACTGGGAAAACCGCTGGAGACAGTGACCCGGCCCGCCGCCCTGGTTTGTATTTCCGGGCCTGCGCGCAAAAGCCGGGCCCCTGCATAAAGGAGGAAATCGCCATGAAACTCATCACTGCGATCGTCAACAAAGAGGATTCCAAAGCCGTGTGCAACGAACTGCTGCGCAACAAGTTCTATGTGACCCGCCTGGCCACCACCGGCGGCTTTCTGATGGCCGGCAACATGACCCTGATGATCGGCACCGAGGACGAGCGGGTGGACGACTGCATCGCCTGCATCTCCAAGTGCTGCAAGCAGCGCACCGAGATCGTGCCCGGCGCGGCTTCCATCGGGCTGGGGCTGGAAAGCGCCATGCCCATTGAG
>DWWE01000050.1 GCA_019119835.1 Candidatus Gemmiger stercoravium | reverse complement strand
ACGCCGGCGTTGTTGACCAGCACGTCCAGCCGGCCGTACCGGCCGAGCACATCCTCGACCAGCGCCCGGCGGGAATCGCTGTCCCCGATGTTGACCGGGTGGTACCAGGCCCCTTCGGGCAGGCCGGCGGGGGCGGCGGCGCCGGTGCCGCAGTATACAACGGTGTAGCCCCGGGCGGCCAGCGTGTCGGCAATGGCGCGCCCGATGCCCCGGGTGGACCCGGTCACGATGGCGGTTTTCATGGTATGCCTCCTAGAAAGAAGTCTGTAAGTGTGGGGCCGCCCGAACGCCCGGGCGGCCCGGTGCAGACTGTCGAAAAAGTCTAAAATCGTCGCTGTCGGCGGACATGTGCCGACGACAGCGACACCGACAGGGAAATTTTACGGCAAATTGTGTGCGAGGAACGAAGTGACGAGTGCGCGATTTGCCGTAAAATTTTGTCGAAGGGGATACACAAGGGGAAATAGCCGCGTTAGGCAATTGCCGTGCGCGGCTGTTGCCCCTTGTGCAGCGTGTCGAGGAACTCGACACGCTGAGCCGGTCGCAGCTTGACCCGCAGGCTCAGCACCTGGAAGGGCCGCAGCCGCAGCGGGGCGGCGGGGTCCAGCGGGGCGCCAGCGGGTTCTTCCATCAGGTCGCAGGGGACCAGCGCCTCCACCGGCAGGTCGGTGCGCAGCCGGCAGACCGTGTCGGCCTTCTTGCTCTCATACAGCCGGATCACCAGGTCGCCGCTGCCGTCGTCGGCGGGCTTGAGGGTGTCCACCACCACGTTGGGGGCGTCGGCGGCAAAGGCGCTGAAGGCGGCCAGCCGGCCGGGTTCGGCCAGCAGCGGGTCGTTGAAGGCCGCCGCCTGGCTTACCACCGGCGCCTCGGCAAAGGAACCGGCCCAGGCGGTGAAGCCGTAGCGGAAACTCTGCTCGCCCTGGTCGCTGGCCATCTCGGGGGAGGCCGCGGCCCGCAGCAGGGTCAGCTCGATGCTGTTGCCCTCCACCCCGACGCCGTACTTGCAGTCGTTGAGCACCGCGGCGCCATGGCCGTTGTCGCACAGGGCGGTGTAGCGGTGGTTGCACACCTCGAACCGCTGCTGGTCATAGCCGCGGCTGCGGTGGGTGGGCCGGGGCACATAGCCGAACTGGATCTCGTGGAAAGCCTCCTCGGCCCGCACATCCACCGGGAACTCCACCTTCAGCAGCCGGTGCAGCTCGTGCCAGTCCAGGGTGGTGGCAAACTCCACCACCGGGCTGTCGGCCCGCAGGGTGATGGTCTGGCGCACCGCCGACCGGCCGATCCGCCCGGTCCAGCACACCGACGCCGAAAGCCCGGCGGCCCGGGTCACCGCAAAGGTCTCGCCCTGCAGTTCCTCGGCGGGCTGGTCCCGGTAGTTGCTGTCAATGTCCCAGGCGTCGAACTTGCGGGGCACGTCCTTGTACATCCGCAGGGTGTTCATCGGGCGGCCGGCGGTCAGTTCCCGGCCGTCCAGGGTGTAGCACAGCAGCCGGCCCAGCCGGTCCAGCCGCACCGTCACCCGGCTGTTGCGCAGCACCGCGCCGGTCCCGTCGGCCTCGGCAAAGGCGGCGGGGGCGGCGGCGGGCAGCTCGGCGGGCAGCAGGGTCACCGCGCCCAGCGCCGGCACCCGCACCTTCGCTTCGCCGCCGCACACCGGCACCGCTTCACCCTCCGGCGTGACGGCGCCGGCGGCAAAGGCTTCGGGCAGGGTCAGCACCTCGGTGCGTTCAAAGCTCTCGCCGTTGAACAGGGTCAGGCCCTCGCCCTCCTCCAGCAAGGCGCGGCGGGCGTCGGCGGCCAGGGCGCCGGCCTTGCGCTGCAGCCCGGCGTGGGCGGCGTTGGCCTCCTTGTAGACCCGGGCAATGCAGGACCCGGGCAGGATGTCATGGAACTGGTTGAGCAGCAGGGTCTTCCACAGCCCTTCGGCGGCCCTGGCGTCGTAGGGGCGGCCGCGCAGGGCGGCCAGGGCGCCCCACAGTTCCAGGTGGTGCAGGGCGTACTCGCTGCGGCGGTTGTTCTTTTTGATGGCCGCCTGGGTGGTGTAGGTGCCCCGGTGGGCGTTGAAGTAGAGCTCGCCGTCCCAGGTGTTGGCCGGGCCGCCCTTTTTGTCCAGCGCCTCAAAAAAGTCCACGGGGTTTTCCATCCGCACCCGGGGCGCGCCCTCCAGGTCCTGCTCCCGCAGGGCGAACTCGATGTCGTCCCGGCAGGGGCCGCCGCCCCCGTCCCCGTAGCCGAAGGGGATCAGGAAATCTTCCAGATGGCGCTTCTGCACCCGGTCCCGCCAGACCCCGCACAGCTCGGCCGGGTCGGTGCGGTAGGTGTAGCTGGTGGGCAGGAAGGAGGTCACCTCGCTGCCGTCCATCCCTTTCCAGGTGAAGTAATGGTAGGGGAAGGGGTCGCCCTCGTTGTAGCTCCAGAAGATCTTCTGGGTCACCAGGTAGCGCACCCCGCACTGGCCCAGCAGCTGGGGCAGCGCGGCCGAGTAGCCGAAGGTGTCGGGCAGCCAGAGCATCCGGCTGTCCACCCCCAGCTCCTGCCGGTAGAACCGCTTGCCGAAGACCAGCTGCCGCACCAGCGATTCGCCGGAGGGGATGTTGGTGTCCGGCTCCACATACATGGCCCCCTCGGCGATCCACCGCCCGGCCTTGATGGCGGTGCGGATCCGCTCGTACAGTTCGGGGTAATGGTCGCGGCACATCTCGTAGGCGGCGGGCTGGCTCTGCAGGAACCGGTAGTCCGGGTACTGGTCCAGCAGCCGCAGCTGGGCCGCAAAGGTGCGGGCGGTCTTGCGGTGGGTCTCCTGCATCGGCCACAGCCAGGCCAGGTCCAGGTGGGCGTTGCCGATGGCCGACATCCGGGGCGCGGTGCTGCCGTTGCGGCATTCCATCAGCGGCCGCAGCGCCGCCCGGGCGGCCCGGTAACTCTCGTCCCGGGCTTCGGGGGGCTGCTCAAAGTCCACGATGCGGGTGTAGGTCTCCAGCCCGTCGGCGATCTCGGCGGCCCGCAGCGAATCTTCCGGCAGCTGGTCCATCAGCTGGGCCAGGGTGGTCACGTCCAGCCAGAGCTGGTAGGCGTCCTCGTTCCAGACGCCGTAGCTGCTGGCGCCCATCCGGGTGCGGCGGCCCTCCACCGCCGGGTCGCCCAGCGTGCCGGGCAGCACCGGGCCGGTGGCGCAGGCCCCCACGTCGGGGTAGTAGTGGCCGGCGTACACCTCAAACAGCAGGTCGAACCGGTCGCCGGGCTGGCCGCAGCGGGTCAGGATGTTGTCGCACACCGCATGGTGGGGCACCGTCACCCAGCCGGCCCGGCGGGTGCCGAAGGCCCGGCCGTTCACAAACAGCGTCGCCTCGCCCCCCAGTTCCAGCTGCATCACGATGGTGCGGCCCCGGGCCTCTTCGGGCAGGCACACCCGGCCGCGGCACCACAGGTACTCCCAGGTATGGCCCCAGGGGGTGCCCGCCTCCACCGGGCGGAACTCCCCGCCGGCGGCCTCGTCGGGGGTCAGGTGGTCCATCGTCGTGAATCCTTCCAGCCGGATCGGCCCCAGCGGACGGTAAAAGTCCTGGGCCAACACCCGCTGCCAATGCGCCAGCCTGTCTTTGTATTCCGAATGCAGCAAGGCCATCGCAGTTCCCTCCTTGAAATTGCGCACAAGGCGCGTGTCTGTTCGGGCGGGGCGGGCGCCGGCGCCGCTCGGGCCCCGGCGCGGGCCGCCCTGCGCCCCCTATCGTTAGGGTGTATCTGATAAATCAAAAGTGCTGGAAAATTCGCTAAAAAGCGGCGAATACAAGGCGCGAGACCGCAGGAATACTTGATGTATTCCAAGGTTGAGCAACGCAGTAGACGCTGCTTTTTAGTAGAATTAGACAGTGCTGGGGATTTTTCAGATACACCCTAAGCATAGCGAAGCCGGCGGAAATACGCAAGACATAAATCCGTAGAATTTGACTAAAATACCGACATTGCACAGGGATCTTTTGTCTCAGCCGCCCAAAACCGGCCCCGCCGCCCCCCGGCCGGCCGCCCCGCAGGCCGAAAAAACGACCCGGAAAGGCACGCCCGGCCCATCTTGTCGGAAAAATGGCAGAAGAAACCGGAAATCTGGATTGACGAACCGGTGGGGGCGTCGGTCATACTTAATAAGATAGAGAGTCCGTTACCCGGCCGGCGGGCGCAGGATTGCAGGCGGCGGCGGGAAGGGTTACAATAAAGATTCACAAGGGGCAACAGCCGCGCACGGCGATTGCCTAACGCGGCTGTTTCCCCTTGTGTATCCCCTTCGACAAAATTTTACGCCAAATCGCGCACTCGTCACTGCGTTCCTCGCACACAATTTGGCGCAAAATTTCCCTGTCGGTGTCGCCGTCGTCGGCGCATGTCCGCCGACGGCGACGGTTTTAGATTTTTTTGACAAACTCACCCCCGACGGCGGGGGCAAAATAACCGGGACGCCCGGGAAGGAAGGCCCCACGATGGAACGACTGACCGAACTGCTGCGCAACCTGCGGGTGCGCACCAAGTTTTTGCTGATCCTGCTGCTGGCCACCGCCCTGGTCAGCGCCGCGGCGCTGGGCGCGGTGCATATCCCGATGAAAGCCTACGACGACCGGCTCTACCAGAGCAGCGCCCAGACCATCGCGCTGTTTGCCGAGCAGATCCAGAGCGAGCTGCAGGACTTTGAGGCGATCAGCTACCGGATCCTGGCCGACAACACGCTGCAGAAAAACCTTTCGATTATGAAAAGCACCTCCCCCGGCACGGTGGCCTGGGTCAGTGCCCAGACCGAGGTGGCCAACCGGGTGGCCTATTTCGGGCTGTGGTTTTCCAACACCGTCAGCTTCCGCCTCAAGACCGAGGGCGGGCGCAGCTACGGGCAGTTTTTCCGCTCGGCGGTCAACGATGATGAGCTCACCACCGACCGCATCGAGCTGGCCGAAAGCCTGGACGGCCGGCTGACCTGGGTGGTGGCCGACGGGCAGGAACCCCAGCTGTTTTTGCTGCGGGGCATCCGGGAGATGCAGGGCCCCACGCTGGACACCCTGGCCACCATGCTCATCGAGGTGGATTTCCCCGCCCTGGTGGAGCAGTACCGGGGCGCCATGACCCGGCTGGGCTCGCCGCTGCAGTGCGCGATCTACCGGGACGGGGTCTGCCTGTATGCCAGCAACGAGGCGGTCAGCGCGCTGCAGCCCGGCGCCAACGGCTACACCCGCATGAAGCTGGACGGCCAGGACATGCTCTGCGTGCGGTACACCGGCACCGACGGCATGCAGTACGTCACGCTGGTGGACTACGGGCCCATCAGCCGCCGGGTGTTTGCGGCGGTGTGCATCACGGCGCTGGTCATTCTGGCGGCCACGGTGCTGGCCATGGTGGTCAGCGGCTGGCTGATGACCAACGTGCTCAACCACCTGCAGGTGCTGCTGGAAAAGTTCAACGATTTTGCGGCCACCGGCCGCCCGGTGACGGTGACCGACCTGCGCTACCAGAAACGGCTGGACGAGATCGGCAGCCTGCACCGCCGGTTTGACTGGATGACCCGGGAATGGGACCGGATGACCCGCGAGCGGGAGGAGCAGCAGCGGCTTTTGCAGGAAAAGCAGATCCAGCAGCTGCGGGCCCAGATCCGCCCGCATTTCCTGTACAACACGCTGGAGTCCATCTACTGCCTGGCCCAGAACGCCGGGGACGAGCGGATCGCCACCATGACCGACGCGCTGGGCAAGCTGCTGCGGGCGTCCCTGAACGACAAGCGGGACATCGTCACGGTGGCCGAGGACCTGCAGATCACCCGGGAATACCTGCGCATCCAGCTGATCCGCTACGGCGACCGGCTGCAGGTGGAGTATGGGGTGGAGGACCAGGTCATGGACTGCCGCATCCCGGCCATGACCATCCAGCCGCTGGTGGAAAACGCGATCCACCACGCGGCCGAACACATGCTGGACACCTGCACCATCCGCATCACCGGCCGGGTGGAACCGGACGGCGTTGACCTGGTGGTGGAGGACAACGGCCCCGGCCTGGACGAAGACATCCTTGCCAAGCTGGAATCCGGCGCCGTCAAGCCGGAAGGGCTGGGCATCGGGATGCGCAACATCCACCGGCGGGTGCAGTACGCCTTTTCGGAGGAATACGGCCTGCGGGTCCGCTGCGGGGACGGCCGCACCCGCATCATCGTACACCTGCCGGACACCCGCCCCGGGCGCTGACCCGGCCCGAACCTTACACCCACAAGCCCCGCCCCCGGCCCTGCCGCCGGACGGGCCAGACAGGAGGCTTTCCATGTACAAACTGTTGCTGGTAGACGACGAACCGATCATCCGGGAAGGGCTGGAACAGATGATCGACTGGGAAAAACTGGACCTGAAGCTGACCGCCTCCTGCGCCAACGCCATCACGGCGCTGGACAGCATGATGGACGACATGCCGGACATCCTGCTCACCGACATCCGGCTGCCGGGCATGAGCGGGCTGGAACTGGTCAGCCGGGCGGTGGCCCTGCACCCGATGCTGCAGACCATCGTGCTGTCCGGGTACGATACCTTCCAGTACGCCCAGCAGGCGCTGAAGTACGGCGTTATTGAATACCTGCTCAAACCCTGCAACCAGCAGGAACTGGAAAACGCCCTGGCCCGGGCCTGCCTGGCCATCGACCGGCAGCGGAAAAAGGTGCTGTACCTGTACGACGAGCGCCGCCGGCGGATCAAAAGCCTGGTGGACAGCCTTGCCGCCCTGCGGGACGGCGACCTGGACGCCGCCCAGATCGAAAAGCAGGTCCATGAGCTGGCCAAAACCGTCGAGGACCCCAGCATCCTGCAGGAAACGCTGATCTCGGTGGTGACCAGCAGCATGGGCGCCGGCCAGACCGAGTGGGGCATGAACATCATCACCGACGCGCTGCGCAGCCAGGGGTCGCTGGAACAGCTGGTGGCCCGCAGCCTGATCCGGCTGCGCAAGGAGGGCGCCGCGCCCCGGGGCAACGACTTTGTGCAGCAGATGACCAGCTATGTGAACACCCACTACGCCGACGAGGCGCTGTCGCTGCAGTACATTGCCGACAAGGTGGTGTATATGAACGCCGACTACATCGGCCGGGAGTTCACCCGGGCGGTGGGGCAGAAGTTCAGCACCTACCTGCTGGGGGTGCGGATGGAGCACGCCAAGATGCTCATGCGCAGCGACCCTTCGCTGCACAGTTACGAGATCGCGGAAAAGGTGGGCCTTGGCAAAAATCCCCATTATTTCAGCCAGCTTTTCCGCAAATATACCGGCCTGACCCCCAAGGAGTTCCGCAAGCAGCTACAAGAAGGGGAAGGTTGATTTTTCGCCCCCGGCCCCCATCCGGGGGCTTTTTGCGGCCTGCAGCCGCACCCCCGCCCTGCCGCGCAAGCCCTTGCCCCGCTGCCCGCGCTGCGGGCAACCCCGCGCCCTGCCGTGCCGCTTTCTTTGCGGGAAACCCCGCACCTCGCCGCGCCGCTCACGCTGCCAAAATTGGCCTAGCGGGCCTGCCGGGGGCGGTCACTCTGCAGGGAACCCCGCGCCTCGCCGCGCCGCGCACGCTGCTTTTTTCTTTATTGGCCCTAGCGGGGTTTGCCTTGCAACTTACTTGCCGGGTTTGACTCGGTGGCTATCTTTTTGCCAACTTCTCGTTGCATCGTTGTTCTTTCATGACTGAAAGAACCAAAGGTCCCGCCGTTTCGATGCGGCGGCCGCCGACCAGGGGTCCGCGGGACCCCTGGACCCCCCGCACGGTATCGTTGCGCGGCCATCTTTGTGAGCCCCTGCCGCGCCGGCCCACCCTTGACGGGCCGGCGCACAGCGTGCATCTCCATGCTGCATGGTCTGCCTTGTATGAGAAGGTTTCCCTTACCTCTGTAGGGGAGGATCATTGATCCTCCCGCAACGTAAAAACACCGCAACGCTGTATGAAACCGGCGGCGTAAAGGCAATGGAGACCCACTTTGGGCCCCGGCCCGTCAAGGGTGGGCCGGGGCGGACGGGCGTAAATATTTGGGCGCAGACGAAATCTCACGGGGGGTCCAGGGGTCCTTTGGACCCCTGGTCGGCGTCCACCGCATCGAAACGGTGGGGCGAGGCGCTTGAGCGGCTATGCCGCGAAATCGCGCAGCGATGCGCCGACGGGCGGAGCGTCAAGCGAGCCCGTTCCTCTGTTTCCGGCCGCCGTACAGGCGGCCATTGCAAAAGGGCTGGGGCTTTGCCTTACCTCCATACGGTCACGAAAGAACAACGATATGTCGAGAAGATGCTAAAAAGAAGACCACCAACCCAACCCCGATAACTAACCTACAAAACAAGCTCCGCCAAGCCAATAAAGTAAAAAATTCAACATGCACAGCAGGGGAGGGACGCGAGGGCAACGGGGCGAAAGCCCCAAAAATCGTACCCCAACCCTCCCAAACAAGCAAAAATCCGCCTTTTTGGTGGTTTTGACGAAATCGGCACCGGAAAAACGGACAAAAAAATCAAGTTTTTGAATTCTTTTTTGGACAAAATTTGGCTATAATGTGAACAACAAAGACAAGCACGGACAAAACAGAAAGCCAAGGCGCTGAAAAACAAGCGCAGCAACGCTGTAATTCTGCGTGTGGGTGAGGCGAACCCCGCGCCGGATGCGCACTTTGTGGCGACCTGCACAAGCCGTGCCGAAATTTACGGAGGTGTACCCATGAAAAAGAAAAGAATCCTTGCTTCCCTGGCAGCGACCATGATGGTGGCCGGTCTGCTGGCCGGCTGCGGCGGCACGTCTTCCACCGCCGCCAGCGGCGACGGCACCGCTTCGGCGGCCACCGGTGAAGCGGCCGATGCGGCCGCCGCTTCCGGCGACTCCGGCAAGACGGTGCTGAACGTGCTGTGGTGGGGCTCCCAGACCCGGCACGAGCTGACCACCGCGATGCTCGAAAAGTTCGAGGAACTCAACCCCGACATCGACGTGGTCATGGACTACTCCGACTGGGGCGGCTACTGGACCAAGCTGCCCGCCCAGGTCGCCGGCGGCCAGACCCCCGACGTCTTCCAGATGGACTACGCCTACCTGGCCCAGTATGTGGAGAACGGCGTCCTGGCCGACCTGACCCCCTACATTGAGGACGGCAGCCTGGATATGAGCAACGTGGAGCAGAGCATTCTCGACTCCGGCAGCATCGACGGCAAGACCTACGCCATCTCCACCGGCACCAACGCCCCGGTCATGCTCTACCGCAAGGATGTCACCGACGAGCTGGGCATCGAAATGCCGATGAACCCCACCATGTCCGAGTACTGCGAGATCTCCAAGCAGGTGTATGAGGCCACCGGCCTGCGCGACACCTTCGTGACCAGCTGCTCCGCCGACAACCTGCGCTTCCGTCTGCGCAACTACGGCATGAACCTGTACAACGAGGACGCCACCGCCCTGGGCTTTGACGACCCGCAGTACATCGTGGATATGTGGCAGCTGGCCCTGGACTCCCAGAACGAGGGCTGGGGCATGAAGCCCGGCGAAGAGACCGCCACCACCGCTTTTGACTCGATGATTAACGACTCCTGGAGCCGTTACCAGAACTCCAACGAGCTGCAGGCTTACCGCGACGCCACCGGCAAGGACATCAGCATGGTCATGATCCCCAACACCGATGATGCAACCGCTTCCGCCACCTATCTGAAGCCCGCCATGTTCTGGTGCGTCGGCGCCGACAGCGATGTGAAGGAAGCTGCCGTCCGCTTCATCGACTTCTTTGCCAACAACGAAGCCTGCTACGACATCGTCGGCATCGAGCGCGCCGTGCCCATCTCCTCCGCCATGCGTGAGTATGTGGCTCCCACTCTGGACGAAGTCAGCCAGGAGGTTGTCGAGTTCATTGACTACGTCAGCCAGCCCGACATGGCTTCCCCGCTGATGAACCCCGACCCGGATTCCCACACCGAGATCGCTGACCTGCTGGGCCAGTACTCCGAACAGGTCCGCTACGGCGAGATCACCGACCTGGCCACCACCGCCCAGCAGTTCATGGACGAGGCCAACCAGATCCTGGCCGACGCCGCTGCCTCTGCGGAATAACCCCGACCGTCTTCCCCCGTGACCGGGCATGAACCGCTTACTCTCCCGGAGGCCCGACACGGAACCCTGAACCCTTGCGTCGCGCCGAAGGAACACCGCCTTCGGCGCGACCTTTTTAGGGGGCAGACCTTACTTTGCACGAAAGGAGCCATCGACATGAAGAAGAATGCCGCAGCCCCGCGCAAGCTCAGCACCCTGCTGGACCGGGACAACGTGGCGGGCTATGTGTTCATCCTGCCGTTCATCATCGGTGTGATCGCATTCACCGCCATCCCGTTCTTCACCTCTCTGTACCTGGCCTTTACCGAATACAACGTCCTGTCGGACCCCAAGTGGGTGGGCCTTGCCAACTTCAAGGAAATGTTCTTTGAGGACGATCTGTTCTGGACCTCCTTCTGGGTCACCTTCAAGTTCGCCTTCATCCAGGTGCCCATCAAGCTCACGGTGGCCCTGCTGGTGGCGATGGTGCTGGCCAAGGCCACCAAGGCCACCAGCTTCTACCGGGCGGCCTTCTACATCCCGTCGCTGATGGGCGGCAGCGTGGCCATCGCCCTGCTGTGGAAGCAGCTGTTCAGCCCCCGGGGGGTCGTCAACCAGGTCCTCGGCTTCCTCGGTCTGCCGGACGACACCGCCTGGCTGGGCAATCCCAAAACCGCCCTGGGCACCCTGATTGCCCTGGGCGTGTGGCAGTTCGGCTCCTCCATGCTGATCTTCCTGGCGGCCATCAAGAACATCCCCCAGAGCTACCACGAAGCCGCCATCGTGGACGGCGCCGGCCCGGTCAAGCGGTTCTTCTCCATCACCCTGCCGATGCTCACCCCCATCATCTTCTTCAACCTCATCAACCAGGTGATCGGCGCGTTCCAGGCTTTCAACTCCAGCTACCTGATCACCCAGGGCAAGCCGCTGAACACCACCCTGTACTACGGCGTCCACCTGTACAACAAGGCATTCGACCAATTTAAGATGGGGTATGGCTGCGCCATGGCCTGGTTCATGCTGCTGGTCATCGCCTTCTTCACCGCGCTGATCTTCCGTTCTTCCAGCGCGTGGGTCTACTATGAATCGGAGGGGAAGTGAAACCATGGCGATCAACAACATTGCGCACAGCGTCTCGGCCCAAAAACGCATCAGCACCGTGGTGTATCATGTGCTGATGGTCCTCGCCAGCTTTGCGATGCTCTACCCGGTGCTCTGGCTGATAGCGTCCTCCTTCAAGCCCAACGGGGACATCTTCTCCACCGCCACCTCGCTGATCCCCCAGAACTTCACGCTGGAACACTACCTCACCGGCTGGAAGGGCTTCGGCGGCTACAGCTTCGGCAACTTCTTCACCAACTCCCTCTTTGTGGCGATCCTCTCCTCCGTGGGCATGGTCTTCTCCTCGGCGGTGGTGGCCTTCGGCCTGGCCCGGGTGAAGTTCAAGGGCCGCAACTTCTGGTTCGTGCTCATGATCATCACCATGATGCTGCCCGGCCAGGTCATGATGATCCCCCGGTTCGTGCTGTATAACGCCATGGGCTGGGTGGGCACCTACGCCCCGATGATCGTCCCCAACTTCTTTGCCAGCGGCTTCAACATCTTCCTGATCATGCAGTTCATCCGCGGCATCCCCCGGGATATGGACGAAGCCGCCAAGATCGACGGCTGCAGCTGGTACGGCGTCTTTGCCCGCATCATCCTGCCGATGATCGTCCCCTCGCTGGTCACCGTCGGCGTGCTGACCTTCATGGCCAGCTGGGAAGACTTCATGGGCGCGCTGCTCTACCTGAACAAGCCCGCCATGTACACCGTGGCCTACGCCCTCAAGATGTTCAACGACAGCTCCATGTCCGACTACGGCGCCACCTTCGCCATGTCCGCCCTCTCGCTGGTGCCCATCATGATCATCTTCTTCTTCTTCCAGAAAAACCTTGTGGAAGGCATCAGCATCCAGGGCCTCAAGGGCTGAGCCAACCCCGAACCAAACCATACAGGAGGAACCCCGCATGTCCAACATCGACCGTCTGCCGGCGATCCCGCTGATCGCCTCGGACCCGTATCTCTCCATCTGGATGCCCGCCGACACCCTGACCCGGACCGACACCTGCCACTGGAGCGGCCCGGCCAAGCCGGTGCGGGGCACCCTGACCGTGGACGGGCACAGCGCCCGGTTCCTGGGCGCCGGGCCGGAACCCGAAGCCGCCCTGACCGAGCTGAAGGTCACCGCCACCCGCACCCGCTTTGTCAGCGAGTTCGGCGGCGTGCGGCTGGAAGCCTGCTTCGCCACCCCCGCCCTGCCCGATGACCCCGACCTGCTGAGCATGCCGGTCACCCTCGTCACCCTGCGGGCCGAAGCCGCCGACGGCGCCCCCCACGCGGTCAGCGTGCGGCTGCACCTGTCCGACCGGCTTTGCTACGAAGGGGAGATCCGCCCCGCCATGGACGGCGGCACCCTGCAGCTGGACGGCACCCCCGCCGCCTGGTGCGGCCAGCGCACCCAGAAGCCGCTGAGCCATTCCGGCGACCATGTGACCATCGACTGGGGCTACCTCTACCTGGCCGGCCCCGGGGCCGAGGCGGTGGGCGACGGCGTTCAGGCCGTCTTCCCGCTGACCCTGGGCGGCGAGGCGGCCCGGCTGGTCATCGCCTATGACGACATCGCCTCCATCAACTATTTCGGGGACCTGTGCAAGCCCTGGTACCGCCGCCACGGCGCCCAGATCACCGACGCCATCCGCACCGCCCAAAAGGACTTTGACGGCATCCTGGGCCGCTGCGCCCGGATGGACGACACCGTCGAAGCCGAGGCCCTGGCCGCCGGCGGCCAGGACTATGCGGCCCTGGCCAACGCGGCCTGGCGCCACACCTTTGCCGCCCACAAGCTCATCGCCACCCCCGCCGGGGAGATGGCCCTGCTCTCCAAGGAGAACGACTCCAACGGCTGCATCGGCACGGTGGATGTGAGCTACCCCTCCATCCCGATCTTCCTGCACTATGGCCCCGAGCTGGTCAACGCCCTCTGCCGCCCGGTGCTGGAATTCGCCTCCATGCCGGTGTGGACCGACGACTTCGCCCCCCACGACGTGGGCCGCTACCCGCTGGCCACCGGCCAGGTCTACGCCGCCCGCCGCCATGTGGACCGGCTGGAGACCTACCCCCCCTACTACCTCTACCCGGCGGGCACCGATGTCTGGGACCCCCGCTATCAGATGCCGGTGGAGGAGTGCGGCAACATGCTCATCATGCTGGAAGCCGCCCGCGCCTTCGGCGCCGACAAGGCCCTGGCCGACAAATACCGCCCGCTGCTGGACAAATGGGTGCAGTATCTGGTACAGTATGGGGAGGACCCGGACGAACAGCTCTGCACCGATGACTTTGCCGGCCACCTGGCCCACAACGTCAACCTGGCCGCCAAGGCCATCGTGGGCGTGGCCTGCTACGCCCGCCTGACCGACCGGCCGGACTACCTGGACAAAGCCCGGGGCATGGCCGCCCGGCTGATGGAAAAGATCGGCCCCGGCGGCAACACCCCCCTGACGCTGGACGGCCATGGCTGGAGCATGAAGTACAACCTGCTGTGGGACAAGGTGCTGGGGCTGGGGCTGCTGCCCGACTCCTTCTATACCGCCGAGCTGGCCAGCTACCTGCCCCGCATCAACACCTACGGCCTGCCGCTGGACTCCCGCGCCGACTACACCAAGTCGGACTGGATCTGCTGGGTGGCGGCCATGACCCGGGACCCGGCGGTGCGCCAGGCGCTCATCGCGCCCATCGCCCGCACGCTGCGGGAAACCACCACCCGGGTGCCCTTCTCCGACTGGTATGACACCAAGACCGGCCGGTACGAACACTTCATCGCCCGCAGCGTGCAGGGCGGCATCTACGCGCTGCTGCTGCAGTGACCAAAACGGGAGGGAATGACCCATGACGACCCCGCTTGTCTCCCCTGAAGGGAGGGCGTTGGACCTGCCCCCCCGCCCGACCCCGGTGATCCGCCCCGGCGAATTCCGCTTCGCCGCGGCCGGCCTGGCCCACGGCCACATCTACGGCATGACCCGCGGCCTGCTGGAAGCCGGCGCCACCCTCACCGCCGTCTGGGACGAAGACCCCGCCCTGGTGGCCGGGTTCTGCCGCGCCTTCCCCCAGGTCCGCCCGGCCCGCTGCCTGGACGAGCTGCTGGACGACCCCGCCCTGGCCCTGGTGGCCAGCGCGGCGGTGCCCGCCGACCGCTGCGGGCTGGGTTTGCGGGTGATGGAGGCCGGCAAGGACTATTTTGTGGACAAGGCCCCCCTGACCAGCCTGGACCAGCTGGCCGCCGCCCGCACCGCCGCCGCCCGCACCGGCCGCAAGTACATGGTCTATTACTCCGAACGGCTGCACAGCGAGGCCGCCACCCTGGCCGACTGGCTGGTGGGCCGGGGCGCCATCGGCCGGGTGATCCACATGGAGGGCTTCGGCCCCCACCGGCTGGGCGCCGCCCGGCCCGGCTGGTTCTACAGCAAGGCGCGCACCGGCGGCATTCTGTGCGACATCGGCAGCCACCAGCTGGAACAGTTCCTCCACTTCACCGGGGCCGAGCGGGCCTGCATCACCTCGGCCCGGCGGGCCAACTACGCCCACCCCGATCACCCGGAATTCGAGGATTTCGGCGACTGCACCGCCACCGCCGCCAACGGCGCCACCGGCTACTTCCGGGTGGACTGGTTCACCCCGGCCGGGCTGCGCAACTGGGGGGACGGCCGCACCTTCCTGCTGGGCACCGAGGGGTATATCGAGATGCGCAAGTACATCGACATCACCGCCCCCGAGATGGTGGAAAACACCGTCCTCTGGGTGGACGGCGAGGGCGAGCACCGCTTCAACGCCACCGGGCAGGTGGGCTGCCCCTTCTTCGGCCGGCTGATCCGGGACTGCCTGGACCGCACCGAGACCGCCATGACCCAGGCCCACGCCTTCGCCGCGGCGGAACTCTGCCTGCAGGCCCAGGCAATAGCGGACCGGTCCGCCGCGCAGGCGGCCCCCGGCCGCCCCTGACCGCCCGCTTTGGCGGACGGCGCCCCGGCGGCCCGACCCCGAAAGGCCGAACAGAAAAC
Source organism: Candidatus Gemmiger stercoravium (assembly GCA_019119835.1). Taxonomy (GTDB): domain Bacteria; phylum Bacillota; class Clostridia; order Oscillospirales; family Ruminococcaceae; genus Gemmiger; species Gemmiger stercoravium. Next base: position 10,500 of record DWWE01000050.1, on the reverse strand, counting down.
AAACCGGAAAACCCCCGCCCCCGGCGCAAGCAGCGCCGGGGGCGGGGGTTTGCTGTTTCTTTGGAGATTTGTTGTTTCTTTGGAGAAAGGCGGGGGCGAAACCGCCGCTTACCGGTCCACCACCAGCCGGCCGTCCCGGGTGAAGCGGGCGGGGGAGAGGAAGGCGATGCGGTCGGGGCCGGTGGCCTCGGTGCGGCCGTGGTAGCAGATCATCAGCTGCCCCTGCGCCGTGGTGAACAGGCAGCTGTGGCCGGTGCCGGTCACAACGCCGCCCCGTTCCAGGATCGGGTTTTCGGCGGCCTTGCGGTAGGGGCCCAGCGGGTGGTCGGCGGTGGCGTAGCCCACCGCATAGTCCGGCCCGCCGAAAAAGTTGGCCGAGTAGGTCATGTAATACCGCCCCTCATGCCGGCACAGGTAGGACCCCTCGTTCCAGCGGCGGCCGGTGGCGGCGGCGCTGCGGCCCTCCCAGGGCTGTTCGGGGCGCAGCAGCAGCACCGGGTCGCCCACCGTGCCGGAAAAGTCCGGCCGCAGCCGCACGCCGTAGATCCAGCTTTCCTCCAGCCCGTCCACCGAATGTTCGTAGCAGCAGCGGGAGTAGTAGAGGTAGTACGCCCCGTCCTCCGCATACAGGTTGGCGTCGATGACCGGGTAGCCCGGGTCAAAGATCGGCCGGTCGGAAAGGTCGGTGAAGGGGCCGGCCGGGCTGTCGGCCACCGCCGCCCCGATGCGGAAATTCTCCAGCGCGCCGGTGGGGTTCTCCTTCCAGTCGGCGCTGTAGAACAGGTAGTACCGCCCGTCGATCTCATAGCATTCGGGCGCCCAGAAGCAGCCCACCCCCCAGCGGGCGGTGGCCTTGCTCAGCGCGGTGCCGCACCGCTCCCACCGGGTCAGGTCCGCCGAGACATACACCGGGAACTCGTCGCCGGCCTCGCTGGTGCAGTACAGGTAGTACCGCCCGTCCCGGGCGGGCAGCAGGAAAGGGTCCGCCGCCGGAAAAGGCAGCTGGATCGTGTTTTGCATGGTGTTCACCTCATCAAAAGGCCGCCGGCGGACAAACCCGCCGGCGGCGTGGTCATTCTGGGTTTCGGCGGCCAATGGCCGGTCACCGGCCTTAAGGGCCGGGCCTGCGGCAGCCGTGCGCGGCTGCTGCCCCTTGTGCTTGCGTTACCAGTTCACCTGCCAGCGGCGGCTGTACTGGCCGTCCGGGTTGTGGGCGGCGGCGCCGTGCTTGTACACCGACTTGGCGGCCCGCTCGTCCAGCAGCCGGTCAAAGGCCGCCTCGTCCATCGGCAGCGACACCGGCCGGTTGCCGGTCCAGGCGGACAGGTAGGCCGCGTTGGAGATGGTCAGCTCGTTGAGCCCGTCGGCCCCGGGGCTCAGCAGCTCCTCGCCCCGCAGGATCGCCCCGGCAAAGTTGGCCAGAATGCCCTGGTGGGCGGTCTCGGGGGCGTCGGGGGCGATCTCCTCATACTCGCAGTCGGGGCTCACAAAATTCTCCTGGCTGGCAAAGCGGATCTCCGGCTCGGGCCGGGGCAGCCGCCACCATTTCAGCAGGCCGTTTTCCAGCACCAGCTTGCCCCGGTCGCCGGCGATCTCCAGCCGGTTGGTGCCGGGCAGTTCGCCGGTGGAGGTCAGGAAAGCGCCGGTGGCGCCGTTTTCGTACCGGGTGAAGATGGCGGCGTCGTCCTCCACCTCAATGCGGTGGTAGCGGGCCACGTCGCACCAGGCGGTCACCTCGGCGGGCATGCCGCAGATCCACTGCCACAGGTCCAGGTTGTGGGGGGCCTGGTTCAGCAGCACGCCGCCGCCTTCGCCGGCCCAGGTGGCCCGCCAGTCGCCGGAATCATAGTAATGCTGGGTGCGGTACCAGTTGGTCACCACCCAGACGCTGCGCTTGAGCGCCCCCAGTTCGCCCCCCTGCACGATGGCCCGGGCCCGGGCGAACAGCGGGTTGGTGCGCTGGTTGAGCATGATGGCAAACACCTGCGAACCGGCCGCGGCCCGGGCGCAGAGCTTTTTCGCCCGGGACAGCCGCACGTCGATGGGCTTTTCCACCAGCACATGCAGCCCGGCTTCCAGCACCTGCTCGGCGATCTCGCTGTGCAGCGGGTGGGGCACCGCCACCACCGCCGCCTGGGCGCAGCCGGCGGCCAGCAGGGCGCGCACATCGGGGTAGCAGGCCACGCCGGGCCAGCGGCTGGCAAAGTCCGCCAGGCGGGCGGGGTCGGTGTCGCACACGGCCGCCAGCGTCAGTCCCGGGACCTTGCCTTCCGCCAGGGTGCAGGCGTGGGCGGTGCCCATGTTGCCGATGCCGATGACCGCTGTTTTGATGGCTTCCATGAAACTGGCCTCCTTTCGGATCACTTGATCTGGCTGCCGTAGCTGCCCGAAGTGTCCATCACGATATCCACATCCTCCTTATGGCGGGAATGGGCCCGCCGCTCGTTGAGCAGCCGGAGGAACTTTTCCTCATCAAAGGGCAGGGTCACCGTCTCGCCGGTCCAGGAGGACAGGTGGATCGCGTTGGAGAGCATCAGCCCGTTGATGCCCTCCCGCCCGTCGGCCACCAGCGGCGCGCCGGTGCGGATATGGTCCGCAAAGGCGTTCAGCACGCCGGCGTGCTGGGGGTTGCGGCCGTCGGTCTCCACCGTCACCCGCTCGCAGTCGGGCTTGGCGAACCCTTCCTTGCAGGTCTTGCACCAGACCCGCTCATCCTCCTTCAGCTTGTCAAACTGAAGTTCGTCGTTCTCGCAGATCACCCGCCCTCTGGTGCCGGTGATCTCCAGCCGGTTGGTGCCGGGGGCGTCGGCGGTGGTGGTCACAAACACGCCGGTGGCGCCGCCTGCAAATTCCAGGTAGGCGGTCACGTCGTCCTCCACCTCAATGTCGTGCCACTTGCCCTCATGGCAGAAGGCGTGTACCCGCACCGGCAGGCCGCACAGCCACTGCAGCAGGTCCAGCTGGTGGGGGCACTGGTTCAGCAGCACGCCGCCGCCTTCGCCGGCCCAGGTGGCCCGCCAGGCGCCGGAATCATAGTAGTACTGGGTGCGGTACCAGTCGGTCACGATCCAGTTCACCCGCTTGATCTCGCCCAGCTCCCCGTCGGTGAGCATCTGCTTGATCTTGCGGTAGACGCAGTTGGTGCGCTGGTTGAACATCATCCCGAAGGTCAGTTCGGGGTGTTTGTCCGCCTCGGCCATCATCTCCCGCACCTGCAGGGTGTACACGCCGGCGGGTTTTTCGCACATCACATGCAGCCCGGCCCGCAGCGCCTCAATGGCCAGCGGCGGGTGCTGGTAGTGGGGCACCGCGATCAGCACCGCGTCGCAGGGCTTGGCGGCGATCAGCTCGCTGCCCTCGCTGAAAATGGCGGCGTCGGGCAGCTGCTCCCGCGCCCACTGGCGGCGGCTTTCCTTGCGGTCCGCCACGGCGGTGATCTCAATGTCCGGGCACTTGCCCTCCTGCACATTGCGGATGTGGGTCATGGCGATGTTGCCCGCCCCGATAATCCCAAGCCGAAGTTTCATAACAAACCGTTCCTCTCTTTCGGAATGTGGCCGGCGCAGCCCCGGGGGCGCACCGTCTATGCCCATTGTAGCACGGAACCCTTGGCAAAACAATCCATAAAATCGAGATGCGGGAACGAATTTTTGTCGGGGGTGACGAAACCGCCCGGTCTGTGTCGGCTGCGGGGGTCAGGGGGCGCCGCCGGGCGGGTCGGTGCGGGGCCGGTCCCGCCCGGCCGGCGAAAAAAAGCGGCGCAGCACCGCGCAATGCCCCCGGCTCCCGCCGGCGGGATACCATTCCGCCTTCCCGCATGGTATAATGGGGGCAGCGGGGGCGCAGCCCCCGGACTCTGCGGCCCTGCGCCGCAAACCACGGGAGGTCTCCCTATGAAAATACCCCCGCAAAACCACGACCTGACCCTGCCCGCCTGGGGCCCCTACACCAAAAAATACAGCGGCATCTCCCACATCCCGGCGGCCGGCGACGGCGTGCGGTTCGACCTTGCGGTCTTTCCCGGCTTCTACCGCCGCCGGGTGGACCTGCCCAACGTCACCTTTGAAAGCGGCTACCATGTCTGGGCCGCCGCGCCCGACCTTTCCTGCTACACCCTGCGCCACGAACTGGAATGGAAGGACCGGGTCTATGCCGACATCTCCTTTGCGCCGCTGGGGCCGGACGCCCGGCTGATCCGGGCCGAGCTGTGCAACCGCACCGACGCCCCCCAGAACCTGGTGCTCCACTACATGGCCAGCGCCTGGGACCCCACCCCCGCCGGCGGGGCCTTCCCGATCCCCGGCCCGGATGTCCGGCTGCCCCCGGCGGCGGCCTTCTGCCAGGCCCGGGACTATGAGGAACTCCGCTTTGCCCGCCCCCGCCCCGACGACCACCTGGTCTTTGACGGGCTGCGCCGGGGCGAAGTGCCGGTGGAGGGCTTCACCATCGGCTACGGGGTGGGCTTCGGCGGCGCCGCCGCCCCCGGCCCCCGCCCCCGGCCGGACGGCGCGGGAGACGCCGCCAGCTACCGCTTCACCCTGCCGGCGGCGCTGGAAGAACCCTGGCTGGGGGTGCGCTACCGCAACCCCGGCCCGGCGGCGGCCGGCTTCACGGTGTCCGGCCCGGCGGGGCAAAGCCCCCTGCCGCTGCCCCCCGCCGAAACCCCGGCCATGGCCTGGGCGCCGCTGGCCGGCCCGCTGCCCGCCGGCGACTGCCTGCTGACCCTTGCCGGCGCCGGCACCGGCTGCCCCCAGCTGGACTGCCTGGTCCTCTGCGACCGGGCCGGGCGGCAGGCGGTACACATCGGGCTGCGGGGCCCCGGCGCCCGCCCCGCCCTGGACCCCCACCCCGACGAGGGCTTCCTCACCCTGCAGTACCCCCACATCCGGGAATGCTACGGCCTGCTGTGGACCTGGGCGCCGGCCGAACTGCGCCAGATCGAAAACGACGAGCTGGACATCTTCCTGCGCTACACCGTCCACGACCATGTCTCCGCCACCCTGCGGGGCAACGGCCGGGGGCACTATGCCAACGTCTTCCAGCGGCCCATCCCGCTGGCCCCCGGCGAGACCCGGGTGATCTACGGCGCGGTCTGCTGCGCCGACACCCCCGCGGCGGCCGCCGCCTGCTGCCGCCGGCTGGCCGCCCTGGGGGCCGGGGGCTTCGCCGCCGCCTGGCAGGCGGCCGCCGCCGCGCTGGCCCCGCCGCCCGCCCTGCCCGCCGGCCGGGGGCTGCAGCTGGGCCAGCAGCTCATGCAGGCGGTGCTGTGTACCAACGTGGTCTACCCGGTCTACACCCGGGGGCAGTACATCCGCCACAACACCCCCGGCCGCTGGTGGGACAGCCTGTATACCTGGGACTCCGGCTTCATCGGCATCGGGCTGGCCCAGTATTCGCTGCGCCGGGCCTTCGACTGCCTCAACGCCTACCTCACCCCTGTGGAGGACGACGAGGCCGCCTTCATCTTCCACGGTTCGCTGGTCCCCACCCAGTTCTACCTGTTTGCCGAGCTGCTCAACCGCACCGGCAGCCTGGAACTGGCCGCCGCCTGCTACCCCCGGCTGCGGCGGTATTACGCCTTCCTCACCGGCCAGGCGGAAGGGTCCACCACCGCCGACCTGGCCGGCGGGCTGCTGCGCCCCTGGGACTACTTCTACAACTCCGGCGGGTGGGACGACTACCCGCCCCAGCGGGAGGTCCACCGCCGCGGGCTGGAAGGGTGCTGCACGCCTGTCATCACCACCGCCCACGCGATCCGCTGCGCCCGCATCCTGGCCTACACGGCCCGGCGCCTTGGCCGGGACGGGGAGGCCGACGCCCTGCAGGCCGACGCCCGCCGGTTCACCGACGCGCTGCAGCGCCATGCCTGGGACGGCCAGGCCGGCTACTTCGGCTACCTGCTCCACGACCGGGCCGGGCAGCCGCAGGGGCTGCTGCGGGACGAAAACGGGGTCAACTTCAACATGGGCCTGGGCGGGGCTTCGCCCCTCTTCGCCGGGGCCTGCACGCCGGACCAGGCCGCGGGGCTGTGGGCCAAACTGCAGGACGATACCCGGCTGTGGAGCCGCTGCGGCCTGTCCACCGTGGACCAAAGCGCCCCCTATTACCGGCAGGACGGCTACTGGAACGGCGCGGTCTGGATGCCCTACCAGTGGATGTTCTTCAAGGCCGCGCTGGACGCCGGCCTGGCCGACTTCGCCTTCCGCATCGCCGACACGGCGCTGCGGCTCTGGCAGACCGAGTGCGCCCGCAGCTACCACTGCTTCGAGCATTTCATGATCGAGAGCGGCCGGGGCGCGGGCTGGCACCAGTTCGGCGGCCTGTCCGCCCCGGTGGTCCACTGGTACGCCGCCTACTACCGCCCCGGCACCCTGACCACCGGCTTTGACACCTTTGTGCGCCGGGCGTCCTGGCGGCCGGACCACACCGGCCTGACCGCCGAGCTGGACGCCACCCGCCCCGGCCGGTTCACCCTGCTGGCGGCGCTGGCCCCCGGCGCGGTCCGCCTCACCGCCTCGGCGCCGGCCGGCTGCGCCCGGCGCCACGACGGGCTCTGGGAGATCACCTTCACCCCCGACGCCCCCGGCCCCATCACATTCACGCTGGAGCCGTGACCTCCGCCCGCTGCGCTGCGCTGCACAAGGGGCAAAAACCCGGAACCCTCCGCCCCGGCCCGCCGCCGGGGCGGTTTTTTGCCTTTCCTTGTGCAGACGGCACAAAAGTTTCGTTTTTGTGACAGGGAATATAGAAAATGTCGCCAAAATTCTCCGGATAAGTTGGGGAAGTTGTGCATTGCCGCCGACGGCGCAGGTATGGTATAGTTATGGTATGCGGGGTGTTGTGTCTTTCCGGCCGGACCGGCCGGCGGCGCCGCACCCTTTCCACTAAGAAGGAGAGGAAATCCATGAAGGAAAAGATCAGAATTTCCGGCTTTGCCGACGAGATCAGCGCGGATTTTGACGTTCAGCTCAAGACGGTCACCGACCTGGGGATGCACTACATCTCGCTGCGCTCGGCCGACGGCATCGGCGTGGCCGACTACACCCCCGACCTGGTGAAAGAAAAGCTGCTGCCCCGCCTGAAGGCGGCCGGGGTGGGGGTGTCCTCGCTGGGTTCGCCCATCGGCAAGGTGGACATCAAGGACGAAGCCGGCTTCCAGAAACAGCTGGCCCAGCTCAAGACGCTGTGCGAGATCGCCCACCTGCTGGACTGCCGCTACATCCGGATGTTCAGCTTCTACATGCCCAAGGACGAGGACCCCGCCGACTACCGCACCCAGGTGATCGACAAGCTGCGCCAGTTCATCGCGGTGGCAGAGGAAAACGACGTGGTGCTGCTGCATGAGAACGAGAAGGAGATCTACGGCGACACCGGCGCCCGGTGCCTGGACCTGATGCAGACGCTGGGCTCCCCGGTGTTCCGCAGCGCCTTCGACTTCGCCAACTTCGTCCAGTGCGGCCAGGACACCGAGGTCTGCTGGGATATGCTGCAGCCCTACATCGAGTACATCCACATCAAGGACGCAGTCCACGTCCACAACGAAAACGTGCTGTGCGGCACCGGCGAAGGCAAGATCCAGAAACTGCTGACCCGTGCCATCGAGCAGGAAGGCTACGAGGGCTTCCTGACCCTGGAACCCCACCTGGTCCTGTTTGACACCCTCAAGACCCTGGAGACCGCCGACACGGCGAACATCATCCGGGAAAACAAGGCCAAGGACGGCGCGGAAGCCTACGGTATGCAGTACCACGCGCTGTGCCGCATCCTGGATAGCATCCACTGACCCCCCACGCAACAAAGGAAAGGAGAACCTCTCATGGACAAGAAGATTCGTTTCGGCCTTATCGGCATCGGCGCCCAGGGCGGCGCCTACGCCGGCTTCCTCACCGGCACCGGCGGCATGCCCGGTATGCCCGCCGCGCCCTGCCCGCCCCACTGCGCCCTGGGTGCGCTGTGCGACATCGACCCCGAAAAGGAGAAGATGTGCAAGGAAAAATACCCCGACATCCCCTTCTACAAGGACTGGAAGGAGATGGTCGCCTCCGGCAATGTGGACGCGGTCATCACCACCGTGCCCCATTACCTGCACCATGAAATCGCCATCTACTGCCTGGAGCACGGCATGAACGTGCTGGTGGAAAAGCCCGCCGGCGTGCGCGGCAAGGACGTACTGGCCATGAACGCCTGCGCGGCCGCCCATCCCGACGTGGCCTTCGGCATCATGTTCAACCAGCGCACCAACAAGCTGTACCAGAAGATCAAGGAGATCGTCGCTTCCGGCGAGCTGGGCGAGATCCGCCGCTCCAACTGGATCATCAACACCTGGTGGCGGCCGGACAGCTACTACCGCCAGAGCGACTGGCGCGCCACCTGGGGCGGCGAAGGCGGCGGCGTGCTGGTCAACCAGGCGCCCCACCAGCTGGACCTGTGGCAGTGGATCTGCGGCATCCCCAACAAGGTCTATGCCAAGTGCCTGTACGGCTGCCATCGGGACATCGTTGTGGAAAACGACGTCACCGTCGTGACCCAGTACCCCAACGGCGCCACCGGCAGCTTCATCACCTGCACCCATGACGCCATCGGCACCGACCGGCTGGAGATCGACCTGGACGCCGGCAAGATCGTGGTGGAGGACAGCAAGAAGGCCACCATCTACCGGATGAAGAAGAGCGAGCCGGAGATGAACGAGACCATGACCATGATGGAAGTGGCCATGCTGACCATGGGCAACGCCGCCGGCGGCCTGTACGAGACCGAAGAGTTCGAGAACACCGACGGCTGGGGCTTCCAGCATACCACCGTCATGGAAAACTTCGCCCTGCATATCCTGGAAGGCGCCCCGCTGCTGGCCCCCGGTTCGGACGGCATCAACGGCGTCAACCTGGCCAACGCGATCCAGCTGTCCAGCTGGCTGGGCAAGGAAGTGGACAACCCCGTGGACCCGGAGCTGTACGCCGCCGAGCTGAACAAGCGCATCGAGGCCGAGGGCAAGTTCCCCACCCGGGACTGAGCGCGCCGCCCTGTGCCCCTGCTGAAAGGAGATATTCATGAAAAAAGGTCTGATCGGTGTTCAGATGAGCACCATTGCCCCCAACAAAATGCCCAAGTTCGACGCCTTTGAGTCGATGCAGAAGCTCACCGACCTGGGCTACCACTGCATCGAGATCTCCCAGGTGCCCATGACCCCCGAAAACGTGGCGGGCTTCCGCAAAGCCATCGACGAACTGGGGATGAAGGTGTCCTCCTGCACCGCCTCGGTGGCCCCGATGGTCCCCGGCATGCCCGGCGAGTTCCTCAACAACCCCGACGACTTCAAGAAGATCGTCGAGGACTGCCGCACCCTCGACTGCGACATGCTGCGCATCGGCATGCTGCCGATGACCTGCATGGGCAGCTACCAGAAGGCCATGGACTTCGCCAAGGAAGCCGACGAGATGGCCGCCAGGCTGAAAGAGGAAGGCATCGACCTGTACTACCACAACCATCATGTGGAGTTTGTCCGCTATGACGGCAAGTACCTGCTGGACATCATCAAGGACAACACCAAGAACATCGGCTTCGAGCTGGACACCCACTGGATCCACCGCGGCGGCGAGGAGCCGGTCTCCTTCATCAAGAAGTACGCCGGCCGCATCCGCCTGCTGCACCTGAAGGACTACCGCATCGGCGAAGTCAAGATGCCGGAAGGCAAGTTCGACGCCAAGACCTTCATGGACGCCTTCACCGGCGCCGTCCAGTTTGCCGAGGTGGGCGAGGGCACCCTGCCCATCAAAGCCTGCATCGAAGCCGGCCTGGAAGGCGGCAGCGAGTACTTCCTCATCGAGCAGGACGACTGCTACGGCCGCGATCCCTTCGAGAGCCTGAAGATCAGCCGCGACAACCTCATCAAGATGGGCTTTGCCGACTGGTTCGAGGTATAAGCGCACCCGCTGACCCGGCCCCCGCCCGCCCCGCCGGCGGGCCGAAGGGCGCCGGCAATTCCGGCGATCTGAGCCCCCGTCCCCCTGGGACGGGGGCTTTTTTGCGCGGCGGGGTCGGCGGTCAATTTTGAAATTTTCGGGCGTTTGGCAAAACCCCTTGCAAAACCCCTTGCAAAACCCCGCCCCAAAGGCTACACTGAAGAAAAATGCCGCGGCGCGCCGGCTGCCGCCGCGGCCAGGGAGTGACGATGATGGACAGAGCGCAAGCCCAGGCCCGCGCCCGGGCGCTGGTGGAACAGATGACGCTGGAGGAGCAGGCTTCCCAGCTGCGGTACGACGCGCCGGCCATCCCCCGGCTGGGGGTGCCGGCCTACAACTGGTGGAACGAAGCGCTGCACGGCGTGGCCCGGGCGGGGGTGGCCACCATGTTCCCCCAGGCCATCGGGCTGGGGGCCGCCTTCGACCCGGAACTGATGGAGCGGATCGGCCGGGTGATCGGGCTGGAAGGCCGGGCCAAGTACAACGAGGCCAGCGCCCGCGGCGACCGGAACATCTACAAGGGGCTGACCTTCTGGGCGCC